>JAIOSJ010000236.1 GCA_021107705.1 Thermoanaerobaculales bacterium | reverse complement strand
GGTGACCGCCGGGCTGGCTCTTGGGCTGGGTACCTACTTCGTCGTGGCGGACACGGATGACGTGCGCAGCCTCGGTGACCTTACCCAGATTCTCCCAGGACTGGCAGCCCTGGGCATCACCATGGGTGTGGGCGACAGGGAGGGTCTCAAGGATTTCGGTCTCACCTTTGGAACCGCCTTTGTTCTGACTCACGGCATCAAGGAGCTTGGACAAAGACAAGGCGGATGTCTTCCAGGTGGAGAAGACCATATAATGAAGAAGGAGCGACTCAGCATTCCGAGATATAATCGATTGATGAATCGGCAGCAGATTGAAGACCGCACCAGGGAAGTACTCGCGACGGCGGGGCATGACCTTGTGGCCGCCTATCTCTTCGGTAGCGTCTCGCGCGATACGGCGACCGCTGCAAGCGACGTTGACATCGGTATTCTCCTGCAATCTACGCCTCCAGGCCGGCTCCAGGGTCTGCGGTCCGACCTGGAGGGCCTCCTCGAAAAGGCATTGGGCCGAACGATCCAAGTCGTGATTCTCAATCGTGCGCCGGCTGATCTTGTCCATCGTGTACTCCGAGACGGAATTTTGCTGGTGGACCGCGATCGGGCGGTACGAATTCGCTTTGAAGTCCGGGCACGCAACGAGTACTTCGATCTCCTCCCGACGCTCAATCGATACCGCGGGCGCGATGTTGTGGCTAGGTCATGACCGACCCGGAACTCTTGGCCAAAAAACTGGCCTTCGTCGAAACCTGCGTGGCCGAGCTGAAACGGCTGGCCAATCCGGCGATCATCGACACCGATATCCGCGAGGAGCGATTCGTGGAGCACACGCTCCAACTGGCCATCCAGGCCGCCCAAGACGTCGCCTCCCACATCGTTTCCGACGAACGACTGGGTGAACCGAGAACCAATCGCGAGCTCTTCGATCTGCTGGGACGAAACGAGTGGCTCGACCAGTCACAGGCTGCTCTCCTCAGCGACATGGTTGGCTTTCGTAACATTCTGGTCCACGGATACGCCGATGTGAATTTGTCGGTGGTTCGGGACGTGTTGGAAAACCACCTCGACGATCTCCTCAAGTTTGTCGCTGTGGTTCGAGCCCGGATGCCCTAACCCGCACTTCTCACCGTTTTCGTAGCGAGACGCCTGAGACGCCGAGCCATGCTGGGTTTTTCGTGACTTGACCAACGTAGGCGTACTTGACAGTCCGTTGAGGAGGGCGAGTTGCGAAAGGCACGGCAGGGTACGGTGTATCGGGTGTCGTAGTAGATCACTGGTGAGAAATGCGGGCTAAGACTCGATTTCCACTACCTCGACCTTGCCGGCCACCGGTGGGCACTCCAGTGGATCCACCATCGAGCGGGGTGGGTGTTCGAAGTCGAGCCGGTAGGTGTGGTCATCCACCGTCATAACCGGCTCGCCGACCGGGTCGAAGACGTAGTTTCCGGCGCCGGCGAAGTCCTCCTTGGGAAAGGCTGAGCCGGCCACACAACACCCGGCCACCCACATCGCATTCTCGATCGCTCGCGCCTGCAACAGAGCTCGCCAGATGTGATCACGCCGCCACGGCCACCAAGCAGGGACGATCAACAGGTCGCAGCCCGCTTTCAGCCGAAGAGCACGGGCCTGTTCGGGATAGCGCACATCGTTGCACGTGAGAAAGCCGATCGTGTGATCCCGCCACCTGAGGGCGACAAATAGGTCCCCGGCCTGCCACATCTCTTCTTCCTGATTGGGGAGGAAGAGGTGGATCTTGTCATAGCGAGCTACCTCCTCGCCGCCGGTCCAGGCCGTCAAGCGGTTGCGTCCGTCTTCGGATATCGAGCCGAAGACGCACAGAAGGTCGGGAAAGGAACGAGAGGCCGCAGAGAAGACCTCCCGCGCAACCTCGGGCGCCACCTCTCTTCGATAGCCGGTGAGGCAGAGTTCCGGGAGAACGACGATTGCCGAACCGTCCATGGCCGCACGGCAGACCTCTTCCTTCACTCTCCGAAGATTCGTCTCGACCTCCTGACACACCCATCGCGCAAGATGAATCTTCATCAGCCCTCCCGTTGAGATATTACCCGATTTCAGTCTGCTCGAGGGCAGCGCCCAGTGCAATCGCCGCCGTTCCCCGCAAACTCGCCGTTTCGTCGTCACTGGCGTCAATTGAGGGCATTACACTCACGCTAGAGACCCGAACGGAGCTGCCAAAGGGCCACGGCAAATGCAACGGAGGCGTTGAGGGACGACTTGGATCCAAGCATGGGTATCGCCGCGTGGCGCGATGCCTTGGCCAAGACCGGGCCCGATACGCCGGCCACCTCGTTGCCGATGACCAGGGCAAAGGGCAGACCGATGTGCAGCTCGGTGATGGGTACTGCTTTGTCGGTGCGCTCCAGGGCCACAATCTCTATCCCCAACTCTTGGAGCTCCCCAACCGCCGAGGGAGCGTCGGCACGCCACACCCACGGTACGACCTGCTCGGCGCCGAGGGCGGTACGCGCAATCTTCGGATGTTCCGGCGTGGCTGTGACTCCTGTCATGACGACGAGATCGGCCCCAAAGGCGTCACAGGTGCGTAGGATCGAGCCCACGTTGTGCACACTACGTAGGTCTTCGAGCACCACCACCACCGAGTTATCGCGCATCTGGGGCAGCGCCGACCCGGGATCCCCGGTACGAAACCGACGACGGACCTCAGCCAAGATGGCTGCACCCTCCGCACCGCAAGCCGGGCAACTTACGCGCCGCCAGGCCTGGCCATGGCCCACCTCAAAGTCCAGGCTGCACGCCGGGTCCGGACACGTTACCGTTATCATCTCGTCCACTCCAGAAGGCCGGGGCATCAAACCAGACCGCAATCGCTGCGGACAGCTTCTACATCCAACCGGTCATGACCGGCCAGATGAGAAATACCAATGACAGGGCCACAAACATCAACTGCATCGGGAGATTCCAGCGGAACCACTTCTCGTAGGGGATCTTGGCCATCGCGAGGGTTCCTACCGTCACTCCCGAGGTCGGGATGATCATGTTGGTGAATCCGTCGCCGAGCTGGTAGGCGAGGACTGCGGTCTGGCGGGTGATACCCGAGATATCGGCCAGCGGCGCCATCAACGGCATGGTCAGAGCCGCCTTGGTCGAGCCCGAGGGAATGAAGAAATTCAGGAAGACCTGCATGAAGTACATGGCGTAGCTGCCCACAAGACTCGGGAGCTGTGAGGTCACGGTTCCCATTCCGTGCAGGATTGTATCCATCACGTTTCCTGCTTCGAGCAAGACGATGATGCCCGCTGCAAAACCTACGATCAGGGCGGCGCCCGCCATGTCCCGGCACCCCGCAATGAAGGTCTTTGCCAGGGTATTGCCATCCATGCCCGAGACGATCCCGGCCAAAATGCCCATTGCGAAGAAGAGACCGGCCAGCTCTACGATGTACCAGCCCAACTGCACGACTCCGAAGACCATGCCGAGAATCCCGGCCACCAGGATCGCCAGACAGGCGCCGTGCCGCCAGGTAAATTCGGTGAGTTCCGCCTGTTGGGCCATGATCTCCTCACGCCTTGCCAGGTCCAACTCGTACATTGGGCTCCGTTTGGGTTCCGCCTTGACTCTGGCGGCATACACCATGACCCAGACGATGGTGACCACGGTGGAAACCGACCACACGACCAGGCGATAACCCCATCCGGAGACCGGTTGTATGTCTGCGAGACCCTGCGCGATCTGCAGCGTGAAGGGATTGAGAAAGGCGCCGGCAAATCCAACCCCGGCAGCCAGGAAGGTGAGGCTGACGCCTACGATCGAGTCATAGCCCAACGCCAGGGCCAGAGGGACGAATATGAGGACGAAGGGTATGGCCTCCTCGCACATGCCGAAGGCGGCTCCGAAGAGGGAGAAAATCGTCATTACGATCGGAATCACCAAGAATTCGCGTCCTTTGAGCAGACGCACCAGTTGTTGGATTCCGGCCGCGATCGCCCCGGTTTCGTTGAGGACATAAAACGAGCCGCCGACCAGAAAGATGAAGATGACGATCTTGGTGATACCGTGTCGGAGAAAGCCGTTGATCGGCGCCGTAAAGATCTCGATTGTCTGCGGATTGGAATCCTCGTATCGAAAACTCCCGGGGTCCACCACTTCACGCGTGCCCTCGCCGATCGTCACCTCGATCCGGTCATAAGAACCCCCGGGCAGAACCCACGTCAGAACTGCAGCGAGCAAGATCAAAGCAAAAACGATCACGAAAACATCGGGCACTTTTCTCATTCCTCAAACCTCCGCTCGGGAGAGACTACCACCGCTGGGATTGAACGCTACTTCGAGGAGAACTTCGAAGTCGGCAACAATCCCGAGTGGATTCTTGAGAGACCGCGTTAACATACCCCGCGAAAGGGAGGGCGGTATGCGAACGGTTTTTTCATCCGGGTTGGTGGTGTTGATCGGTTTCGGGGTTGTCGGTATTGGCGGTGCGGCGGAGCCGACCAGAGACCTTGCGGTCTACGTCGAGAAGGAGGCGTACCCGGTCATAGATGAACTGGTGGCGGCCAACGAGGCTCTGATGGAAGCCGCTGAGGCCAAGACCTCCGAGATCCTCGAAGCCTACCGCGAGGCCGAGAAGCAACGGACCGAGCCCGAGAAGAAACTCCGTTTTGATCTGTCGGGCCTGGTGAAGCCGGGAGGCCCGGAGGATTTCGCGGCCGGGGTGTGGCACTTTCCTCCGACGCCGCAATACCTCTCCGGGACCTGTTGGAGCTTTTCGGCCACGTCGTTCATGGAGTCTGAAATCAAGCGCCTTCACGGCGAGGAGATCAAGCTTTCCGAGATGTGGACGGCCTACTGGGAATTCGTCGCCAAGGCGCGTGGATTCGTCGCTTCGCGCGGCGAGAGTGTGGTGGAACACGGGTCGCAGTCCGCGGCGTTGCTGCGAGTTTTCGCCGAGCAGGGAGTCGTGCCCCGATCGGCCTACGAAGGGGCTGTTGGTGAAGATCTGCGATTCAACCACAACCTGATGGTCGACCGTGTGAACTCCTTCCTCGGTTGGTGCAAAGATTCGAATTTCTGGGATGAGGAGATGATCGTGGCGATGGTTCGTCGGATTCTCGATTCAACCATGGGCCGGCCGCCTGAGACGATCGTCTGGGAGGGCGTCGATCTCTCTCCGCAGGAGTTCTTTCGCCGGGTCTGCCGTTTCGATCCGGCGGACTACGTCAGTGTGATGTCAACGTTGTCGCAGCCGATGTGGGCGCGCGGCGAGTACGCGGTGCCTGACAACTGGTGGCACGATGCGGGCTATGTCAACGTTCCGTTGGATACCTGGTATGGAATCATCCTCAAGGCCGTCGACGGCGGCCGTTCTCTGGTGATCGGGGGCGATGTTTCCGAACCAGGGATGAACGGTTTCGAGGATGTGGCTGTGATTCCCTCTTTTGACATTCCGGGCGACTTGATTGACCAGAGCGCCCGCGAACTGCGGTTCAACAACGGTACGACAGCCGATGATCACGGCATTCACCTGGTTGGGCGAACTCGAATCAGTGGCCACGATTGGTTCCTGATCAAGGATTCAAACAGATCCTCGCGCCAGGGTGAACACAAGGGCTATTACTTCTACCGCGATGACTTCGTCAGACTGAAGATGCTCACGATCACCGTCCACCGCGATCTCATCGAGGATATTCTCGAGAGGGTGGATCAATAGCGCTTTACTGTCGAACTACCTTGAAAGGCGAGGCAAAGGCAACTTGTAAGTAGCTCTCAGCTGAGCTATTACTTTTTGCCGAAGACTTTGACTACCGCCTTGCCGCCCAGTGATTGGGCGTCGTAGCGGAATTCGATTTTCTTGATCACGCGATGGTTGCCGACGAGGTCGATCACCCGGCTTTCTCCGCCGGCGGGAATGACGGTCCGCAGCTTGATGTCCTGGACCGATCCGTTGGCAAAGAACACCTTGACGTCGTGGAACTGCACGGCGTGCTTCTTGACGACGATCTTGATCGCCCGCCATTCCCCACGATCTCGGGTCACGGTCATGACGTCGTGATCGATTCTGTCGGTCACGGTTCGGCTGCCGATCTTGTGCCACTTGCCCGGCGGTTTCGCTTCGAGGGCGGCGGCGACGCCGATCACGATCATCAGGGCGAGACATACGACAAAGACTTTCTTCACATAAACCTCCGTGTGATGGCCTTTCGGCCCTATTGTGCCAGACGTTGCCGATCCTCCTATGGTTGACAGTGACGCGGACTCGGGCTCAGGATCACAAGAAAACCGGAGATTGGTTCTGCCTGGGGTGGTGATTTCTTCAACTTAACTGCTCGAGTTTTCGGCGGATGGGTGCTGCGTCATGTTCCGCCAGAGGGCTGATTTCCACCGCCGCCTCAAGGTCGCGAAGGGCGTTGGCCACGGCCCCGTTCCGTCGGGTTGCGGTGGTACCGAATCGCGCTTCAATTTCGTAGAGGGCGGCCGCTGTGACCATCGCCTGCCAGGATCGAGGGTTCAGTTCGAGAGATCGGTCGATCTCCCTCAGACCGCGGGCGATCTCTTGTCGCGGGGAGAGTCCCTGCGAGAGGATTTCCTCGGCACGCCACCGATGGACCTCCGCCGAAGTCTGCCTGGCGGCGGAACTCGACGGATTGGTTCTGATCGCTTGGCTCACAGCGGTAGAGGCGGCGGAGAGCAGCGTCAGGGTGGGTTCTCCAACTGCGTGAGCGGCTCGGATCGCTACGATTTCAACTGCGGCCAATTCAAGGTGGGCATAGGCGATTGAGGGATTGATGTCGAGGGCCTTGGACAGAGAGTCTCTGGCCTGAGAAAGGGTGGGCCGTGGATCTTTGCCGTGCTCGAGAAGGGTCTGGCCCAGGGTTCGGCGGCACATTCCGAGATTGGCCCATGCGTAGGCGTACTGTGGGTTCAACTCGAGAGCGGCTTGGAAGGATCGTTCGGCAGCGGCGAGCGTGGCTTCGGGGTCGGCATCGGTTCGATGTTCCCAGACAGCCTGTCGCCACAAGGCGATGCCTGAGTTGTTGTGGGCGTTCGCATAATTCGGACTGAGTTCCAGGGCTCGTTGGTAGCTCTTGAGGGCGTGACCGAGGTCTTCTCGCGGATCCCGCCCGACGCTGAGACGGTAGCGGGCTCGGCGGTCATGGGCATAGCCGAGATCGTCTATCGCGACGGCGTTGCCCGGCTCGATGGCGACGGCCGTTGTGAGGCCCTCGATCGCCCGATCCAGGAGTGCTTCGGGATCTTCGCCCCGAGATGCCGCGTGAAGGGCCGCGACCGTGAGTGTGCCGCCGAGGGCGTGGTGGGCGTCGGCGCTGCCGGGATTCAACCCAATGGCTGCCTTCGCCGCCCTTTCGGCCTCTTCGAGGATGGGACCTGGATCCATCCCGCGGTCATTGAGGCTGTTTCCTCGGCGCCACAGCAGCAGCGCTGAGGTCTCCCAGGGCCCAGGTTCGCCGGGGGCGACTTCGCGGGCTTCGCGACACGCGTTCTGAGCGTGCTCAAATGCCTCGTCACCGGAGGCGCCGTGGCGTTCCCTCAGGTCCATTTCCTGAAGCCAGCGGTGACAGAGGGCAGTGAGACTGTCGGCATCGCTACGGGCGATTTCCAGAGTTTTTTCGTAGGCGACTCCGGCCTGGGAGAGACTGTCGAGGGCTGCTTCTACCTGCCCTCCTCCGGCAAATTCAGTCGCTTGGGCGAGTCGAATGTCGCCTTCCAGGCGTCTGGCCTGGAAGTGCCAGGGCGCCGTCTCGGCGGCTTGGCGAGCGGCTTCGAGGGCGGGTCCAAGCCGCCCCTCGTAGTATGAGATCAGGGCTTCGGTGAATGCCGGCGCCTCGAGTTCAGTGTCGTTGGCCGTTCGAAGCAGTTCAAGGGCCCGGTCCCGGAAGGTCACCGCCAACTCACGCTCGGTGGTTGCCCGCAGATCGGGGTTGGCGATGTGGCGGGCCTCGCGCAGCTCTCTTTCGTACGCCCGGCCGAGGGCTCGGCCCAGGGCTGATGCTACTGCAGAACTGCGATAGCCGGATTGCCAGGCGGTTTGAAGATCGTCAACCGCTTCGTCGATCTCACCAAGGATGAGGTGGGCTCGACCGAGGGCATATCGTCCCGGACCCTGAGCCAATTCACCGATACTCTCCGTCTCCCGGCGGATCTCGTCCATGCGGCGGTGAACGATGTCGCGTTCGGCGGTGGTGTCGTGGCGCGGCATCATGGCGACGATTTGTGCGAAACTTTCAATGTCGGTCGCCTTCTCCAACAGCGCCTGGGCGATGGTCGTACGCCGGGCCTCTTGCCACTGCCCGTAAAGATGAAGACCGAAAAAGCCCACCAAGGCGATGACCGATGCCACCAGGCCGGTGGTCAAGACCGGATGCCGTCGGGCTCGTTTCGAAAGCTGATAAAAAAAGCCTGCCCGCCGGGCTGAAATGGGCTCATCGGCCACAATGCGGCGCAGGTCTTCAGCAAGCGCAAAAGAAGATTCGTAGCGACGTCCCGCGTCGATTTCGAGACACTTCAGGGTCACGGTATCGAGATCTCGGGAGATTTCGGACTCGAGGTGGGACGGAGGAGTCGGGTCTATCTCGGTGTGACCCGAGAGGATTTCGGTGTAGCTGCCCTCAAAAGGAGCACGGCCCGTGAGGAGCCAGTAGAGGGTGGCGCCGAGACTGTAGATGTCCGAGCGGGCATCGACTTCTTTGGTCCGGCCTTGGAGTTGTTCGGGCGCCGAAAAAGCGGGAGTGCCGAGGACGGCGCCGGTTTGAGTGACGTCGTGGGAATCGATTTCGCGGGCGATGCCGAAATCGACCACAAAGGTGCGCCATGCCCCGTTTGGCGTGGATTCAACCATGATATTCGCCGGCTTAACGTCGCGATGTACAAGATCGAGGCGGTGGGCGGCGTGTAGGGCATCGGCAACGTCGGCGGTGATCTGCACCTTCTCGCGCAGGGTGAGCTGGTTTCTCACTTCGGGCAGGGCCCCGCCTGCAACGTATTGCATGACGATGAAGGGGTGACCCTCGACCTCCCCGACCTCGTACACCGGACAGACGCCATCATGATCAACTCGCGACTGAATGCGGGCTTCGCGGACAAATCGGGCGATGATCTTGGGGTCGTCCCGGCGAAGGAATTTGATTGCGACCCAGCGTCCCAAGCGGGGATCCCGAGCCTTGAAGACATCCCCCATGCCACCTCGGCCGATGAAGTCTACGAGTTCGTAGCGATCCCAGTCTTCGACCGGCAGCTGGTCGAAGGGGTCCGTTTTGTGCCGTGACGGGTCTGAGTTCGAAAGCTCTCGTTCCAGTCGAGCCAGCGCCGTCGGGTGGATCAGGCCGCGTTCGATGGCTACTTCCAGTTGCCGGCCGGGCGGGGTGCTCTCCGCATCAAGTCCGGCCTCGACCAATGCCGTCAGCAGTGCGGTGGTGTTGATTAAACGCCTCCGCACGGCCAGTTCGAGAGTCCGTTGGGCGCGCCGCACATCGCTGGACGCAGTTGAGGACCAGGGATCCGAATCGGATGTCATGATCGCTACTTTACAACGGTTGGGCATCGGAAGGAATTCCGACGTGCGGATTCATGTTGCTTGCCGTTTCATGGTGGTTTGGATCTGGTGGATAATGAAAGGGATGCAGGAAGGAAGATTGGACCCGTTGACAGCGTTCCCCGGAGGGCGCCTAATATGCTTGGTATCTTCGCGGGCAGGATGTAATTATGATCGTTGACCGCACGATCGTGGGTTCTCTCTTGATGGGAACGGCGATTTTCTCTGCGGGCTGCAGCGCCGACAAACCGGCGCCGGAAGTCGTGAGGGAAAGCCTCTCTCCTTCGGTGAAGCAGGCAACCGTTGAGATGCTTCTCGAGGACCAAGGGGCGTCTCGCCATCCCGCGGACGGTGGTGGTCGAGCCTGGCTGACAAGCCGTCCCGGACCCTTTGTTGCGAGTCGGCCGGCTCGATTCGTCATCGTGTTTGAGGCAGGCCCGCTGGGAATCGAAATAGGTGGGGCCGTTTATCTCCTGCCCTCACCTTTCTGGGGTTGGAGTGCGCCTCAGACCGAGGTCGCTCATGGGCTCGGTTTTGCTCAGGTGTCAACGGATTCTGCCGGGCTGGAGTTGTCGACTCAGGTCGTCGACGGACAGATGCTGATCATCTGGGTTGGGGGCAGGGCACTTGAGCCGGGAGAGAGGATCACCATCGAATACGGTGCGGGTGAATCGGGCGCGCTCGTAGACCGGTTTGCCGAGAGTGATTCAAAGCTGTGGATCGCGGTGGACGGCGATGGGGATGGTATTCGGCGGATTCTGGCGAACAGTCCAAGTGTGTCGATCGTAGCGGATCGGCCCGCGCGATTGGTCCTGACCCTGCCGTCGGTCGCTCGGCCGGCCGAGATCGTGAGTTTGACTCTGGCATGGCTGGATGCCTCCGCCAATTCCGGCGCGGTTTTCGTGGGGGATGTCGAGCTTTCGATGGAGCCTCCGGCGCCGGGGTTCCCGATGGTCGTTTCTTTTGAGTCCGGTGATTACGGGCGGAAGAGCCTCGAGTTCAAGGTGGGGAAAGGCGGGACCTTTCGCATTCGGTGCCGTCAAGAGACCTTCGGTGAGAGCCTGAGCAATCCGATGCTCGTTTCCGCTGATGCCGCGAGGGTTTATTGGGGAGATCTCCACGGCCACTCGGGTCTGTCCGACGGTACCGGTACGCCCGTCGATTTCTACCGGTATGCGCGAGACGTGGCCGCTCTCGATGTCGTTGCTCTGACGGACCATGATCACTGGGGAATGCTCTTTCTCGACGAGTCTCCGGCGATGTGGGAGGAGATCAAGGAAGAGACCGAGCTTTTCTACGATCCCGGACGTTTTGTGACCATTCTTGGATATGAGTGGACGAGTTGGCTTCATGGCCATCGTCACGTCCTGTATTTCGACGGGGAAGGGGAGGTGCTCAGCTCGATCGACTCCCGCTACGACACGCCGGCGGAACTCTGGTCTGCATTGCGGGGCCGCGAAGCCCTTACTGTGGCCCACCACACTGCCGGTGGTCCGGTCGCAACAAACTGGGATTATGAGCCCGATCCGATTCTCGAACCTCTCACCGAGGTGGTCTCGGTGCACGGCAGCAGCGAGGCGGCGGACTCTCCGGGGACGATCTACAGCGCCGTGGCGGGGAATTTTGCGCGAGACGCCCTCGATCGAGGATATCGGCTGGGATTTTTGGGAAGTGGGGACAGTCACGACGGCCATCCCGGTCTGGCTCACCTGAGTTCAGGTGTCGGAGGTTTGGCCGGGATCATCACCGACGATCTGACGCGGCCAGGCGTGTTGGCGGCTCTGCGGGCCAGGCGGGTTTACGCCACAAACGGTCCTCGAATCCTCTTACGATTCGCGGTCAACGGACACCCGATGGGTTCTATTGTTCGGGGCGATTATGAGTGGGTGGATGTCTTCGTCGGAGTGGTCGCCGTCTCACCGATCGAACGGGTTGACCTCATTCGGTCTGGAGAAATTGCCGCAACGGCCTCAGGAGAGGGTCGGTTCGAGGCGACATTGGGACTTCATCTTGATGGGCCGACGCCCGGCGAGTACCTCTATGTGAGGGTGGTGCAGGAGGACGGCGGCGCTGCGTGGTCGAGTCCGATCTTCTTTGAAGAATGATGGGGTTATTCGGCCGGGATGCCCTCTGCGAGAAGAATCGAATAGGTCTCGTGGGGGAAGGGGTGGATTTCAGGCATGGCGCCGAAAAGCCAGCCTTCGTAGTCCGGCCGGTCATTTTCGGTGATGCGGAGGCGAAGGGCCGGATTGGTGGGCTCTGGAGAGCGGCTGGTGATGCCGTTTTCGCCCATGACGAAGTCGGGAATGAAGATCAGGGCGGTGGCGGTCAGGCCCGTGTCGCCGAGATCCACCTCCTCACCGATCATGAGTTCGTAGCGCTGGGGAGTGCCTTGGGTTCCGGCGACCTGGATGATGGCGCCGGCCCAGGCGTTCTTGATCTCGTCGGACATCGAAATATCGGTCTTGATACCCATGTCGTGGGTGTCGCCGCCCATCATGGCGCCCATCATATTGGAAGGCCCGGTGTCAGTTGTTTGGTCCGTTCCTGTCGGCGGCGCGAGGTCGGTCACGGCTTCATCACCGGTCTTCTGGCCGCAGCCCAAGAGGGGCAGGGTGGTCAACAGCATGATTGTGAGTAGGGATCGCATGAGTCTCCTCCTTTGGCGGAGGATTATACGGTTCTGTTACCATATTTCCACCTACGATGAATGATCCTCAGCCAATTTCGAGCATCTGGGAGCCGCGGGACACCCCCGGTTCTTCCCCTGTTCATTGCATTTTCCAAATATGGGCTTGGCCTCTTCGACATTCAAGAGCATTTCATCTTAGGTACCAAGCGATTTACCGGGAGTTTAAATGAACGAATTGTTCGAGATGATATCAACGGCTATTTTCGGCGCCAGCGACTTGGTATGGGGGTGGCCGGAGCAACTTCCCCTCATCGTCGTTCTTCTTGTCGGGACCGGCATAATTACGACCTTCCGCCTTGGTTGGATTCAGGTGCGCTATTTCAGGCACGGCTTACGGGTCGTTCGAGGTGAGTTTGACGATCCCGAGCACGATGGAGACCTGTCGCATTTCCAGGCCCTGACCACGGCCCTGTCGGCGACGGTCGGCATCGGCAATATCGCCGGTGTTGCCACCGCCCTGCACTACGGTGGGCCGGGCGCCCTCTTCTGGATGTGGGTGACGGCTGTCTTCGGCATGGCCCTTAAGTACACCGAGTGTACTCTGGCGATGGAGTATCGGACCATCCTACCGGACGGCAGCGCGGCGGGCGGTCCGATGTACTCGATTGAAAAGGGGCTTGGAAAGAACTGGAAACCTCTGGCGGTCGCCTTTGCCTTGTTCACCATCGTCTCGTCATTCGGTTCAGGGAACGCTGTTCAGAGTTTCACCGTTGCAGACCAGTTCCGCCAGGACCTCAGTATTCCGACCTGGATCACCGGCCTGATCATGGCCTCCCTGGTGGCTGCGGTGATCCTTGGTGGTATCAAGCGTATCGGCGCCGTAACCTCCAAACTGGTCCCCTTCATGGCGGCCTTGTACGTCGGGTCCGGTCTGGTTGTGCTTGGGTTCTTTTTTGGAGAAATTCCAAGAACCTTGGCGATGATCATGAGTTCTGCCTTCGAGCCGGCTGCCCCTGTCGGCGGTTTTGCGGGCGCCTCCTTCATCTTTATGCTCACCTGGGGAGTAAAGAGAGGTCTGTTTTCGAACGAAAGCGGGCAGGGGTCTGCGCCGATTGCTCACGCGGCGGCCAAGACGGACGAACCCATCCGCGAGGGTGTTGTCGCGATGCTCGGGCCCTTCATCGACACGCTTCTCATCTGCACCATGACCGGCCTTGTCATCATGACCACCGGTGTTTGGAATCAGAAGCAATTCCAGAGGGTCGTGCTGAACGAGCAGGCGGCGGTGGTCGCCATAAACTCTGATGCCGGGATCGATGTCGGTGGCGTGATCGAGGATGCGGATTTGGCGGTTGGACCCCATGTCGTTCGGGCCGGTCGGCCGTCCAACTTTTCGCTGGTTCGGAACCATGGCATGGTGGACGAGGTCCATCTGATGGTGGCCGACGATCCGGTGTTGCTGTCCGGTCTTCGGCCCTTTGACGGAACCGTCCATTTTGACCCAAACAATCATGGAGAGATGGCTCGAGTTCGGCTGATAGACGGGCAGGGCGAAGTCCTGAATGGGACCCTTGTTCTGGAGGGTCTGGCCTTGCAGAACGGTTCTCCACTCACGGCATGGGCCTTCCGGGTAGGTTTGGGCAAGGTGGCCGGAGGACAAGGGCATCTCCTGGTGACGCTCGCCGTCTTCCTCTTCGGTCTGTCAACTGCCATCAGTTGGTCCTACTACGGCGATCGAGCGGTTCTCTATCTCTTTGGACAGAAGTGGACAATGCTCTATCGGGTCGTTTTCTGCATTATGCACTTTCTCGGGGCCATTTACTCACTGGAACTCGTGTGGGCCTTCGGTGACATGGCGCTTGGGCTGATGACCATTCCAAATCTCCTCTCCATTCTCATGCTGACGGGCGTCGTCAAAAGGTGGACCAAGGGGTATGTAAATGAGGGCAAGCTGGAGCCGACCGAATTTCCGCGCTGATTTTTTCGCGTGGTCGGGTGGTTCATCTATTGAAGGGAGTAGGACATGAAGCGAAAATTCGTCGTCGTATTTATTTCGGTCATCTCGGTTGTGGCCTTTGCGGGGAGTGACGCCTGGGCCAAGAAGCCAGAGTCTCATCCAGGCCTCTATGAGGGGAAGGCGCCTCGGGTCGCGGCCGATGCTCTGGGCGACATCGGACTTGGGCAGGCAGGTAAGGGAACCTGGCAGCGGATTCGCGTAGGTCGGGTCTTCTATCTCTCGGGTCAGAAGGAAAAGGGACAGGCGATCTTTGACGCGATTCTTGGCGCCAAGCCCGATGCCGGCGACTGGATTCGGATCGGTCGAGTGTATTACGAGGCCGGAGAATGGGCCGAAGCTCGCGAAATTTTCGAGCGTGTCTTGGACCTCAAACCCAATGACGCAGATTGGTTGGCCGAGATCGGGGCGTATTTCAATCTCCAAGGAGACCGAGAGCGAGCTGAGGAATTGTTCCGCAGAAGTTTCGATGATGAGCCCAGCAACCATCGCAACACCGCATATGTTGCGGGCTCCTATGTCGGAATCGTACCGGATCCGTAAGGTGTCAGGACAGAAAAGTCCAACTGACCCGATTTTCTCCGCGGCCAATCCACTGATTGGCCCTGAGGCGGTATCGAGATGGTTGGATTCGGCGGCTCAGCCGGTTGCCGTCACCGGTGGCACCGGGTTTGTCGGATCCCATTTGGTGGATACGTTGTGCGCGGCGGGTGTCCGGCCTCGAGTGCTCGTGCGGGATCCGAAGTCACCTCGTTGGATCGGCGCCTGTCCGGTCGACTGGGTCAAGGGCGGATTGGAGAATCGAGATTCCCTGAACCTTTTGGTTCAAGGTGCGGGGACGGTCGTTCACCTTGCCGGAGTTCTTCGCGGCGCAAACGAAGCCGAGTTTATGGCGGGAAACCGCGAGGGAACCGCCTCTCTGGTTCGTGCGATTCGGGAGGGTGCGCCGACGGCTCGCCTGGTTCATGTTTCGTCGCAGGCGGCAATCGGCCCCTCGGCCACTCTCGATGGCGTTTTGCCTTCGACAGGCGCCAAGCCCGTCTCCGCCTACGGACGCTCGAAACTGGGAGCTGAGGAGGAGATCCGAGGATTTTCGGAAGGTGACTGGGCGATTCTCAGGCCACCGGCAATATATGGACCACGCGACACTGATATTTTTGAGTTCTTCCGGCTGGCTTCACGTGGCGTGATAGGGGTTCCATCGGGTGAACGTTGGATCACAGTCGCCTACGTACGGGATGTTGTACGAGCCGTGTTGGCCGTTGCCGCCGTTGGCGGCCATGGGAAAACCTATCACGTGGGTGAGGTCTCTCCCATGAAAATGGAGGATATGGTACAGACGATCGCCGATGAGGGCGGGGTCTCGGCTCGCGTGGTGAGGATTCCACCCTGGCTCCTTCGGGCAGCAGGCAGTGGCGCTTCGGTCCTCCGTTACTTGGGATTACACCGCATTCCACTGAGTCGCGACAAGGCCGAGGAGATTCTCGCGCGTCATTGGGTCTTGAACACCTCTGACTCTCTTGATTCCCTCGGTCTGGATGAGGTCACCCTCTTTCGCGAGGGGGTCAAATCAGCTTGGGACTGGTATCGCAGGGCCGGCTGGTTGCGCTGAAGAAGAGGCGAGTGTAGACCCACCGCCGTTTGGGAGGAAAGGAAGCGGAGATAGGTGTAGAATGAGCCGACGCAGGTTCAATCTGCGGCGGGTCACCAGGTCTCGAGTCGAAAATACCGGATTTTCCCCTGGGGGACTGTGGTGGCCGATCTTATGGGCGGAGTGCACGTGGACGTCTTTCGAAAATGTTATGACTTCGAAGTTGTTGATAAGCTCCGAGAGCAGGGGATGTACGCCTATTTTCGTACGATCCGCTCCGGGCAGGACCCGATTGTTCAGATGAACGGCCATGAGGTCATCATGCTTGGGTCGAACAACTACCTGGGCTTGACCTCTCACCCTGAAGTCAAGCGGGCGGCCGCCGATGCCCTTGAGGTGTATGGCAGCGGGACTGCAGGCTCGCGTTTTCTCAACGGAACCCTGGAGATCCACGAGAGGTTGGAGGAAGGCCTTGCCCGCTTCATGAAGAGGGAAAAGGCGTTGACCTTTTCGACCGGGTTCCAGGTGAATTTGGGCGTTTTGCCCAGCTTGGTGGATCGTCAGGACTCGCTCATTCTCGACAATCTGGACCACGCCTGCATTCTGGATGGGGCGCGGCTTTCATTCGGTCGGGTTCGCACGTTCAAACACAACGACATGGAGACTCTCGAGGAGAGGCTGCGGGGTATTCAGGATGATCGCGCGGGACTCATCGTTGTGGACGGGGTTTTCTCGATGGAGGGAGATCTCTCCAATCTGGTTGGGATCGTTGACCTGAAGAAGAAGTACGGAGTTCGCCTGATGGTCGACGATGCTCACGGCATCGGGGTGATGGGAGAGCACGGCAGGGGAACGGCAGAGCATTTTGGGGTCGAGGGAGAGGTCGATCTTGTGATGGGGACGTTCTCCAAGGCCCTCGCCGGTGTCGGGGGATTCGTGGTCGGAGACGCCAAGGTCATCGATTTCATCAAGCACAAAGCGCGGACGATGATCTTTTCGGCTGCGCCGCCGCCGGCCTCAGTGGCTTCCGTCCTCAAAGCGGTCGAGATTATCGAGCGTGAGCCTGAAAGAAGACAGCGTTTGTGGGAGAACACTCGTTATATGATGCGGGAGTTTTCCAATCTCGGTTTCGACACCGGTAGGAGTGCTTCGCCGGTCATTCCGCTGATGGTCGGAGAGGACCGTGCGGCCTTTGAGTTCACTCTGCGTCTGCAGGAAGAGGGTGTGTTCGTCAATCCGGTCGTTGCGCCCGCCGTGCCGGCGGACCAGGCGATGATTCGGACCTCCTACATGGCAACCCACACGAGGGAGCATCTGGACAAGGCGCTGGAAGCGATCTCAGGGGTGGGTCGTCAAATGGGGGTGATCTCAGGATGACGATATCGACCGTCACGGTCCGCAATGTTCGCAGCCGGGCTGAACGGGCTGCTTTCATCAACCTTCCGTGGCGTCTTTATCGTGGCGATCCTCATTGGATTCCGCCCCTGAAAGCATCTGTCAGGGAAGCGCTGGATCAGCGAAAACACCCGTTCTACAACAATGGCAAGTCCGCGGAGATCGAACTCTTTCTCGCCTGGGAGGGACGCGAAGCCGTGGGCAGGGTAGCGGCGATCCTCAACCATGCTCATAACGGATTCCATGGTGAAAACGTCGCTCATTTTGGATTCTTTGAATGTATCGATCGGCCCGATGTCGCCCGGTCTCTGCTTGAAACCGTCGAGGCATGGGCGAGGGATCGTGGTCTGACGGCTCTGCTCGGTCCTTTCAACCCGTCCACCAACTTCGAGTGCGGCCTGCTCGTTCATGGTTTCGGGCGTCCGCCTGTCGTGATGATGACTTACAACCCGCCGCACTATGGTCGGCTCATCGAGGGTGCGGGATTTTCGAAGACCAAAGATCTTCTGGCCTATATTTCGACTGTTCACGGACGCAGTCTCATGCGACTGCAGAAACTGGCTGAGCGGACAAAGAGCCGTAGTCCCGATCTCGTGACCCGCGGCGTAGACCTCAAGAACTTTGAGGCAGAAGTCGCGGTGGTTCAGGAGATCTATAATTCCGCCTGGGAGAAGAACTGGGGCTTCGTGCCGATGAATGACGGTGAAATCCGCATCATGGCGCGTGAACTCAAACCTCTGGTTGAGCCTGAGCTGTTACGTTTTGCCTTCATCGACGGTGAACCGGCAGCCTTTCTCCTCGCCCTGCCCGACTGGAATCCGGTGCTCAAGGACTTCAACGGCTCGCCTATGCGTCACCCTTTGAAGACCATCAAACACTTGGTTAAGACGAAGGCCTCGGATATGGAAGGTCTGCGTCTGATCACCATGGGAGTCAAGGAGAAATTCCGGAAACGTGGGCTTGAGGGGCTCCTCATAGCCGAAGGACTGACGACCAGCCTCGACATCGGATTCTCCTGGTGCGAGTACTCCTGGATTCTCGAGGACAATGAACTCATCAAAGGAGCCGTCCGGTTGCTGGATGGTGAACTCTACAAGACCTATCGAATCTATGAGAAAGCTCTCAGCGCCTAATGCGCCTCATCCCAGGTTTTGCCTGAACCGACGTCGACTTCGAGCGGAACACTGAGGTCCATGGCCGTCGACATTTCGTGTCGCACCATCTCCGAGACCGCATCCGCCTGATCCTCTTCGACCTCGAGAAGGAGTTCATCGTGGACTTGGAGTAGGAGGTACTGTCCCGGAAACTCATCCATGAGTCGCCGATCAACCTTGATCATGGCCAGTTTGATGAGGTCGGCGGCCGAACCCTGGACAGGCGTGTTGACCGCCATACGTTCGGCGCCGCGCCGCTGGGCGAAATTTCCGCCTTCGAGATCGATCGGCCTACGTCGACCGAGCATGGTTCGGACGTAGCCGTGCTCCTTGGCAAAGGCCAGGGTCTCCTTGTGGAAAGTCTCGATTTCCGGAAACTTTTTCTTGTACCGATCGATGTAGGAAGCGGCCTCCGACCGCGAGATGCCCTGAGTCTGCGCAAGACCGAAGGCGCTCTGGCCGTACACGATGCCGAAGTTCACAGCCTTTGCCAGGGACCGCTGGCTCCGGGTCACTTCTTCCGGCGAGATCCCCAGAAGGCCGGCTGCGGTCTGGGTGTGAATATCGGCCCCAAGAGCAAAGGCTTCGGCGAAACCACCCTTGCCGCCGCACAGATGGGCGAGCACGCGGAGTTCGACCTGCGAATAGTCGGCGGAAAGCAGGCGCCGACCGGGCGGTGCGATAAATGCCTGACGAATTCGTCGACCCTCCTGAGTGCGAATCGGGATGTTCTGTAAATTCGGGTCGGTCGAGGCGAGTCGGCCCGTTGCCGTCGTTGTCTGCGAAAAGGTGGTGTGGATACGCCCCGTTTCGGGATGAATCAGTTGTGGCAGAGGATCGGCATAGGTGTTTTTCAGTTTCACCAGGGAGCGGTAGTCGAGGATTGCTCTCGGAAGAGCGTGTTCGGCGGCGAGTTCGGTGAGGACCGCTTCGTTCGTGGATGGACCGGTTTTGGTTGATCGAATAACGGGAAGGCCGAGGCGTTCGAACAAAATCTCCCGCAGCTGTTTGACCGATCCGATGTTGAAAGGGCCGCCGGCGTAGAAATGACATTGACCTTCTGCGGCCCTGATGCGTTCGCCCAGCTCCACGGACAGAGTCATCAACTTGTCGCGGTCCACCTCGATACCGCGAAGTTCCATTCGGGTCAGAACCGACATCAGGGGAACCTCGACCTCGGAATAGAGGTCATAGAGGCACTCTTCCTGGAGAGATTTTCCCAATTTGGAATCGAGGAGCCAGGTCACATGAGCGTCCTCGGCGGCATATCGGCAGGCGTTTTCAAGTTCAACCGTGGCGAAGCTGTCTCGGCCTCCGACTGCCTCGGAAAAGGGAATCGTCTTGTGGCCGAGGTGAATCAGAGCGAGTTCATCAAGCCTGTGCGATCGCCGGTCCGGGCTCAGGAGGGTGTCGGCCAGGAGGGTGTCACCATCGGCGCCGGCGACCGAGATGCCGTGGCGGTTCAGAATCTTGAGGTCAAATTTGAGGTTCTGACCGGTTTTGCCGATGTCCGGGTTCTCGAGAATAGGGCCGAGAACACTCCGGACCAAGTCCCAGCTCAATTGACGGGTGGAATCGAGGCCGTCGTGGCCGACGGGGACGTACCAGGCCGAGTCTGCATCTGTGCAGAAGGACAGTCCGACCAGATGGGCCCGCATCGTATCCAGGCCGGTGGTTTCGGTGTCCAAAGCGAACCTTTTCGCTCGCCCGAGTTCTTCGGCCAGCCCGCTGAGATTCTCTTCGGTGATGACGAGCCGGTAACCGGATCGATCCACGGTCTGCATTTCACCGCCGAATTCCTTCAAAAGGGACCGAAACTCCAGTTGGGTGAAGAGTTCCCTTGCCGGTCCCTCGGGAGGGGGCCAGGCGAGGCCAAGATCGTCGAGCCCGAGATCGACGGGAGCGTCGGTGCGAATCGTTGCGAGGTCTCTTGAAAGGTAGGCATTCTCTCGATCGGCTTCGAGTTTGCTGCGGATTCCCTTGGGCTCGACCTCGTCGATATGTCGATAGATCTCATCGAGCCCACCCCACGTGTCCAGGAGTTTCTTGGCGCCCTTCTCACCGATACCCTTGACGCCCGGGATATTGTCGGAGGCATCTCCCCAGATGCCGAGAGCGTCGGGAACCAGAGAGGGTTCACACCCGAATTTCTCGAAGACGTCGGGAGTCTTTATGCGGCGATCCTTCATCGTGTCGAGCAGGGTGACGTGTTCTCCGACCAGTTGCATGAGGTCCTTGTCCGAGGTCACGAGGACCACGTCCAGATCGGTCTGCCAGCGATGGGCGAGCGTGCCCATGAGATCGTCGGCCTCGTAATCCTCGAGTTCAAGGAATGGAATGTCCAAGGCTTTGGTCAAGTGCTGAAACCACGGCATCTGTTCGCGCAAGGCATGAGGCATGTCGGGACGTGTGCCCTTGTAGTCCGGGTAGAGCCGCCGGCGAAAGGATCCTCCCTTGTGATCCCAGACGATGGCGAGATGATCGGGTTGCTCGTCTCGGACGAGTTTCAGCACCATGGAGGCAAAGCCGAAGAGGGCGTTGGTCGGCAGGCCCTGCGAGTTGCTCATGCCACGAATGGCAAAGAAGGCGCGGAAGGCCATGTTTGGTCCATCCACCAGGTACAGGCTCTTGCGTTTCGGGTCGCTCATGTCAAGCAGTTTCGCACAGCCGACAGCTGAGCCTTCCTTGTAACGCGCTGCGGCTATGATTTTATGCCGCGCTGCGGTAGAGTTTGTTGCGGAGGCTCGTTGGAATGAAGGTACAGACTCGCCATATCCTGGTTTACTCCCCCTCACGACAGACCTTCAAGGAACTCTGTCTCTCGGTGTGCGGTCAGACTTGGGTTGAGGGGGAAGTCGGCGATCGCGAGTGCTCCTGGAACGGACGTGGTCTGAACCTCGAGATCGACATGGTCGATCACCTGGAAAAGCTCGTCGAACAGCTTCATACGGGTTATTACAACCTGGTCATGGTCGATTGTCGGCACGTTTCGGACCTTGATGTGGACCACAAAAAGCAAGAAGAGGCTGTGCATTATCTCCTCGATGTTCTCGGCAGTGAACGAGATATCGAGCGGCGCTATCCCTTGCGGCGAGTTGTGGTCTTGGTGGGGGATGTCGATGATGAGCGCGTCGACCGCTTCCTGTTCCAAATGGGGAAACGTCACGTTGGCGCCTGTTTGAGGGACACCTCGTTGTCACTACGCCCTGTCGGCGGCAAGAAGGCCGCCCGGGCCCGCTTCATCGATCTTATTTGGCAACACTGCGAGAAGGTCATGCTGGGCGCCCGCAGGGGCAAGAAGGCGATTTCAGCCGCCGGTGGTGGAATCACCGGAATCTACTATGAACTTGGCGTCCTCAAATGCCTGCACGATGCCTTTGATACCGGTATTCATGATTTCGACATGTTCCTTGGAATCAGCGGTGGCGCCGTCGTCACCTCGTGTCTGGCGAATGGAATCTCGATCGACGACCTCATGGGCAAGGTCGGCGATCTTGACGATACGTGGAATTATCGTCTGAAACTCAGCTGGAAGCAGCTCAATATCGGCGAAGTGCCTCGCCGGGTATTCCTGCTCCAGCGGGAGATGGTGCGCTATGTGATGCGTATGTTGAAGCGAGAGGACGAATTGAGTGTGGCCTCGGTCTTCGGTCTCTACGCGGTGTTGCTCGGCCCGATATTTGACAACAACCGGTTCGAAAAGGCGATGCGCCGACTCTTCAAACAGGCGGGCGGTACGAACAGCTTCCGTAGGCTGGGTCCGGAACTCTATATCGGGGCCACCGACCAGGATCGAAGAGAACATGTACTCTTCGGCGATGTCGGCTTTGAAGATGTGCCCATCAGCCGGGCGGTTCAGGCGAGTTCCGCCATGCATCCGTTCTTCCCGAGCGTGGAGATCAAAGGAAGGTACTACACCGATGGGATCGTTACCCGTACGGCAAATCTTCGGGCGGCGATCGATCATGGGGCGGACCTGGTGTTCATCCTTGACCCGTTCGTTCCCCTGATCTCGGAGACGGCCGGCTTCAACGGCCAGCACGGCAACATGTGGGTTGTGGAACAGGACTACAAGACCATGTCCTTCACACGTTTCACTGGAACACGAGACGAGATTCTGCGGTCGGACCCTGACGTCAATACCTACAGTTTCGTGCCGTCAAATCGAATGCGGCGCTACATGGCGAAGCAGAACCCGTTTGTTTCCAGGAACTTCCATCCCATAGTGTGTGAGGCATATAGCAGCACTTTCAGACGCCTGAAGCAGCTTGAGTACAAGATGAGGGGCGAATTGGCGTCTCACAACATCAATCTTGACCTCATGCCGGTCAAGGAGAAGGTGGAGCGTCTGACAGAGGCAAAACGGCCGGATGTGCGGTTGTTGCTCGAAAACGAGCAGGACGGTAAATCGAACGTGGCATAAGACCATCCGCCCGGAGTAGATACCCGGTGAAAAATGCGGGCTAGAACAGCACGAGGCGGTCAAATTTGCTACACTCCTGGTTGAGGGGCTCAGAACCCGAGATTTCTGTCATTGCCGGCATCTGAGAACGGTCGGCCAAAGGAGGAGGAAAACGATGCGTTTGAAAGGGCTACATTACTTCACGATTCCGTTGGCAGTGGTTGCGTGCGTGCTTGTCACCCCCGTAGCAACGGCTGATATTCTGATGGCGGAGGACTTCGAGACCGACGGCAGCGGCGGGGCTCGCTACACCCTGAGCGAGGACTGCAATGACAATGCTGCCGACTTCTTTACGCGGACCGACGGCAGCGACATCGGCTCGTACGTCGTGTACACCGGACCGAATAACAGCTACTATTTTGCCGCCATGGACACTGACGGGCCCCCGTGCACCATGTCCAGCGAGTCGATCCTGTTCAACGCGGTTGACACAACGGGCTACGGAACCCTGATGGTCTACGGCCTGTTCGCCGAGGATGACGCGACCGACGGAAATGAGGACTGGGACGCCAACAGCCAGGTCATTCTGGAAGCGAGCCTCGACAGTGGGCCCTATACGCCGCTGATCTGCTTCGCAGCCCAAGATGACACCAACACCGAGCCGGGCCTCGACGCCGACTGTGACGGCATCCGAGACGGCGCCGCCTTGACGCCGGTCTTCACCGGATACTCGGCTGCGATCGTCGGTAGTCCGAGCAGCGTCCAGCTGCGCATCCGGGTCGAAAACCTCGAGGCAGGTGACGAGGACATTGCCTTCGACTACATCAGGCTCGAGGGTGTGGTCATCCCGGTCGAACTGCAGAGCTTTCAGATCGACTGAGTTTTAACCGAAACCTGAGTCGACACAGAGCGGCAGCCGGATAGCTGCCGCTTTGTCTATTCAGAATAGTTCCAGGTTTGCGGAAGTTGCGGAAGCTGGGGCAGGAAATAGTGCCACCGGCCCAATCTCGTACCAGGTCTAACCTTCCTGATTTTCTCTGATTTCAACGCTTGCCATTCAACTACAAACCCGATTGGTGACCCGTTCCCGCGACAGGCATCTTCTCAATCTCCTCGGGCCCCATTCAGTTGCAACGTGGAGAGTCATCAAATTTGAGGTTCGCCCTGATATCCTCAGACCGACATGATGAAGAATGACAAAAAAGCGTGGTATCTCCAGCTTCACTGGCAGGTGTTGCTGGCTCTTGGGTTGGGAACGGTCTTTGGTGTTATCGCACCAGGGTGGTCGGAGAATCAGGGCTTCCTTGGGGATCTTTTCTTACGGGCGCTCATGATGGTGATCATTCTACTGATTTTCACCTCCCTGGTCGACGGGGTTGCCAGTCTCGGCAGTGCCCGCAGTGTCGGCAGGGTCGGATTTCGCACCACCGTTTACTACAGCTGCAGTACGGCTGCGGCCATCCTGGTCGGAATGACGGCGGTCAATCTGATCCGACCGGGCGAGGGCCTGGAATTGGCCGGCGCTACAAGCCTGCCCGAGGGTTTTTCGACCAGCAGTCAGACCTTGTCGGAGTTTCTCCTCCGTATGGTGCCCGACAATATCGTTGGCGCAATGGCGGAGGGCGCCGTCCTTCCGGTGATCACGTTCGCCATTCTCTTCGGCCTGTTCCTGGCGAAGCTGGACGGTGAGAGAGTGAAGGACGTACACCGTTTAGTGACGGGGGTCCTGGAAGTGATTCAAGCTCTGACCTTGGGAATCGTCAAATTGGCGCCGGTGGGAATATTTTCTCTGTTGGCACGAGAGGTCGCTCGATCAGGAGTGTCGATCTTTCGTGAACTGGGGTGGTACTTTCTCACCGTCGGCCTCGGATTGACCTTTCATGCGGTGGTGACCCTTCCGATTTTGCTGTGGTTTCTCGGTCGTCGGTCGCCCGTGGCCTATTTCCGGGCTGCAGCGCCGGCCCTTGCAACGGCATTTTCGACTGCGTCTTCCTCAGCTACCCTTCCCCTTACGATGGAGTGTGCCGAGCACCGAGCAGGACTTCCGAAATCCGTTTCGAGTTTTGTGCTGCCGCTCGGAGCGACGGTGAACATGGATGGGACGGCTCTTTATGAGGCAGTTGCGGCGCTGACGATCGCGCAGATGTATGGAGTTAACCTGAGCTTTTCCGAGCAAGCGGTGGTCTTGCTGACGGCTCTTCTGGCCTCCGTCGGGGCGGCAGGCATTCCCATGGCTGGATTGGTGATGCTGGTGGTTGTACTGGAGGCAGTGGGTCTGCCGCTGGAGGGTATTGCCACCATCATTGCTGTGGACAGGGTTTTGGACATGTTCCGAACTGCTACAAATGTGTGGAGTGACATGGTCGGTACCGCAGTGGTCGCCCGATTCGAAGAAGCTGGTGATTGAACAGCTTCCAGAAAGGAAGACGTAATGAAGCGCAGTTTTGTCGCCCTTGTTGTTCTGCTTATTTCACCGGGAGTCGCCTTTGCGGCACCACCGGTGGTGAGTTCTCTGCAATATCAGCTCAAGGTTCAGAAGGTTCTTCAGGAAGAGAATCTGGCGGAACTCGAGCGAGTCAAGGAAAGGATCACCGAGGCATGGACCCGAGTTAGACGAGGATCCACAGATTTCCTTCATGCCCAGCGGAAGGAGGAGGACCTCGAAAGCCTGCGATTTCGCAATGAAGACCTGTTGCAGGCCGAAGGAACGCTGTTGGTGAGCCTCTTTGAAGCTCAGCGCCTCAGACGTTCAGTCTTGACGACCGAGGCTGTGATTAGCCAAACGCTGGCGGAGATCGCCTCCATGACAGGAGGGAAAGTGTCCGTTGAGGATCGACTTTCAGGGACCTGGAAAGTCGTGGAGGAACCGGGAGATCGAGAAGGTCTCATGTATCTGTTACTCGACGGAACTCTGGTTCAGGGGACCTATGAACTGGATGGAGGGTGGAGTGGTTCAATGCGGGGAACCCTGGTGGGCGACCGTATTCGTCTCGAGAGAATCGATTCACAACTTGGGTTTGCGGCAGTCTATTACGGAAAATT
>JAIOSJ010000021.1 GCA_021107705.1 Thermoanaerobaculales bacterium | reverse complement strand
TCCCCGGCCATGACCATGTACACAAGAATCACCCCGAGCAAGAGCAATAATGTGAGGTCACGGAACGCTTTTCGCTGTTCCCCTACCTCCCCGGCCCATTCAATGAAAACACCGGGAGGGAGGTCGACTGAGGCGACATCCTCTCGAATATCGCGTACCACATCACCAAGAACTCTCCCCTGAACACCAGCCTGAACCCTGGTGACCCTGGCCCTGTTCTTTCGGTCGATCTCCACAGGACCGAGGGTTTCTCGAATAGACGCCACATTTCGGAGCTTGACGGTCTGGCCCGTCAGGGTAATAAGGGGTGTTTCTCCGATTTCACAAATACTCTCCCGTTGACTCTCCTGGAGCCGTAATTCAATGTCGAAGTCGTCACCTGCCTCTCGAAATTTCGTATCATCAAAACCATAATAATTGCTTCTCAATGCATCGGCCACAAGCGCCACATTCAGCCCCAAAGAAGCCGCCTTATCCCTGTCAAGTTGAATTAGGACTTCCGGCCGCGGGCTCCGTCTGCTAGCAGAGACGTCCACCGCTCCCTCTGTCTGCTCTACGATGCGACGGATTTCTTCTGCAACCTTGTTGGTGTTTTCCAAGTTGTGGCCCAGCACTTCGATGCTGATAGCCCGACCGCCTCCCAAGAAAGCCTTCTGGATCGCACTCACGGCGCTGGCGGATAATTTTTCGACCCCGGACAAACCCGTGGCCTGTCCCCGGATTTCTGTGGCGATTTCTTTGGCCGAACGATGTCGCTTTCCCCTATCAATGAGGCGTCCGCCGATCCGGCCGATGTTTGTCCCTTCGTCGAAACCCAGCGCCGTCAGAAACCCCTTTTTGGTCTGACCTGCCAGAGCGTAAGAGGCTTCCATCTCGGGAATGGCATCAACGGCCTTGAGGATCTTCTCCGTTGTCACCGCAGTCACCTCACCCCGGGTGCCTTCCGCCAATTCAAGAACAACTTCCACTTCACCCGAATCGACTTCAGGAACGAACTCTGTCCCGACAACAGGGATGAGAGCCACACTAGTCACAAATACAATGGCAACCAGAGACAGTGCCGGCGCACGGTGTTGCAGTCCCCATTCCAAAACGTGAGCGTAGGCCGTTCCAATTCCAGTCAACAGACGTTCGCTCCAGGCAAAGACCCTGTTTGTTTTCCTTTCGCTCAAGGGACGAACCAATCTGGAACAGGCCATGGGTGTGAACGTGAGCGACACGAAATTCGATGCCGAGATCATGACAATGATCAGAAAGGCCAATTGACCAAAGACAATTCCCGCAATTCCTTTGACGAAAAGAAGCGGGACAAAAACGGCTACGATACTCAATGCCGATGCGATCACGGCCGTGCCCACTTCCGATGCACCAATAATAGAACCCGATTTCGGGTCTTCGCCTTTGTCGATATGCCTGATCACATTCTCAAGCACAACAATCGAGTCATCAACCACCATCCCCGTGGCGATGGCAAGACTCATAAGAGAAATGACGTTCAAGGTATGACTCATAAGAAAGAGCCCGATAAAGGCCGCCGCAATTGAAAGAGGGATTGCCAGGGTGACGATGAGACTGGATCGAAATCGGCGGAGGAAAAGATAACAGACAATGATGACTAGAATCCCGCCGACAACAGCGGACTGAGTCAAGTTCTTGATCATATTGAAGATGTGATCTGAGTTATCGAGGATCGTGTGAACCTTGATGTCTGCAGGAATTTCGTCTTTTATTGTTGCCAGCCGTTTATTGATACCACGGATGACGTTCACTGTATTGGTACCCGACTGTTTTTGGACAACCATCGCTACGGAAGGAAGCCCGCCAGACCAGGCCCACTCCTGCGGCTCCTCGAAACCGTCGGTTACAGCGGCAACATCGCGCAGGCGCACAAGCGCGTCGCCGTTCTTTCCGATCACGGTATCGGCGATTTCCTGGGTACCCTTGAAACGGCCCGCCATCCGGATTTGGAGTTCCCTTGTCCCCACCTTGACAGTACCGGCAGGGAAGTCGAGGTTTTCGGCACGAAGAATCTCCCTAACCTGCCGGACCGACAGGTGGTGGGCCTCCATGGCCTCGCGGACAAAATGCACGTTGATCTGCCGTTCTTGACCACCGATAAGGAGGATCGCGCCCACACCGGGTACACGCTTCAGAGGATCGGCGATCTGCTTATCGACAATCCGGTAGAGATCGGGACTGCTTTCCTCTGCCGTAACCGTCATAACCAAGACGGGCACCATGGAGCTGCTGAACTTGAAGACGAATGGATCTTCCGCCCCTGGCGCCAGATCAGGTGTTGCCAGATCCATCTTTTCGCGCACATCGTTGGCGGCAACATCAAGGTTTGTTCCCCAGTCGAAAACGCAGGTGACAATCGATAGATTTTCCTTTGACACCGACTCGATGCGGTCCAGGTCCGGAGTCGTGGAGAGCTGATCCTCCAGGTACTTGGTAACCTCGGACTCAACGTCGGTGGCCGAGGCGCCAGGGTATGGGGTTATCACGCTGATTGCAGGAGGTTCGATGTCGGGCAGCATGTCCAGGTTGAGCTTGAAGAAGGCCACGCCCCCCAACAGGGTGATTCCCGCAAACAACATCACGGTTGTCACCGGGCGGCGGACGGCGATTTCCGGCAATTTCATTGTTGCCCTCCTTGCTCGCATTCACCTTCAGCAGCAAAAACGTCAATTTTCATCTTTCGTCCTCCCCGATCAGGATTCTTTGTGCAGATTTGTCTTGAAAACACCTGGCCCTCTTTCCCAAAGCTGTGCCATAGCCGCCCGGTACCCCTCGTCAATGGCCTCCTCCGCCCGATGGAACTCCAGAAACCTGATTTTTCCCAGCTTCGGCTGAATCAGTAGGTCCGGAGGCTCTGTTGCCAATCGTGTTGCGGTGATCTGTGCTTCCATGATGTTGATTGAGGTCGTCAACACGTCAAAGATGTTCGGTACAGTGTTCCTTTGCATCCAAAGGCGACCCTGTGAGGCCGCGGGTGAGCTGGATTCGATGCGCCTCTTATTCAGGGTCTGGGCGATTCTCCATTTGTTGCGAAGGCGCCCGCCGGCGCCATTTTCCATCGACGGAGCAACCGGGCCGATATCGTTTACGCTGCCTTTGTCGATTCTGTTATGGTTCAAATCCACGGCGATGACGTAATCCGCCCCCATATTCCTGGCAGCGCTCACCGGCACAGGGTTGACCAAACCGCCATCTACAAGGAAGCCGCCGTTCTTCTTGACGGGCGTAAAAATTCCGGGAACCGAAATGCTCGCGCGGATTGCCTCTATAAGATCCCCTTCGTTCAAAACGACCTCACGACACGCGGTCAAGTCGGTGGCAACCGCGCAATAGCGCAGAGGTAACTCTTCCAAGTTCATCTCTCGGACATGGCTCCGAAAAAACCCGGTGATCTTTTCCCCATCAATGAGTCCGGACCTCGGAAAAGTTACGTCGAGAAATGAGACGATTTGTTTCCAGTCGAGTTGACGGGCGAAATCTTCCAACACATCTGTTTTGTTGAGCGCAAACGCGGCTCCTACCAGAGAGCCGATGCTGGTGCCGGCTACGTACTTGATTTCTATTCCTGCTTCAGTCAGTGCCCGTATCACACCGATATGGGCCCACCCCCGTGCGGCGCCGCTACCCAGTGCCAGACCAATATTCTTCG
>JAIOSJ010000427.1 GCA_021107705.1 Thermoanaerobaculales bacterium | reverse complement strand
GACGTCCCCCTTGAACGATATCGCCCCGACCGACCGTTCCTGCGTCAACATGTGCCACCAGGATCATGTCCACAACTCACCGGGAGGAACGACCCACGACTTCAACGTGCATCAGGATGCATCAACTCCGACAAGCCGGGTGGTCGGCCGAAATATCGACGGTGAAATCATTGCCGGAACACCGGCACGAACCGACTTCGACCCCGGGGCCGCAAACGGCGGTCTCTGCATCTCCTGCCACCAAAATGCTGTAGCCACGAATGGTCCGACCATTGACACGGCGGCCTACGATGCCTCAGCGCACGACTTCACCTCGAACGCCTTCGGAACATGGTCCTATGTTCTGCATGATGGTTCCACTTTCGACCGCAACTGCACCAAGTGCCATGCGGACCGCAGTGACGCCCGGCCCTCCGCGTCGGGGCTCTCCCTCGGGGCAGTTCATTTCTCCGACTTCCCGGACCTCTTGACGGGCTCGGTCAATCCCAACGGGAATCCAACCGATTTCGTCTGCTACACCTGTCACGGTAACCCAACGACAGGCGTCGATCTTTCCGGGAAGGACCTCGTAACCGCCGTCGCCAAGACGTCGAACCACCCGGTGGAATCGGACTCCGTCCACGACACCCTGGCGGAGAAAGAAGCAACATTTAACGACGGAACGTTCTCGGGGGCGAACCGCCACGTCAGCTGTCTGGACTGTCACGGACCTCACGAGGCGCAACCCGGTCTGCACACTGCGGGAACAGCCGGCTTCGCCGGTGCGCTTGCGGGAGCTACCGGCATCGGCGTCACGGCCCTTCCTGCGGAATGGACGGCTTTTGGGGCCGGCGATCTCACGACGAATCCGGGAGCAGCCTCGGCCGAGTACCAGATCTGTTTCAAGTGCCACAGTCCCTTCGCCTACGACTCGAGCCCCCCCACCGGCGAAACCGATCAGGCCCTGGAATTCAACGTCAACAACGATTCCTACCACTGGATAATGACCGACCAAACCGCAACACAGGCGCCCGACTGGGCCACGGCCAACACCACGCCACGCACCGACAACACAAGCCGATACATGGCCTTCACCACAGGCTCGCCGTGGGCCAAGGACTCGCCGATGGTCTGCTCCGATTGCCACGGGAACGATGATCCGGCCGGTGTTCAGGGTCCGCATGGATCGGCGAATGCCTCACTGCTCTCCAAACCATGGTCGGCAAGTTCAGGAATTTCGACCCCCGACGGTCTGTGCTTCGACTGCCACGACTTTCAGACCTATGCGGGAGAGAGCGGTTCTTTTGGTCAGACGGGGTTTGCTTCCGGCAGAGGCAGCAAGAACCTCCACGGATCGCATTCGGCAAGATACCCATCAGACTCCACCGAGCCATTCAGGTGCGCATGGTGCCATTCGGCCGTACCCCACGGATGGAATCGGAAGGCTCTGGTGATCCTCGATTCCGATCCTGCCCCATACAATATCGACGGCAATACGGCACAGACGACCTCGTGGAATATTTCCAACACCCGCCGGTACGGAAAGAATTCTTGCGGAACGGTCGGAGCATGTCATTGACAGAAATATCGGGATCCAGTCTCGAAAATGCGCTAGGATAACGCGCCTGTGACGGCGGTGTGACGGCTTTTTCTTGCATCCCACACGCCACAAGGGAGAGTGTCGATGCGTCGTTTTGTCTCAATCCTCGGTTCAATGAAAATCACGATCGGACTGCTGCTCGTCCTTCTGGTCGTTCTGGCGACAGGCACAATCATCGAAAGTACGCAGGGGCGAGAAGCCGCTGCACAGCAGGTGTATGGCGCCAACTGGTTCTTCCTGCTGCTGGGCTTGTTCACGCTCAACCTGGCCGCTTCGATGGCCTACCGCTGGCCGTGGTCCAAGGCCAGAATCGGATTCATCATCACCCACGGCTCGATGGTAGTGATCCTCGTTGGATCCCTCATGACCGAGTTCTACAAGGCCGAAGGGCAGCTCGCCCTCTGGGAGGGTCAGTCCAGCGATATCCTGGTCAATCAATCGAAGCACAACAAGAACCAGGAACTACCTCTTGGTTTCGAGATCCGCCTGGATGATTTCCAAATCGATCATTACCCGGGCACCCAACGACCAGCCATGTTTCGCAGTCTTGTCACCACCATCGACGGGACAACGGGCGCCGAAGAACAGCACGTGATCGAGATGAACAAGGAACTCGCGTGGGGTCACTACAAGTTCTTCCAGTCGAGCTACCAAATCCGCGGAGGTCGAGAGATGTCGATCCTGTCGGTATCACGTGACCCCGGCCAGATCGTGGTGTTTTGGGGCTACGGCCTTCTGGTCTTCGGCATGCTTGTGGTGCTCACGACGAGGATCCGACAGAGACGCGCCCTGTCAGGCTTTGCCTTCCCAGGCTCGGGGCCGATAACTTCGGCCAATATGACCCCTCTTCTGCTCCTCCTCGCATTGGCGCTTTTCATTGCGGCGCCGGCCGAAGCAGTGTCGGTGGACGGCGCCACCTTGAAAGCCCTCCACACCCTGCCCGTACAACATGACGGACGGGTGATGCCTCTCGACACCCTCGCTCGGGAGAGTGTGCGGGAGGTCACCGGCTACACACGCTGGGTGCGGCAGGACCCGGTTGTCACCGTACTCGGCTGGAGCTATGACAGCCAGAAATGGGCCAATGCATCGGTCGTCAAAATCGGCTCGAAGGACCTCGCCGCAACGCTGGGTTTTGCGGGCCGGCGCCACATCTCATTCAACGCGTTGCTGGGAATTCCTCTTTTTCGACAGACCGTGGACGAGGCCAGGCTCCTGGCAAGCAAAGAAATGCCGTTGAACCCACTCCAGGAGTCAGCGCTGAAACTCGAAGGAAGGTTGGTCGTACTCCACGGCTTCCTGACACGCCAGGCGATCCGACCTCTCCCGGTGAGTAACGACCCCGTCGACCGGTGGAACGCTCCCTCCACTCTCTCGACCCCCGCAGAACTGCTGGCGGTGGGAGAGAATCCGGTGACCATGGCTCGACCGAATTACCCAAAAGCCAAGACCATGAAGAGCGAATACCGTTACAACACCGTCAGGCCGACGCGCCTCTCGTGGCTCATCCTGCTACCGGCTTCGGTCCTGGCTTTCCTGGGCTGGCGACGGGCCGAGAATATTTGGCGCAACCGAGTGACCTCCGTTCTCCTTCTGGCCGGTTTCACGGTCATGACCTGGGGGCTGGCGATGCGCTGGGCGGCGGCAGGACGAATCCCAGCTTCCAATATGTATGAATCGATGTTGTTCCTCGCATGGGGCGTCGGCCTCTTTGCCGCGGTGGCTACCCTCACCCTCAAGAACAAACTCGTGATCTTCAACGCAGCAGCCATGTCGATGCTCACCATTATGCTCACCGACCTCCTGCCGATGGACTCCTTCATCCAACCGATGCCGCCGGTTCTTTCGGGAACTCCGTGGCTTGCCATCCACGTTCCGATCATCATGGTCAGCTACGCCCTGTTGGCCCTTTCGGCTCTGGTAGCCCATATGCGCCTCGGTCTTGAAATCTTCACTCCCGATCGCCGTGAGATGGCCTCGACAATGGACGAGGCCCACTATTGGTATGTCCAAATCGGTTCCATCATGCTGATCGTCGGAATCCTCACCGGCTCGATCTGGGCCGCGTCCTCGTGGGGCCGATACTGGGGCTGGGATCCCAAGGAGGTCTGGTCTCTGGTCGCATTCCTGGCCTACATGGCGATCCTTCACGCCCGCATCGACCGTTGGATAGGCGGCGTTGGAGTCGCTGCAGCAAGCATCATGGCCTTCGGTACGATTTTGATGACCTATCTCGGCGTCAACTACGTGCTCTCAGCCGGTCTGCATTCCTACGGATTCGGGGGGTCAAAAATCGCCTTCTGGCTGGTTGTGGGCGGCCTCGTTGAAGCTGCCTTCATCGCTCTCGGCCTCCTCGCCTACAAGCGCAACGCAAAACGACCGGTGATGGCCACTTTTTCTCCCGCACCCGTTCGAAGCCCTGTGGAGAAAAAGAAGTGAGCACCGCCTTCGCTATCCTTTTCTGGGCCATGACTATGGCCTACGCCCTGGCGGTGGCGACGCAGGTATTCAGCCTGGTTTTTCACAAGGACCGATGGATCGCTCCCGCCCGCTGGGCGATCGTTGGGGCTTTGGTGGAGCCACTCTACTGGTGGCATGGCGATGGATCGCCGTCGGTCATGTGCCGACGACCGGCAATTATTAGAACGCGCCGGCCTTTCCGGAGATTCGTTATTGGGGTGAGTTCAGTGTCGTGCGAGATCCCGGCGTCCCGGTGCTCTTCGCGGCCTTCGCCCTGGCCATCGTTGGTCTGGTCCTGAAACTGCGGAATCACCAGCCGGCGGGTACACGATGACCCTTGAGGCCAACCTCTACCTGGCGTTGATACCGACTGGTCTGGTCATTGGTCATTTGGGCATCGCCGTCCGGATCTTCCGCGGTGGACCCTCAGTCGAAAGGTTCGTCAGGTGGCTCTCGTTGATGTGGTCCGCGGCCCTGATCATCGTCTGGGGTCTCAGAGCCTCCATCGCCGGCCACATGCCGCTCTTCGGTATGTATGAGAGCGCCCTCAGCCTCGCCCTGGCAACGGTCATCGTTGCGGTGTGCTGGGAGGTTCTTCATCAGGGACGAACGATAATCACCCCTTTGGCCGTCCTGATCGGAGCCGCCCTCTTGTCTCACGGTAAGACTTTCGACCCGACCCCTTTCGCCCTGACGATCTCCGAGAGATCATGGGTCGTCGACGTGCATGCCGTCATCGCATGGTTGGCGTTCGGAGTTCTCGCGCTTTCCAACTTCCTGGCCCTCCGGATTGTCCTGGGCCGAACTGACGGCGACGATCTGGAACCCCATCTTGTGTCCTCTCTGCGGGTGGGTTTTCTGCTGCTGACGGGAATGATCGCCAGCGGCTCGGTTTACAAGTTCATGCTGTTCGGCAGCCCGTGGTCCTTCGACCCCGTCGAGAGCATGGCCCTGGTCGTGTGGATGGCCTACGCCACCCTCCTTCACCTTCACCTCTTCGTCGGCTGGAGGGGCAAGAGGCTCGCCCGGTGGACGCTGGGCCTGTTTGTGCTGTTGGTCATTTCCTATCGTTGTTTGGTGTATTTTCCCGCCTGGAGTACCTACCATATCTTCGACATGGATCGGCGTATCCATGTCGGCCCGGAGCAGCTTCGTTTCGGAGACGAAAACCAATGATCGGCCGTCTGGCAATGCCTCCAGGGATGTCGCGCATGATGGAGGCGATGGGCCGTAACACGAACTAACCCGGCGGGTTGACTCCAAATTCGGCCAGCTTGGCGATGAGCGCTTTCGCGTTATAGGGTTTTTGGATGAAACCCGCGGCGGCTCGGCCGGTAAGCCGGCGAAACACATCGTCCTCGTCGTACCCAGATGACAGAATCACGGGCACTTCGGGTCGGATTTCGGCAAACTCCTGGAGGGCCTCTTCACCGCTCATGACGGGCATCGTGAAGTCGAGAATGATGCAGTGAATCTCGTGGGCTCTCGCGCGAAAAACCTCAACGCCTTGCAACCCATCCTCAGCGAGCAGGACCTCAAAACCGGAACGCTCCAGATAAGCACGCGAGACCTCACGGACGGAAGACTCATCGTCCACCACCAGCACCCGAACGGCCTTTCGTTCCTCAGACGTGCCCCCTTGATCTCCTTCGGTCAAACCGATCTCAGCTGCCGGGAGGAGAATGGTAAACCGCGTTCCCTTCCGCGGTTCAGAGTCAACCTTGATGGCCCCCTTGTGTCCGCGAACAATCCCGTGCACGGCGGCAAGCCCCAGGCCCCGACCGGTAAATTTCGTGGTGAAAAACGGATCGAATATCCGATCCATCGTGCCTGAACTCATGCCGCAACCCGTATCCACGACTTCGAGAAAGACGTAATTCCCCTCCGGCAACTCATCGAGTGAAATGGTTTGCGCCAGTCCCCCTCGATCCAAGTGGTGAAGGCCGGTTGAGATTCTGATCAGACCGGAGGGTCCGGAAATTGCCTCCGAGGCGTTGCTGATCAGGTTCATTATGACTTGCCGAAGTTGGGTCACATCCACCTCGACCGGCGGGATATCGGCGCCGAGTTCTAATTTGAGAACCACACCTTTGGAGATCACCACCTCCATCAGATGAGCCATCTCCTCGACCAGGGTGTTGATGTCCACCTTTTCGACGACGAATCGCCCCCGACCCGAGTAGGCAAGCATCTGGTTTGAAAGATCCGTGGCCCGGCGCGCGGCCGTGACAATGTCCTCGACCCTTTCGCGCCCAGGCGCATTTCCGGCCATGACGGACAGGGCGAGATCGGCATTTCCCAAAACTCCCATGAGGAGGTTGTTGAAATCATGAGCGACGCCCCCGGCCAGAATCCCCAGACTCTCCATCTTCTGGGTCTGGAACATTTTCTCCTCGATTCGAAACCGTTCCTGCTCGGCCCAGCGCTGTTCGGTAATGTCCCTCGCCACGACCAGGAGACCCTTCCTTTCTCCTTTTGCTGCAAAGGAAGGCACCTTGATGACATCGAAGACTCTAGACCGCCCATCCGGAAATGGAATGACTTCATCGCCCCTGCTTGGGGCGCCCAAATTCCAGGCGATCTCATCGGTCTGCCGACACACCAAGAAAGCATCGCGGTAAAACGGACTGAGCTCGGCGAGTTCAATATCTGTCTTGCCGCGAAAATCCACTTCCGTCAGCTGGAAGATCTCGAGGCACGCCCGGTTGGCCTCAAGCCACCGCCCCTCCGGGTCCTTGAAAGAGACAATGTCCGGGATGGTGTCGAGCAAATGACGCAGGCGCTCCTCGCTGGACTCCAAGGACCGCTCAAGATCTTCAGGATTTCGTGAAGTCATCGGCCCTCCCAGAGCCCTTTCCAGCGCGACAACCCGATGAGGTGGAGTCTTATAATTACCAAGGGTATCACGCGTAAGTCCAGCCTGTTGACCTCCCCACCTGGAGCGGTAATAATATGTAACACCAGGGGAGTGATTGAGCATGGAGGACAGAACCCACATTGTGACGTTCAAGGCCGATACCGCTCTGGTGCAGGCGATGGAGGGAATTTCAAATCGGTCGGAGTTTATCCGCGCCGCTATCCTGGCCGCCCTCGACGGGGTGTGTCCACTTTGCCACGGTACCGGAG
>JAIOSJ010000373.1 GCA_021107705.1 Thermoanaerobaculales bacterium | reverse complement strand
CCGGACAGGCAGCGAGGGCGAATCACTACTGTATTGGAAAAGACCGCCACAGACGACGAGATGAGCGGCACCGTCAATCCGATTCTCACAAGAGACGGAAAAACACGAGACATCATCTGGTTCAACCGGCTGATTGAGGACACTGAGGGGCACTGTACCGGGGTTCTCTCGATCGGTCAGGACATCACCGACATCACGAGGGCCGCGGAGATTCAAAACGTTCTCATCGGCATCCTCAGGGCGGCCGCGGAGGAGGTCGAACTCAGCGACATGATTTCAAGAATCCGAGACGAGGTCGGTATGGTGATCGACACCACGAATTTCTACGTCGCTCTCTACGATCCGGACGACGAGACCTATCGTTTCCCGTACTTCGTCGGCGAAGAGGACATGGTCGATCCTGACAAACGCCTCGCCATGCCGACCAGCCTCACGGATTACGTCCGCCGCACAGGCAAGCCGCTGTGGATTGATGACGAAACCCAGGCCGATCTCAAGAGACGGGGCGAGGCGGAGATGATCGGTGTTCCGGCCCGGCTGTGGTTGGGCGCTCCGCTCGAAACGACTGAAGGAATTATTGGTGTGGTCTCCGTTCAGAGCTATGACGATCCACTGTTGTTCACGATTGAGGATCTCGATCTGCTGGATGCCGTTGCCAACACGATCGCGATCACGATCCGTCACCACCGGGTGGAAGAGCAGATGACCCGACTCGGACGCGCCGTCGAGGACTCGGTCAACGAGGTCTATGTTTTTGACGCTGAAGATCTGCATTTCATCCAGGTCAATCGCGGCGCGAGAGAGAATCTCGGCTATTCGATGGGTGACCTCAAGACGATGACGCCGGTCGATCTCAAGTCCGAGTTCACCGAAGAGACATTCGCCGAGGCTCTCGTGCCCCTGAAAAGCGGCGCCATCGAGAGACTTCAGTTCCAAACCGTACACCAGCGCAAGGATCAATCGCTCTATCCCGTGGAGGTGAACATGTCCCTGGTTTCGGGCGACGCTCGGCCGGTGTTCATTGCCGTCATTCTGGACATCACCGAGCGAAGAATGATCGAGGCCGAGTTGGACGGGCACCGTCAATACCTGGAGGATCTGGTCGAGGAGAAAACGGGCCAGTTGACACGCGCCAAGGAGGTGACGGAAGCCGTCAACGAGATCCTGTACGAGGCATTGACCTGCGAGGATGAGGCAGGACTGTCGCAGCTGTCAATTGGAGTGGCTTGTCGCTTGACCGGCACCGCCTTCGGATTGATCGGGGAAATCAACGAAAGCGGTCGATTCGACACTTTTGCTCTCGATCAGCCGGTGCAGGATGCAAGCCGAATTCCCGTGACCCAGGCGTCGGAGATGCTCCAGGATATGGAGGTGCGCGGCATTTGGGGCAGGGTGATCACCAGCGGACAACCACAGATCATCAATGACCCGGCGTCCCATGAAGATTCGGTCGGCGTACCCGAGGGTCACCCGGAACTGAAATCGTTCCTCGGTGTACCCCTGATTCTGTGTGGGCAGACCTTCGGAATGATAGCGCTGGCCAATAAGGAGGGCGGCTTTGCCGAGGCCGACCAAGAGGCCATCACGGCGTTGGCAACCGCGTTTGTCCAGGCATTGAAGCGCCTCCGTGCGGAGAGCGATGCCAAAAAGCACGCTGCTGGTCGGCAGAAGGCCCTCAACTTGATGGTCGGCCGCGAACTGCGGATGGTGGAGCTGAAGGAGGAAATACGAGGGTTGAATGAAAAAGTGGAAACGCTGGAAACCGAACTCAAAAGAGCAAAGACCCGCAGGACAGATGAAGGAAAGACCGAAAATTCCGTCGATCCCCCGACGACGAGAGAGGCTCTTGAAGGGGACGAGAAGTGATAACGGAAAGGAAGGAAAGCGATTCTTTCGACCGTCTGATGGTGCGCCCTCCCGTCCGGCGTGGTCTCATGGCGAGACTCACCGCAACCTCTATCGCCATCGTGGTGATGGTCTCGATTTCGATCGTGCTTGTAGATCTCTTCGGGCTGCCCTTTTCAGGGTATGAAGGAAAGATACAGGTTCGCCGGGAGGAGGCGTTCGAGGCCCTCGATGTGTTGGCGGCAATTTTCGAACAGCGGATGGAGGACTGGATCGAGGGGAGGGTCAGCGAAACCAAAGTGCTCGCCACCAATGATATGGCTATCCATGGTATCGATGAATTGCTGACGGATATTGAGGAATTCATCGGGCCGGACCTCGGATCAGCCGGGTGTTGGCGTTTGGGACCCGTTGAAAAAAACTACAGAGAAATACTGGACCTCTTTCGAGCTATGGGCGCCGCCACGTCAGGCCCATTTCGGGTGTGGCTCGTGGACAGTCGGGAAGGAAGGATCTTTCTTTCGACCGACATCAAGGACCTCGGCCGAGACGTCACTGATCAGGCGTTCTTTACGGTCCTGACCGAAGATTCTCAATCGTACGTCGATGACAACACCTCTCGCCTCGGCAGTGATCGGCCGGTCCTGGTCGTGGGGCAGGTCATTCAAAAAGAGAAGCAAAATGAGGGGAATGCCTTCCTGATCATGTTCTACGACCTCGATCAGGTTGTGACGCCGATGCTCAGCAGAATCGAGGGTTTCGGGAAGACCGGTGAGGCATATCTTGTGAACCCCGGTCGGCTGCTGCTGACCTCCCTGAATCACCATCTACGGGATGGTTTGGTGGCTCGTCCGATGCAGGTGCGGATCGACTCCCGGCCGGCGGTGCTGGCGGCCGGGAGCAATGAGGGAGTCGTCGAAGCCGAGGATTATCGAGGCGTTCCCGTTCTGGCGGCTTTTCGGCATATTGAGATCAACGGGGCCACCGGATGGGGCCTCGTGGTGAAGCGCGACCTTGTCGAAGTCCTGGCCCCGTTGAGAGCATCCATTTGGCGATCCGTTGTTGCCGGAGTGTTTTCCACCGTGATTTTCGGGTTCTTTGGGGTTCTGGTTGCCCGGAGCTTCGTCAAACCGGTCGTCTCGCTCAGCCGGACGGCCCGGGAGGTCGGCAGTGGTGATCTGACTGCGCGTGCGGTGGTGAAGACTTCGGACGAAGTCGGGCAACTGGCCGGAGTTTTCAATACGATGGTCCAACGTTTGGAAGAGGCGCAAAGTGAACTGGAAGCAAAGGTGCGGTTACGGACCTCGGACCTGGAGGAGGCAAAGTCGGCTCTCGAAACCGAGATCGGCGAAAGACGACAAACCGAGGTCAAGCTTCGGGAAAGGGAGGCAACCTTTCGGGCGGTCAGCGAAGAATCACCGGTGATGTTATGTCGCTTTCTGCCCGACGGTGAGATTGTTTTTGCAAAAGAAGCATACCGAAGATATTTTCAACGAGACGGCATCAATTTGGTCAGACGGAATGTCCGGGACATTGGTCTTGGTCAAGGGGATGATTTCGACCTTTTGGCTGAGTCTTTCACGTTATTGACGCCCGAAAGTCCGAATGAGGAACATGAGCATCAGGCGGCCACCATCAGGGACGGCGTCCGTTGGTTTCACTGGTCGAATCGAGCCCTCTTTGACGCCGACGGCGAAATACTTTCGATTCTCTCGGTTGGTTTGGATATCAACGACCGTAAGGAGAGCGAAGAGAAACTCAAGGAAATAACCCTCCACCTGGAGGAGCGGGTCCAGCAACGGACAGGAGAACTCAGAGGCCGGGTCTCCGAGGTTGAAAACCTCAATTGGGCCGTGCTCAATCTCGCCGACGACGTTGGGCGACAGAACGAGGAACTGGCGATCGCCGTTGGGCAGATGGAGGAGGCAAATCAAGAGTTGGAATCGTTTGCGTATTCTGTTTCCCATGACCTTCGGGCGCCGGTGCGTCACATCGCGGGTTTCGTCGATATCCTCCAGGAGACGGCCTCGGAGAGGCTGGATGCGACCGGCCGACGTTATTTGGGGCTGGTGGCGGAGGCGGCCGGCCGGATGGGCCGTCTGATCGACGATCTCTTGGCTTTCTCCCGGGCACGAAGGCTCGAGTTGGATCCAAGTGAGATCGACCTCGATGCGTTGGTGCATGAGGTCGTTCGAGAGTTCAAGGAAGGCGCCGGCGATCGGGAAATCGTGTGGAGCATTGCTCCCTTGCCCGAAGTGCTGGCCGATCGCGCAACTCTGCGCCTCGTCCTGGTGAACCTGATCGACAACGCAGTGAAATACACGGGTACCAGGGATCGAGCAACGATTGAGATCGGCGCCGACCATTCAGAAGACAGTGAGGACGTGATCTGGGTGAAAGACAACGGCGTCGGGTTTGATCCGAGCTATGCCCACAAGCTCTTTGGGGTTTTTCAACGTCTCCACAGCGCTGAGGAGTTTGAAGGCACGGGGATCGGCCTGGCCAATGTTCGGAGGATCATCAGCCGGCACGGCGGCAAAACCTGGGCGGAGGGAGAGGTCGGAGAGGGAGCGACCTTTTTCTTTTCGCTGCCGCGAAAAGAAAAAGGAAGTTAGAAGAGGGAAGTAGAAGAGCTCATTAAGATCTTCGTAGCCAGCATCAATACCACCGAGGAGAACGCGTGAGCGACATGGGTCGGAGGGGAAACGGCCCATGGCGATCGCGTCTGGATCCGGGCGTTCGAAGTTGAGCGTTGGACGTTGAGCGTTGAGCGTTCAAATAAAAAGAGGGAAGGCTTGACCCTTCCCTCTTCGGTGTTCCTACCTGCCGCCTCCGCCTCCGCGTCCGCCTCCACGTCCACCACCGCGTCCGCCTCCACGTCCACCACCGCGTCCGCCTCCGCGTCCGCCGTCATCTTCGTCGTCGTCTCCCTGATCAAATCCGCCGTCGTCACCGCCGTCATCCTCACCTTCATCTTCGTCGGCGGGTTGATCTCCGTCGACCGAGGTAATTTCCTCGATGACGAAGGTGAGGCGGTCATCCCAGACTCGCAGGACTGGGCCGTCGTAGACCCTTTCGATGGCATCGAAGAGTTGCGGGTTGCCGTTTACGACGGAGAATCCATAGGTTATCCCTGTCTCGGGGTAGAGGGGGGATCCTTCTTCGTCGGTCCAGTTCTCCCAGTCGTAGGTTGAGCCTCCAGGACCTCCGGACCAGGACAATGCCGATCCGAGATAGGCGACAAGATCACTCGGCACGATTCCGGTAGCGGTCTCTTCAGGAAATCTGTTCAGATCGCGGTAATGTTCATATGCGGCCTGGCGGAGGTGGTTGAAGTCCCCGACGGCCGCTATGGCCCGTCCTCTCCACATGGCGCCGTCAAGAGCCGGTATCGCAAGGTTGGCGAGAATACCGATGATTGCAACGACGATCAGCAACTCGACCATCGTCATGCCGCATTCTTTCTTTCGCCGGGGATCTGGTCCAGAGAAGGTGAAAGTGGAATTTTTCATGACCGGCCTCCATGTTTGGTTTTCTTCCAGTCGCGGAACAGGGTCGTATCGGCATCCTTTGCGGTGACCCGAATATGACCGTCCCCGAGGGTTTCGAGGCTTACTCCGCTGTTCGCCGGCAGGCCGAGGTCTCCGACACCGTTCGGCATCTGCTGGTTTTTCGCCTGGAAGACCGCAATTTCAGCGACGGTGAACGCCAGTCTGGTCTCCAGGCGTTGTTGACGTTCTGAGTGTGTCAACTCGGCCCCCCTCAAGGCGGTTGGACCGTGACCGGTGATATTCATGGCCGTGAAAACAACGGTCAGAAGTAACAGGAGGGTTGCTGCCATTCGACGAACCCATTCAGCCTCATGAGGTGTCAGCTTCTTTCTGTCTTTCCGCGGAATTCGGTGGATACCCATTCCCGGATTTACCTGACCCATTGTTTGGGCGAGTTGTTGGATTTCGGCATCCATCTCCCCACCGTGCATCTCAGGTTGAAGAGCGCCTTTTAGGTTCTCCATGGTCAGTCCTCCCGTTCGTCCCGTACATCGGTTCCAAAAGGCCGCCCGGAAAATACAAGAGACCGAAGCCATTGACTATTTTTTGACGAATCGCATTTTTTCGGTGGTCCGGGGTACTGATGACTGAAAGGAACTGGTCGGGTTTAAGAGGATCGGTTTGTTGGAGTCACCCAAAGGGGGAAGATATGGCAGCGCCTACAAAAAACTCTCTACGGCCTCATCTCGATTGGAGAAAATCTTGAAGACCTTGTCCAAACGAGTCAGTTCGAAGATGGTCCAAACCTGCGGTGAGAGGCCGCAGAGCCGCACGTCGCCCCCGTGCTCGTTCGCGGTCTTTTTGGCTGCAATCAGAGTTCCCAGGCCGGACGAGTCGATGAATACGAGTTCCGACAGATCGACGACGATTTCCTTGTTGGCGGCGTCGATGAGGCCGAGAAGAGAGGCTTTGGCATTTTCCGAGCTTGATGCGGTGAGTTCCCGGGGTGGGATGGCGATCAGAACGTTGTCGACGGTCTCTGTGGTGAACATTTCATTCCCTTTTCTGGCCCAAGCGCCTCAAACCATAATAACCCGCTCCGGTTGTCTGCGCCCAATCGAGGGGTGTTCCGAACATTTGCCAAATGAGCCGAGAACGAGGTATTGGAAATGAAACAGATAACTGAAATTTCCTCCGCCCCCGAAGACTCTCTCATTCAGGATGAGTTGTTCAAAAGTATCACCAGTGTGGCTCGCGACGCGATCGTCGTCATGGACCCCAGGGGGAACGTAGCCGTGTGGAATTCAGCCGCGGAACAGATGTTCGGCTACTCCCGTGAAGAGATGGTGGGTAAGAATCTCCACCGGATTCTGGTCCCAGAACGTTTTCGCGAAGGCCACGGGCGAGCCTTTCCGGAGTTCCTCAGAAGCGGTCGAGGCGCCGCGATCGGGGAGATCTTGGAGCTTGAGGCGCTGCGCAAGGACGGGACCGAATTCCCGATTGAACTGTCCCTCTCAGCTCTTAATCGGGATGGGGAATGGTGGGCCGTAGGAATTCTGCGTGACATAGGCGAACGCAAAAAGGTGGAGTTGCGGTTAACGGCGGCCAACGAGCAGATGAAAGCGGTGCTCAACACCGTCGGCGCGGCAGTTTTCATGGTCGACCTCGAAAGGCCGATCACCTCGATCAACCCGGAGTTCACCCTGCTTACTGGGCTGTCTGAAAAGGACGTCGTTGGGAAAGGCTGCGGAATCCTGGGCTGCTCAGGGTGTATGGAAGACTGTGGGCTTTTTGGTCGCAAGGAGAACAGTTCGGCTTTTCGCTACCCTTGCTCGATTGACACAAAGGACAGACGGACACTGCAAATTCTGAAAAACGCAAGAGCGCTGGTGGACAGCGACGGTCGGGAAATCGGAGGCATCGAGTCCTTCATCGACGTGACTGAACTGGTGGAGGCGCGAGAGGCTGCTGAGGCCGGCGCCCGAGCGAAGGGGGAGTTTCTTGCCACGATGAGTCACGAGATCCGCACCCCGATGAACGCGGTGATCGGCATGACATCCCTGTTGCTTGACTCGGACTTGAACCCCAACCAGCGTGAGCAGTTGGAGATCGTTCAGAGTTCGGGTGAACTTTTGATGGCCATCATCAACGACATTCTCGATCTTTCGAAATTGGAAGCGGGGAAGGTGGAGCTCGAGAGTCTCGATTTCGACCTGCGCAGCTGTGTTGCCGATGTTGCGGACCTCGTGGCTCAGAAGGCGTTTGCAAAGGGACTCGAGCTTGCGGTTCTGGTGAGCCCTGATGTTCCTGAGCGAGTCATGGGCGATCCTGGCCGACTGCGACAGATTCTGGTCAACATGGCGAACAATGCGGTGAAATTCACTGAGAAGGGTGATGTCGTCATCGGCGTCCGGCTGGAAACGGCCGTGAACGGCCGAGCAACCTTGCGATTCGAGGTGGAGGATACAGGCATCGGCATTCCCGAGGAGAAACAGGATCGTCTCTTCACGGCATTTTCGCAAGCGGATGCTTCAACCACACGAAAGTACGGGGGAACCGGACTCGGGCTTGCCATCTGCACGCTCCTGGTGGAATCGATGGGCGGGAACATTGGATTCGAGTCGGAGAAAGGGGAGGGAGCCACCTTCTGGTTTACGGTGTCTTTGGCGGTCGTTGACGAAAAGCCCGGTTCGAAGAAATATCGGACCGACTTAGGCAAGGCCCGAGTGTTGGTGGTCGATGACAATCCGATTAATGTCAGAGTGCTTTGTGATCATCTCGAGTCGTGGGGGTGCCGCCACCGCTCCGCCGCGTGCGGCGAGGAAGCGGTGGCAATTTTGACTGAGGATCCCGCATTCGATCTCGTGATCCTTGACTTCCACATGCCGGGAATGGATGGAGAAGAGTTGGCACGACGCATCAAGAGGATGGATGGCCTCGGCCGAATTCCGCTCGTCCTCTTGACTTCGATGCCGGAGAAAGGTGACGCCGAACATATGCGGGAGGCCGGCTTTTCCGCCTATCTCACCAAGCCGGTGCGCAACTCGGCGCTCTTCGAGACCCTCGCTTCACTGTTGCATCCATCTCACGAAGCCGAGGCCGCCCCAGATCTCATCACGCATCACACGGTGGCGGAGGACCAACGCTCTCGAGTGCAGCTCTTGGTGGCGGAAGACAACATCGTCAACCAGAAGGTTCTCGTCCAGATTCTCGATCGAATCGGCTACTCGTGCGACGTTGTCGGTGATGGTCGTCAGGCTGTTGATGCCATGGCAACTACCTCGTACCACGTTGTTTTGATGGATTGCCAAATGCCTGTCATGGATGGATTTGAAGCGACACGGCTGATACGGGCCCAGGAAAACGGCGGCGGGCGTGCCGCGATCATTGCCGTGACGGCTGACGCCCTCGAGGGTGAAAGGGAACGTTGTCTCGAGGCCGGAATGGACGATTATCTCACAAAACCGATCGATGTGGCTCGGTTGGCCGAGGTTCTCGAGAAATATGCACCCTCAAAGCCGGTACCTGAGAAAAGTTATCCAAATCTGGATCTCGGCCGTCTCGAACAATCCTGTGCAGGAGATCCGGAGTTTGAACGGGTCCTGATCGGCATCTTTCTGGAAGAGATGGAAAAGTCGGTCAATGTCCTGCGCACAGCCGTTGCGGCCGGGGATTCAGCCGCGGCCAGGAGAGAGGCCCACGCGCTCAAGGGTGCATCCTTGAATCTTGGGGCCGTTCGATTGTCTCAGACCTGTCAGAGCCTTGAAGCGGCGGCAAAGAAGGATGCCCCTGAGCAATTTGAGAATTTGTTCGACGAGCTTCTCGTGGATTCGAAAAAGACGGCGGACATTCTGAATCAGAGAGTTAATTAGCCCGCACTTCTCACCGTATTTCTTCTTGCTCCTCAGGGTACTTACGTTCGGAGGACAGGTGCATGAAGAGACAACTCGAACTCGTCGGGTCAACGGAGCGCCCGAGAGTCGGAGAGATTCTTCTTCGTCAGGGGTTGATCACACCGGAGAATCTGAGCAAGGCTCTGGTCCTTCAGGGCAGTGGAGGGGGCTACCTCGGCGAGCTTCTCGTCTCGATGGGAGCGGTCTCCGCAGAGAAGGTGCTGGAGGTCCTCTCCAAACAGCTGAACACTCCGGCGGTCAATCTTGATTACACCTATGGTGATCCGCTCGTCCTGGATCTCATTCCCAAGGGGAAGGCATTCGAACTCAATGCGATTCCTCTTTTCCAGGTCGAAAACCGCCTAACCGTTGCTCTGGCAGATCCGAATAATCTCAATAAAATAACGGAGTTACAGTTTCTCACGGGCAAGCATATTCTCCCGGTTCTGGCGCTCGAAAACGATATCAGGAGCCATCTTCCCGAGTATTACGGGGAAATGGAGAAGGTGTCGGACGAGACGGAGATCGAGTTTGAAACGAATTCAGGAGATCCGGTGGACGATTCGGTCGCAGTGGACCAGCCGGAGGCCGATCGACCGATCGTACGCCTGGTCAACCTGATCCTCGCGAGAGCCATCCAGGAAGAAGCGTCCGACATTCACATGGAGCCCCAACGCACCGGCATGGTCGTCAGGTACCGTATCGACGGCGATTTGAGAGAGAAGCCTTTCAAATTGTCGCCAACGGTGATGGCGCCGGTAGTTTCGAGATTGAAGATTCTGGCGACGATCGATATTTCCGAAAGGCGGGTGCCTCAGGACGGAAAGCTGAGAGTAAAATATCAGGGGCGCCGGATCGACGTTCGGATGTCGACCTTTCCCACGGTCTACGGGGAAAAGGTCGTTATGCGTCTGTTGGACAAAGAACGCCAGAATTTCCAACTCGACAACATCGGGATGTCGGGCACTGTTCTGGAAATGTGGAAGCGCTTGTTGACGAGGAAGGAAGGTATCCTCCTCGTGACCGGACCGACGGGGTCGGGGAAGTCTTCGACGCTCTTTGCTTCTTTGAAGGAGGTCAGCCGGCCTGAAGTCAACATCGTGACTCTGGAGGATCCCGTTGAATATGAACTGACGGGAATCAGCCAGGGCCAGGTCAGCGACAGGGCCGGTTTCACCTTCGCCAAGGGTCTCAGGTCCATCCTCCGACAGGACCCGGACATCATTCTGGTTGGAGAGATCCGAGATCTGGAAACCGCCCAGATCTCGGTTCAGGCCGCACTGACCGGTCATTTGGTGCTGTCCACGTTGCATACCAACGATGCTCCCTCGGCAGTGACTCGGCTGGTCGACATGGGGATGCAGCCCTTCCTGGTGGCGTCCGGTCTGATCGGGGTCCTGGCGCAACGACTCCTGCGGCGATCCTGCCCACACTGTCTCGAGTCGGCGGAGCCGACATCGGAGGAAGCTGATTTGCTCAAGCCATGGTTGAGCATGGGAGTTCCTTTTCACGAGGGACGCGGCTGTGATCATTGTGGTGGTGTGGGGTACAAGGGTCGAGTTGGTGTCCACGAGCTGCTGACGGTCAACGAGAAGGCTCGGTCGTTGATCACCGCCGGCGCTTCCCAAACCGACATCGTGAAGGCGTGCAGGGGGAT
>JAIOSJ010000294.1 GCA_021107705.1 Thermoanaerobaculales bacterium | reverse complement strand
TCTGCTGTGGGCTGCGCATGGCAGCCATCTGTCGTGCTTTTCGCAAATCGTTCTCCTCGACGGAGTGCAACTACGACTGCGTCGCCCAATTTCCGAAAAACCCAACATCTAACGACCTTTCGCTGCCCTCGCGACGAAACCCGGTGAAGTGCTGGCTAAGAGGCACTGCTCATTGACACCTGCGGTATTGTCTGCTAAAAAGACCGTCCTCTTTTGAGGAGAGGTGTGTAATGACTGACTATGCAATTGTCGAACATGGCGGAAAACAATACCGGGTCAGCCCCGGAGACGAATTAATGGTTGAGCGCACCGAGGCGAATCTGTCTGCGGGTGACGGCCTCACCTTCGAGCGGGTGCTTCTGGTAAGCCAGGGCGACGACGTTCGAGTGGGCAAGCCCCTGGTCGAAGGCGTCCTCGTCAAGACTCAGGTGGTTTCGCCGGTGAGGGGCGAAAAGATCATTGTTTTCAAGAAGAAACGTCGTAAGGGCTACAAGCGTACCCAGGGACACCGCCAAGACTATTACCGCGTACGCATCGACAGCATCGAGGCGTAGAGGGGAACACCATGGCACACAAAAAAGGACAAGGTTCCAGCCGTAATGGGCGAGACTCCAACCCCAAAATGCTTGGGCCCAAGGTCGGTGACGGCCAGACCGCCACGGCCGGCACGATTCTCGTTCGCCAACGCGGCACTCGTTTCAAGCCGGGCGTCAACGTCAAGCGCGGCAACGACGATACGTTGTTCGCGACAATGGAAGGCCAGGTGAAGTTTCAAAACCGGGGTCGGCTCGGTCGCTTCATCAGTATCTTTTCCAACTGACCCGTTCCAAACAAGGGCGTCAAACCGCTTTCGGAATGCGTTGTTGCTTGCGAGTTCACCCAATCGTTATGCCAAGCCCACACATCTCACCGGCTTCCTGAACCATGCTCGTTGACTCCGCGCGAATCATTGTTCGGGCCGGAGCCGGCGGGAATGGCTGTGCTTCCTTCCGTCGAGAGAAGTTCGTGCCGCGGGGCGGTCCCAACGGCGGTGACGGCGGGCGAGGTGGCGATGTCATCCTGCGGGTGAACCGTAATTTCAACACCCTACTTCATATACACCACCGCAGAACGGTACGCGCAGAGAACGGGAGCCACGGCCGGAGCTCGAACAAGACCGGCGCCGGTGGGAACCATCTCGTGGTTGAGGTTCCGCCCGGGACCGTCGTTCGCAATGCCGAGACCGGGGAATTTCTTGGAGATCTCACGCGGGAGAACGAAGATCTGATCGTCGCCGGCGGCGGCCGCGGCGGCCGGGGCAATGCCCGCTTCACCACCCCGACGAATCGGGCGCCCCGGAAAACCGAAAAAGGTCACAAAGGCGACGAACTCGAACTCGAACTCGAACTCAAGCTCATGGCCGATATCGGGTTGGTCGGTCTTCCCAATGCCGGCAAGAGCACGCTCCTTTCGGCGATCTCGGCCGCCCGCCCGAAGGTCGCGGATTACCCCTTCACAACCCTCGAGCCGCACCTCGGTGTCGTGAGCGCTCCCGGGGACGAATATCGCACTCTGGTGATGGCCGACATTCCCGGCCTGATCGAAGGCGCCCACGAAGGCGCCGGCTTGGGCGTTCAGTTCCTTCGCCACATTGAACGCTGTCGTGCCCTGATTCACCTGGTGGACCTGTCGGCCATAGACTCCGAGCTTGCGGCCCGGGTCGCAACCATCCGCGAAGAATTGGCGGCCTTCAATGAAGCCCTGGTGCTTCGTCCTTGGATTCTGATCGGAACCAAGTTGGACGCGGTGACAGACCGGGAACCGGCTTTGGAGGCGCTCACCGAGGCCGGTCTTCAGCACCGGGTGGCGACACACGTCATTTCGGCCGTGACCGGAGAAGGTGTCAAGCCCTTGGTTCAGCGACTCTTTGATCTCAACGCGACCGCTCTTGAGGAGGAACTATGAAGAGGCGCATTGCGGTTTACGGGGGCAGTTTTGATCCCTTTCATCTCGGGCACCTGGTTCCCACGGTACGTGCACTGGAGACCTTCCGCTTTGACGGGGTTTATTTCGTCCCAGCGGGGGAACCGCCGCACAAACAGGGCGAGCCCCTCACTGCGGTCACGCACCGCCTCGCAATGATTGCCGCGGCGACCCTGCATTACGACGGTTTCTACGCCTCGGATGCCGAGGTGTTCACCGAGGGTCCAACCTACACGGTGAACACCGTTCGTCTCTTCCGGGAGCGGTTTCCGGATCACGACCCGTATTTCATCCTCGGCTCGGATTCCTTTTCCCAGATCGGTCAATGGGATCGATGGCTTGAGCTGGTGGAGCTGACCCATCTTGTGGTGCTGCACCGGGCGCACATGTGGGGCGAGAAACTGATGGCACGGGTCCCGAAAGTCCTTCTCTCCCGGCTGCAGTCGATCACGCCCTTCGACGCGGTTCCTGATCCGACGGAACAGACGATCTATCTCCTCAATCACGAACCTTTCCCGATCTCGGGCACCTCTATCCGCGACCGTCAGCGCCGCGGTCTTCCCATTCGCGAACTGGTCCCCCATGAAATCTATTCATATGTTCAGAAGTACAACCTGTACCAACGCGAAGGAGAGGATTTCGTCTGATGCTGGACTCTGACACTCTCGAGTTTCTTCAGCTGGCCGCCACGGCCGCCACCGCCAAAAAAGCTTTCGAAATCGCCGTTTTCGACGTCTCGGAATTGACCTCCTTCACCGACGCTTTCCTGCTCTGTTCAACCTCTTCAGGCAGACACCTCGAAGCGGTTGCCACCGAGGTCCAACGCCGGCTTCGCGACAACAAGCGCAAACCCCTTCATGCAGAAGGGACTTCAGGCACCACATGGGTCCTCGTCGATTACGGGGATTTCATCATTCACATCTTCACTGAAGAACAAAGGTCCTTTTTCAACCTTGACGCTCTCTGGGGAGACGCCCCCCAAATGACACTGGAGGACTTCGGGATCGACGAGTCGACCGAAGAGCCGGCAACGCCATCCTGAAAAGCAGGCTGGACTCATGCGATTAGGCATCTTCTGGTTCGGTTATCCGGCACGCAGCCCATACGAGATAGAAATTGAAAACTACCGCCGCCGGGTCTGCCGCCGCTGGCCGGCCGAGGATCACCCTCTGCGCCCGCACGGCCGAGGACGAAAAGACGAACCCTCCAAGGTCCGCGTTCACGAGGCGGCGGTGGTCCGCGGTCGTCATCCCAGGGGTTGGTCCCTGATGGCCCTCGACGAGGCCGGGAGGACCTTCTCATCTCAGGCGTTTGCCGATCTTCTCAGACAGAAGGAGCTTGAAGGCAGAACCGGTATCACCCTTGTCATCGGCTCGGACCTCGGTCTGGACCAGGGTCTTCTCAAAGAAGCCGACACTGTGCTTTCTCTCGGACCGATGACCCTTCCACATCAACTGGCACGCCTGGTTTTGTGGGAACAGCTCTTTCGCGCGACCGACATCTTGGGTTCGGGTCGATACCACCGGGACGGAGACCCCTGAGGCTCCTCCATCTCAAGGCGATTCTGCACTACAATAAGATCTGGGAAGAGAAAGGAGGACGCGACCAATGAAGAGAACCGAGCTCAATAGGTTCGAAGCCCGATTGTTGGAGAAACGAGAAGACCTCACCGGCCGCGTTCAGGCCGCTCGGTCTGCCGAGACCTCCCATGGCGACACCGAGACCCCGGATCTCGGCGACCGCGCAACTGACGCGATTTCTCGCGAGCTGTCCTACGAGCTGACGGTGTCGAAACGTGATCTCGTTCGCCGTATCGACGCCGCTCTTGATCGAATAGCGGACGGTTCCTTTGGCGCCTGTGTTCACTGCAATAAACAGGTACAGAAAGCCCGCTTGAAGGCTGTCCCCTGGGCTCGACATTGCATCTCGTGCCAGGAGCTTCAAGACCGGGGAGAGATCTGACGCCGTCGAGGCGGCCGATTTCCGCACCGTGTCCCGCCTCGTTCTGATCTCGGCCGGTGATGACTTCCTGCTTGAGGAGGCCCTGAATGACGCTGTCGCACAGGCATGCGCCGAAATGGGCGAGGCTCATGTGGAAAGACTTTCCCCGGAAATCTCGCCGGAGGATCTCGCCGTAGAGATTTGTTCTCCATCACTTTTTAATCCCATACGGGTTCTCGTGGCGCCGGATGTCCGTGGATGGGTCAAGGCCCCGGCGCCTCGTGACGCCACCACCACGTCAATGGAAGAAGATGTTTCTCCCCTGGTTCGGGCGCTTGAAGACGGTGTCCCGAATGGGGTTGCTCTCATCATGGGGGCGTGGTGTGGCGGCCAACCCAAAGGACCACTGGTGGAAGCCGTCCAGGCGGCCGGCGCCTTTTCGTGGATTGCCGCCCCGGAACCACCCAAGCCGTGGGAGGACGTCGCTGTCTCTGAAGCCCAGCGCAACGTCCTCCGTCGGGTCATGAGCAAGGCTGCCCCGCAGGCCCGTTTTGCATCCTCGGCCGAACGCCTGCTGCTGGAAAGACTCGGCTTTGCGCCGCGGCGCCTGGCCCAGGAAAGCGCCAAGTTGGCGGCCGCTGCCGGAGAGAACAAGACCATCGGTGAAGAACTGGTCCGGCGTCTCGTTCTGCCGCGAGAGGGCTCGCTGGAGGTCCTGCAGGACGCTCTTCTCGAACGGGACCCGAAAGCCGTAGCGGCCTTTCTCGATGAGGCCCGCCGCGGTACCCCGGTACGCGATTGGGCGGGAAAACGAATGGGCGATAACGATCTCCCCCTGCGCGTCTTCAATTTGGCGGCGGACACAATGATTCGCATGTTGTACTTGCGTGCGATTGTGCGCATTGTCGGCGCCGAAGCCGATCTCGATCCGCAGCGTTGCGATGCCCGCGGCTGGTACTCGCGCTCTTTCAAACCCAGCTTGGGCCCCAAGATGCAAAAACACATCGAGGCCGATTCCGGCAGCCCGTTCGTCGGCCGTTCCAAGGTTCCGAAACCCTGGGCCCTTCACAGGCTCTTTCGCGGAGCTGCCCGTTATACCGACGACGACCTCGTTCGTGCCCTCATTGAGGCCGGAAAAATCGAGCGTTACCTCCGCAGATCCAATGACACCATGGCCGCCTTGTCCGGGTGGTTGCTGGGGACCCTAGGTTCCCGCGAGGGCTGTTAAAGAACGTCATGCCAACCCCGCCTTTCGAGTTCGGCCACCACGGACTTGACTTTCTGCGCCTGATCAGCCGGAACCACAAGCACCGCATCTTTCGTTGCGACGACCACCAGCCCCTTCACACCCACCACCGCAACGACCGGTCCCTCGCTCAGAATCACACTGTCGGCAGAGTCCACATTCACAACACGGCCTCGGGAGATTACTCCGGCCTCGTCGGCCAGGCTCACTTCTCGTAGGGCCGGCCATGAGCCGACATCCGACCATGGATAATCCACCGGAATTGTCCAGCACTTTTCGGCGCCCTCCATAACTCCGAAATCTACTGAGATTCGCTGCAGCGTCGGGTATGTCTCCTCAAGCACGGCCGTCTCCTCGGGCGTTCCAAGGGCCTTTCCGATCTTGGACAGCCCTTCGCTCAAAAGCGGCAACTGGCGTTTGATCTCGGCCAAAAGATCCTCCGCGCGCCACGCAAAGAGGCCCGAATTCCAGAGATAGCCGCCATCCTGCAGATAGGTCCGTGCCATGGCCTCGTCCGGCTTTTCCACAAACCGGTCCAGATGGTGAATCGTAAAACCGTCGACTTCCCGCACAACCTGACCCAGATGAAGGTAACCGAACCCGATTTCCGGCGCCGTCGGCCGCAACCCGAAGGTCAGGAGACCGCCCTCGTCACTCACCTGTCGCACCCCCGCCAAGAGGCTCTTGCGAAACCCCTCCTCGTCACCGATGACGTGGTCCGCAGGCAAAATGACACACACGGCTTCCGGGTCATGTTGACGCAGAACCTGCGCGGAAAACCCAACACAGGCAGCAGTATCCCGCCCTTCGGGTTCGCCAAGCACATTCTCCGGCGGCAGTTCCGGCAGAAGATCTCGGGTCAAGCCCACGGTATCCACCGCCGTCACGACCCAGATCCTCTGCGCCGGAATCAGGGGCGCCAAACGCTCATAGGTCATCCGCAAGAGCGGTTTGTCGGCTGCCAGGGCGAGAAACTGTTTCGGTCTGTCTTTGCGGGAGGCCGGCCAGAAACGGGTGCCCGACCCTCCCGCCATGATTACGGCGTGCAACATCTCTCCTCCAGTTCGAGGCCGACCGTATTCTACGGCAGGCTCCGCCTTGAAGCGCTATTGTAACGAAGGGCGCGTCATACCGTGGAGCGTTTTGGTGGGGTCTGTGGATGTGACCCCGGCTTTCTGGTTCGCTTCGCGACCCAGTGTCGCCTGCTGATGAACGCTCCGCTGATCCGGTATTCGAGGGCGCGGCGCCGCGACACCACGAAACAGCGCTTCAGCCGGGGGTGGTCCGACCTTTTGCTGCGGGTCGTTTCGTGTAGGCGGGAGCAAAAGGTCCGACTTGGCTCGCCGCGGGAAGCGCGTTCAAGAACAGTCGTTCCGGCAGGCGGGCAGGCCGTCGCTCGCGTTGTCTGCGGGGTCGGATATCTGTTTGAATTACCCCTCCGTTCCGGGTCCGCAGACAATGCGACGCTGGTGCACCCGCCAGGTGCACCAGAAGGCCGGTGCCACGAAAGAGGCCACTTCCGGGGACGCACCGCCAAACCACTGACGGTCAAAACACGGATGAACGAATCTTCGGCTTCGCATTGTTTCCACTCCCAGACTCAATCAGGTAAAATTCCATATGGCCAATTTCGACCGAATACACGGTCAAGTCCAACCGAGTTTTTGCGGCGGCTTCGCGCCGCAAAAACTCATGTTCGTTAGGCACGCCGAAGCCCCATGAATCTAATGAAGACCAAGGCACAGACTCTGAACGGTGTCGCTTCGGCGTCCCAGCCAAAACGCGGCCGGTTATGGGCCTTTTGTGCTCTTTGGCTCGCTGGATTCGTATGGCTATTGATGCCGATTCGTTTCCCAATCAACCCCGACCACGTAACATTTGATGGGACCAATATCCTCGTCACATTTCAAGAAACTACGGGCCCATCTTTCCGGGTAATTGGGGGTCAAAACGCGTTGCGTATCGCAACAGTCGAAGCAGAGCGCTTGCGGCCGTCTCAACCAATACTGGGGCTGCTGAATACCGAGGAAGTTGAACTAATTGGGGAAGGACCATCAGACCTAACTACTTACTTGTACATGATCGATTCGGATTGGGTGCTTTCCGGCCGCGTAATTGGTCTTTCGGCTCGATGGTGCGAAGCGTTTTCCGGAGTTGTCCCGTTGTTCTGGGTAGAAAGCTGCCGACCTACAGAATACGTAACGAATCTCCTGATCCGAACCGACTATCTCTCAATGGCGATCCACATATGTGTTTTTCTTGGTCCGCTCCTTTTGGTATTCCGCATCTGGTTAGGTCGAAAGCACTAATTGGGAGATCTTTCTCACCATCAGAAATCATCACCAGAAAACATCGGTGTCCGGCCTTCCCGCCCTTCCTGTCTTCCAAGCCCAGCCTTCGAGGTCGCGCGAGCGGTCGGCAGCCGTTGAACCCACGATGATCTTCATGCGCTCCCGAAGGGCGGGGTTGGTTGCCGCGGATCCGAAGTGTCCCGGTGGTACGATGGGAATTGAAGGTTCAGAACTCAATGACGAATATGTCTAGCTGCAAGATAATCCGTCAATTCGGACGCAATAGGTAGTAGTTGGTTTCGAAACCACCAGATTTCGCGATCCAGTTGTTGAGGTAAACCAAGACACGAACTGGGGTTAAAGGGAGAACGCTGGTCGTGGTTTGATTTATTGGCTGTTGGCAACACTGAAGACCACCAAAACCCACGTGTACACCCCAACGTACTTCCCAATGAAAGGATACGCCACCATGAACAAGGCCGTCTTTCAGCCTGGGGACCCTGGACCACAACCACCAACTGAGACCGACAAATGGACTGCGCAGGAATTACAAGAAGAGAAGTGGCCCCTAGTTGTTGCGTTCCTGATTGCATTTCCAATTATCGTCGTTTTTGCCCTAGCGATGTCCAGCGTTCGAGAGAGCGGTGAATCGCTATCGGTACTCGCTGCCTTTTTGATGGGCACGGGGCTGATTATGGTTTTGCTGAGCGTTACCGTATTTGTCATCCGGAAGTTCCGTGATCGAAAGAAGAATCGCGAATGCCGAACAGTATGGGCTGGCCCATCAGCAGAGGATCAGCATCTCGACACATGGTTCGATCCACTAGACCCCCTCGGCAAAACTCGTGAAGACGGCCCCCGGGAGTTCTCGGTTGGACCTGGTCTTGGGTTGCGCAAACGGTATCGGCGTCCTCTGCCAACGCCCAAACGAAGGATCTGATCCTTTCGACTACCGCCGAACCTGGCACCGCCCATTGTCCCGGTCCCTGTTCCCCGGCACCGCCGGGTCAGTAGGTGAATCGTCCGACGATCTTCTGCGGTTCGGCGGCCGAATCTCGTGCCATGCCTAACCTTCTCTGATTTCAACGTCTGCCATTCAACGACAACCCCGATTGGATGAGCCGCTCACCCGACAGGCATCTTCTCAACCCCGGCCTTCTGGATCGCCCGGCGGCGACCCAGCGTCGCTATGAAGCAAAGCCACGAGAAAGCCAATCGCGAGGACTGCGGCTTCGCTTCATACGCGAGCGGCGGCCTATCTCGTTCCCGGGAGAACCAAGGTCGGAACGACCTCCCCGTGGATTGCTCCCTCTGACGTTCTTCTGCAAGGGGAAAGGTGGGCGTAACGTCAAACAGAAGAAAATCAAAGATCGCACGTCCCGGTGGGGAGCGCTGTCCGCCATATTTGAAACGGTTGACCGACTCGATGACCGCGAACTCGGGACCTCGACACCACGAAACGGCCCGCTGGACGGGCGTGCGGGGTCCGCCCTTGTGCTGCGGGGGCCCCAACGCTTGAGCGGGTGCACAAGGGCCGACCGGGCTTGCCCCGGGGAGCGCGTTCAATAACGGTCCTCCCGGTAACGAGGTAGGCGGTCGCTCGTCTCGGCTTCGGGCCCGGCTTTCCGTTCATATGACCCTTCCTTCCCGGGCCCGCAGACGGGGCGACGCCGGTCCGCGAAGCGGACCGGTAAGCCGGGGATTCGACTCAGTTCGTTCTCGGCCGATCGTTCGGCCAAAGCGAAACCATTCGAGGAACCGCTGCTAATCCCATCCGTGCGATACTCCCCCGATGGGCAACCCCGCTCTCTGTTCGTGGCGAGACCGTAGATTCGACTTTCGTCCCCCGGCCACCGTCTTTGTTGCGCTGGTGATCACTTTCGTTGCGGCCTCGATCCCGGCGTCGCCTCCTCCCGACGCAGTGGAGCGATGGGCCGGCGAACACGTTCGGTCGGCTCTGGAAGGGGGGCTCGAGCCAATAGATTTTCATCACATTTATCTGGCTCTCGAATACCGCCAGGCTTTCTCCGACTGGCGGGTCGCCGAGAAACTCCTCGATCGCCTGTCGGCCTCTCCCGCCGCCGACCCCCTGATGATCGACGTCGTTCGCTTTTACCGGGCCCGCCTTGCCCTCGACGAGGGCCATCCTGCGGCCTCTCTTGAGCTTTTTCGGACCATGGGCGGCCTCACGCGCTGGTGGGTTTCGGATCCCCTTGACCTCGAGGAGCTTCAGGACTTTGACCGTGTAGCGATCCTCCCAAACCAAGAGACTGTCTGGCGGTTTGTTCCCGGCGTCAACTCACTTGGATGGCTCCAGCTCGAAGGGTTGGCCTGGCCTGCCCGCCGCCAGATGCTGACCCTGGCGGTGAATGTTTCCAGCGACACCCGCCAGCCGGTGGCGATTCGGCTTGGCGCCGCACAGGTCGCCCGAGCATGGTTGAATTCAGAGCAAATTCTTACAACCGATTATCCGCTTCGAGCCGCCGAGGACCAGGTTGCCGGCGGCGGCTGGCTTCGTGACGGGACAAATACTCTCGTGGTTTCGGTGGCATCGGAAACGGCTGATTGGTGGCTGCGGGTTCGTCTCACGGCCCCCGATGGTTCGCCTCTGAGGGGCGTCAGGGAACTGGACCAGAAACCCGAAATCATTGCCCCTGTTCGACGCGACCGACCGGAGGTTCATTCGCTTGAGGAACGCCTGCGCCGAGACGTCGAACGCGGAAAGCCGGAGGCCCGATTGGCGCTCGCCGGCCTCTTGGTGCGCCGCAATTCCGAACCCAAAGCCTCGGGCGCCGCACGCGAGGCCTGCCGCGAAGCGCGCGACGAGAATCTCGCCCTCGCGAGCCTCTTTGAGTCGTTGGTCACAAGCGAACCCGGACAAAAGCGAGATCTGCTCATTGAGAGCCTCTCGGCGGGCGGTCCTCCGGTTCCAGTCCGCACGCGACTCGCCCGCTGGTATTTCGAGCGCGACCTATTCGAACAGGCCCATGCGGTGCTTGCCGATTACCTCGACACGCCGGCTGTGCGCGCCACCGCCCTGGATCTGGACACGCGACACTGGGGACCGACTATATTTAATGATCTCAAGGACTCGGCCGCCCGTTTTCCGAACTGTCTTGACAGTCTCACCACACTTGCAACCTGGGCCCTCGAGTTTGGCCGCTGGAATCTGCTCGAACAGACCCTGGAACAGGCACTCTCTCTGGCGCCGGGCCTCCCCGAGGTAGAGCAATTGGCGTCACTCGCCGCCGGAGACTGCGGCGACGGCGAACGCCTCCGCGAAATTCTCAAGCAACAACTGAAGAGGAATCCCAACCGCGCAGGAGCCCGTATTCGTCTGGCCCGCATGGAGGCGGCCGAAGACCGCATAGCCGAAGCGGAGCGGCTTCTTGCACGAGGCCTCCAGCGGTGTCCGGGACACGTCGAGTTGCTCATGGAGACCGCCCACCTCGCCCATCGCGCAGGCCGAGAGGAGGCGGCGGCCGATGCCGCTCGCGAGGTTCTCCTTCTCCGGCCACAGAACCGTTCCGCCGAACAGCTTCTGGGCCTCCTCGGTAAGAGCCGAGAGGAGGATGCCTGGCGGCTTCCCCCGGAAGACCTGTGGGCGCTGGCAGCCACGGCCGAACACCTCCCTGGTTCTCACCTGGTACTCCTCGATCACACGGCAATTCGTTTCCTTCCGGGAAACCTAACTGAAGAGAAGGTGCAGCGCGTTTTTCTGGTCCGAAAGGCAGACCAAAGCCAGGTCCTTGAGACCCATTACCTTCCCTACGTGCCGGAGACCCAGCGCCTCCGGGTTTTGGCGGCGCGACTTCTGCGTCCGGACGGAAGCCAGGTGGGCGCTCGGCGCCGGGACTCACCCCGCCTGTCCGAGCCGGAGTTCAATATCTATTACGATACTCGGCTGCGTATTCTCCACTTTGACGACCTCGAAGACGGGAATTTGATTGAATTGGCCTACGTACTCACAGAAACCGCAGAGGCCAACGAGACCGGCGCCTATGAAGGCAATATTCTCCGTCTCGGCCACTCCTCACCAACGCTGCGAACCGAGGTCGAATTGTCGGGGTCGGAAGAACAAATGCCGGCGTGGGAGTTGGTGCTTGTGCAGAGCGAGCCCGAGCGTCAGGTGGAGCCTGACGGTAGTCGGCGTCTGCGGTGGGCCTTTTCCGACCTTCCGGCTATTCCGGACGATCTGCCGAAAGGCCCGAACCTGGTTTTCCAGCCGCATCTCGTATATTCAAATCATCCCTCTTGGGGGGATCTCGCCGGTTGGTATTCCCGCCACGTGGCGCCGAGAATTCGTGCGTCTCGGCAGGTTGAAGAAACGGCTCGCCGTCTCATCGAGGGCGCCGAGAACCGGAATGAGAAGATTGCCCGAATCTACCGGTTTGTGACCGACAAAATCCGTTACGTGGGCCTGGAGTTCGGTGAACACCGCTTTCGGCCCTTTTCGGCGGATTGGGTTCTCAGCCATCGAATGGGAGATTGCAAGGATACTGCGGGCCTGCTCGTGGCTTTGTTTTCCTCGATTGGAGTCCCGGCACGCATGGCCATGGTACGTACATCTGACCTCGGCCCCGTCAGTGCCGAAATGGCTCTGCTCGAAGATTTCAACCATGCCATTGCCTACCTCCCTGAGGATGATCTCTGGCTCGACGGCACCGCCGCCGGTCACGACGTCTTTCCGCCGCCTGGTGTGGACCAGAACGCCTGGGTGCTGGTGATTGACGGCCCTCGAAGCAAGCCTCGAACCTCGCCCGTCCCCGGAGCCGGACGGTACCGTTCTCACTACACCCTGACTCTCGGAGAGGACGAGCGTTACGAGTTGCTGGTACGGACCGAGGACACCGGTGAAGCCGCAACCATCAGGCGTGGCCGTTTCGGAGGAAGCCGCAACCCCACTCTTTTCGCTCGTTGGCTCCAGCAGAAGTTTCCGGGAGCGGAGTTGGTCGGGGAACCTCAACTCGTCCTTGCCCCCGGCAAGAAGGTCGCCGTCATGGAGGTCCGCGCCGTCATTGACCGAATGGCCGCGCACGCTGGTGGTGGGCTGAAGGTCTATCCAGGAACCTTTGGTCTGGATGAGGAATTGACGCCTTCGGAGACCCGCTCGTCTCCCCTTCTGCTCCCGGTGCGCCCGGACCTCGAGTGGATTCTCGAAGTTCATTCCGGTCGGCCCCCACAGCCTTTACCGGACCCGGTTCACCTGAAAACGCCCTATGGAGAACTCAAGATCCAGACCACAGCAGAGACCGATGGCTTCCGCGTCGAAGGCTCTTTCAGGCTTCAGCCCATGCTCGTTCCGGCGGCGGAGGCCGGGCAGGTGCGACAGTTCCTGGTTGCCACGAGACACGCCCTCGAAAAGACCCTGGAGATTCCGTGATGTCCCGGCGACGGAAATTGGTCGGCGCCCTGATTGTGTTTTCCTGCGCGGCCGGCTTCTCGTCGGCGGACTGGTGGGACGTTCAGGTCGCTGATGTTCAACTGGATCTCTTTCGCGCCCGCCAAGAAGCACTGGACACACTGGAGACCGGCTCGAGTGAAGCCGACGCGCTTGCGGTCGCCGGTTGGTGGTACGAGAACTTGGACAACCTCTTCGACCCCGGAGAAATCCTTCGGGTCGGCTTGGGGAAAGGCGGCGCCGAGCTGAACTTCCATCTCGGACGAATTGCCGCCGAGCTTCAGGCAACACCACCGCCGGGCGCCTTGAACGAGGTCGAACTTTCGGGCCCTTGGGGTGTTTTCGGGCGGCTGGATCTTGAGCGGGACGAGCTTCCCCTGGATCAGGACATTCCTCCTTTGGGCACGCCCTGGAGGGGTCCTGGGAGCCAATACAACTATCGAATCCAGACCGAAGACGGTTGGATCGGGGTGCCGCCTTCCCTGCAGATGGGTGGGGTGACTGTCGCCGGCTGGACCCTTTTGGCGCCGGACGACATTGAAGGTTGGCTTGTTGTGGAGGCGGAGGGAAGCCTTCGCCTTGAAGTTGACGGATTTCCAATCGATCAGGTTCCCTTTGCCGGCGTCGAGGGTCCGGAGATCCTGTGGTACCGGATTCGCTGGGCGGCCGGCCCCCACCGCATCCGCCTGGCTTTCGCACCCGCGGAAACAGCCGCCGCTCGCCTCACCCTCTTCGACGCGGAGAGCCGGCCTTTGAGCCTCGACAATACCGCGCCTTCCCCCGGACCGTGGGCGCCCTCTTCAACTGTGGCGGGCGAACCCACCCCGCCGGAAGAGCCCGGGAAATCTGTGGACGATGTGCAAGGACTTCTTCGCGCAGCCGAGTTGGCCAACCTCAGGGGCCACACCGCTCGACAACGGCAATACCTCGAGACAGCCCTCGCCGCTGCCCCCGACGAGAGCATGGTCCAACTCGCAGTAGCCGCCTTTTTTCTCCTCGAGTCCACCGGAGCCGCACCGGAAGTCGATTTCCGGCGCACCAGAGATCATCTGCGAAAATGCTCGGGTCTGCCGATCACCCCGCTCGTGGAGCATCTCCTCGCCCTGCGCCAGGGGCGTACCGAGGACGTTGAACGACTGAAAGAGGAGCTTACGACAGGGGAGAGTAAGGACCCGCGGATCCTTCAGCTGAAGCTCGTGCAGGCGATCCACCGCGGGTGGGTACATGAAGCTGAGACAACCCTTTCCGCACTCGAAAGCCGCCTTGGTGACACCGAAGCATTGGTGCGGTGGCGGCTCGACGTTCTGGGGCGTTTGGAACAATGGAACGCACGTAGAGCCACTCTCCTTCGCCTGGCCGAGGCGGCCCCCAGCCGTCGCCGAAATGTGACTCTGTTGGCAACTGCCTGTTGTACAGACTTGGCCGTCGACCTCGTTCACCAGCTGCGAACGAGAGTTGTGGACCCGGACCTGGATGCCGATCTTGTCCGTCTCTTGATCCGCGCCGACCGGACTCGGGAAGCTCAAGCTGAACTCGCAGCCGCATTGGACAGGTGGGGTCGCTTGCCCGCCCTCGGCGCGCTCAGGCTTGTCCTTGCGGAGGGGGACGCCGAAGACTTTGCCTCGGCACTCAAGCAAGCAATCGCCTTGCGCCCCCACGACCTCGATCTCCGCAGCCTGGCGTGGCGGCGTGGCATACTCGAACCATTCTGGGCGGGTTTCCAGGTCGATGCCCTTGAATTTGCCGGCCAGGCCACGACCTCGGAGGAGGGCGTGGACTCGGTGTTGCTTCTGGATCAGGCGGTCGAACGTGTGTTTGACGACGGTTCCAGCCTTTACTATTACCACGGGCTGGCAAAGGCATTGACTCCGGCCGGGGCAAGGCGGGCGGCGACGCTCGAACAAATGCCGGACGCTCAAAGGTTGACGCTCAGGATCATCAAGGCGGACGGTACGGTCGTCTTTCCGGCCGATATCAAGACGGACGGGGCGAATGTCGTCCTCGGCGAGGTTGAGCCCGGAGATCTCGTCGAGGAAGAATACGTGGCTGCTGTTCCGTCCTCGGCGCCCGGCATCCGCGGCCATCTTTCCCCTTATATCTACCGCTTTTCCGATTCCACTCGGGTCTTCGGCCTTTCCGAGTACGTGATCGTTGCCCCCGTCGGGCTTGATCTTCAGGTTGACGGATTGTTCGCCGGCCTCGAATACAGCGAAAACACGGATGGTGGACTGCGGATGCTCCACTGGCGGGCGGAGGATGTTCCCGCGATACCGAATGAGCCCTTTGCGCCGCCGACGCAGGAATTGCAACCGTGGGTGACCTACTCCTTTCGCATGAGCTGGCAGGATGTTGGGGATCTGCTGCGCGAACGGCTTCTCGCGTCGCTTCGGACGTCCAAGGAACTCGATGAGTTCGCCGCACATTATCTCGACCACGACCAAGAAGACCCCGTTGGGGCCCTCCGCTCCCTCGTTGGGGCGGTCATCGACAGGGTTGAACCAGGACCGACTCTCCTCGACCTCGGCACAACTGCCGGCGAAGCGTTCTCACGCGGTCGCGGGAATCGACTCGGGATCGTCGCCGGGGCCCTTCGTTCCGCCGGCCGGCCGGTGGACCTGGTTCTTTCGCGCCCGACGCCATTTGTCGGAACCCATCTCGACGTTCCTTCGATGGATGTGTTCGGGATCCCGCTACTGCGCGTCGAACATGAAGGGCGGGAGATCTGGATCGACCTCAAGCAGGCGCAGACCGGTGTCGATTATTTGTCGCCGAGCCTTCAGGGCAGCGACGGCCTCGCCCTGCCCCTCGGGGACCCCCGAGCCTCAGTTTATCTCGTGTCCGAACTCCCCTCTTTTCCCAATCCTCAATTGGTTGAGCGCAGCGCCCTTGAGGTTAAGCTGGATGCCGACGGAGGAGCCCGGCTGAGCTTTCACATGTGGTTGCTCGACGCTCAGGCTTCACGATTTGCGGAGAACCTGGGCGTTTTACCGGAAGACAAGATCGATTTGGTTTTCAGGCGCCTTGCCAACAGCTCTTTCCCGGGCGCTGAGGGCGTGGTCGGCACTATCGAGAAAGAAGACTCGTCCCTGGAGGTGTCTCTGGATTTTCGGCTTTCGGCCGCTTGTGACCCGGAAGACGAAACGATGTCATGCGCCGCCCTGGCTGCCTCTTCGCCGATCGCTCCGATTCTCGCCACCTTACCGAAGCGCCGGTTTCCTCTGATTCTGCAACAACCGATCCTGCGTCGTTTTGAACGAGAGCTTCTGCCTCCACCAGGATGGGAAGCTCCGACCGCTGCGCCCCGCCACCTCGATTCCCGCTGGGGCTCTGTACACGAGAGTCTCACGACAAAAGGCCCATCTCTTCACTCTTGCCTTGTCCTCGAGGTTCATGCCGCGAGAATTGAGCCGGAGGACTATCCGGAATTCGCCCGCTTCTGCCGGGCTGTGGACGAATTGGTGGGCAGGCCACCGATCCTCACGAGGCTTTCCTCTACGAGGGGTCAAAGGTGAATTTCCCCCAAGGGGCCCGGCCAATCGCCAGGTTTCGGCTCATCTCAAAGGACACGTATACTCAAGCGCCATGGAATTGATTGAGGGAACCATCATCGCCATTCACGGTGGCTTGATCCGAGTTCGGACCGGGGAAACGATCCAACTCGTCAGCTCCCGCCGCCGTCTGAACTGGGAGGGCGGCGCCCCCGAGGTTTCCCGTTTGGTCGTCGGCGACGTGGTTTCGCTCGAAATGACTGGTTCCGACGGTGTGGTAGTCGCCGTGCGTTCGAGAAAGACAAGCCTTCTTCGTCGCGCCGCGAGTTCCCGGCGGCCGCAGGTTCTCGCCGCCAATATCGATCAGGCTCTTCTTGTCTTTGCCGCTCGATACCCCGAACCCAAACAGGGTTTGCTGGATCGTTTTCTCGTGGCGTGCCATCATGCCGGAATCGAACCGGTCATCACCATCAACAAAATCGACCAGGGCACTGATGCGGTCGAATCCTGGTTGCCGACTTATGAGAATCTCGGCTACGCTGTCCAGCGCGTCTCGGCGCAGACCGCATGGGGGCTCGGCGGAATCAAGAGACTCCTTCCGAACCGGACAACTCTTTTTTGCGGCCCGTCCGGCAGCGGCAAATCGTCTCTTCTCAACAGGGTATATCCTGGTTTTCGGTTGGCCGTCGGTTCACTTTCCGATGGTTCCGGCAAGGGACGTCACACGACAACACGCGCCGAATTGATGCCTTTGCCGTTTGGCGGTTTTGTCATCGACACCCCTGGGTTGAGGGAATTCGGCCTTTGGGACCTTGACTCGCAAAGCTTACAGGCGGCCTTCCCGGAAATCGAGGCGAATCGAAACGCATGTCGCTTTCCGAATTGTTCCCATGTACACGAGCCGGATTGTGCGGTGCGTACGGCGGTTCAAGAACGAGCGATCAGCAGCGCTCGTTACCACAGTTACTGCACTCTACTCGAAGAGACTTCGTAACTCCCTCTCCAACAACTTCGAAAGGCGAGGCAAAACCTCAGGTCTCGGGGCTCAGGCTGCAGGTCTTAGTTCGAGGAGCGCGTTGTGTTTCCTGAAGCCTGGTGTCTGCAACCCGGGACTTCTACCTGGCGGGCCGGTCGCTTCCTTTTGGTTCGGCCTCCGCCGGGTTGGATATGCAAATCAAGGCGAACGATGCGGCGCCGCCAGGAACCAGGCGCGGAACTCCGGTTGGTTGCGGAGACTGCTCATCGGAGAGGCCACTCCGGAACTTTCCCGAAGCAACGCCTGATACATCGTTGAAAGATCCGAACGATTTTGGAAAAGCCACATTTCCACCGGGGTTTCAGGGTCGTCCTCCGGCATGGTCAGGGGAACGTGGACGGCATGAAGGACCATGTCGTCCCCCTCCCGATACTGACCGAGAATCCACCTCTTGTTCCCTCCGGGCTCACGGAAACATACGACGATGAAATCCTCCGGCACTTCGGCTTCTTCAGTGTCCGCCCCATCGGCTGAACCCGCAAATCCAATGGGGCCGGCCAAACGGCGCATGTCTTCGAGGAGAGACGAGCCGCTCTCGCAAGACCGCGGAGCCATGCCTGAATTTGGCCACCGCACAACCTCCACCAGCTCCATCGGCGCCAATCCCTTCAGCCGCGCAACCCCAAGCATTCGCAGCCCAACCGGAAGGGATGAGCTGGGCAACGCCTCAAGCTTGAGAACCAGCCATCGATGTCCATCATAATCGCCCACCCACCGCGGGCCCGTACCCAGCTCCTTGTCCAGAGCCTGCAAGAACGGCACCGTCAGGACGATGCCCTCGTTGACAAGCTCACCTTGCACGTCGAGGATGGCGGAATACGGGCGCTTGACGCCACTGCCTACTTTCCCGCGGTGCGCCACCAGCGGTGCGAGGAACTCGTCGACGTGATCCGGGTTGTAGCCGGCGTGAATCAGGATTTCGGCGAATTCCTCGAGTTCCCTCGTGCTTTTCCCGGTGGTGAGGCGAGCCAATTCCACGATGCCGTGCCCAAAAAATTCGTAGACCGCCTCTCCGGATCCGTCTCCCCGCATCGGAAGAAGTCTGTATTCAGCATAATTCACCGCGATTCGAAGACCTTTGTCGAAAGGAAAACCGCTCTCCCTCAATCGGTTGTAAGCGTGCTGGATCTCGCAGGCGGCCGCAAGGACGCGCTGCGCCCGGCGAGCAGAGAAAAAGGCGCCGTCGCCGAGAAACTTCTCAAACCTCAGGCGCCACCGTTTTCGGATGCTTTCGGTCTGGCTCTGGAAGATATACATGAATTGGAGGGCTTTCTCTTCAGCCACCCGCCCCGTCTTTCTCACCTGTTCAAGAACGCCGGTGAAATTCGTAAGGTCATAAATGAGACCAAAGCGGTGAACAGCTGAATCCACGACGCCGTAGGCAGCGAAATCGAGGGGGCGAGTCGATTCCGCGATACCGATTCGGCGCCGGTGAAGCCTTATGACCCACGATGGTGCGCTCCCCGCTTCAACCATCACCACAGACTGCCTCAGCGCCGACACCAGCTCAAGCGCCTTCAGCCGCAGACCAAGGCGACGCATCTGGGCGACATCTTCGTCCGCAAGCCCGAGGTCCGCGGCCAGGCCCGCACCCTTTACCAGAGACAAGAGCCGGGGCTCCAAACCACCCAGGGCAACCATCGGGTTAAAACCTGCGCCACACACATTACGCACGATTCCGACCAGTTCCGGTCTGTTTCGAAACAGTCGGCCGAGGCCGTTGACCAGCACCCGACTCTTCCGCAACAGAGTTCCCACGTCGCCATGAACTCGACTCGGAAGGAGTTTCTCAAGCTGGTCATCTGCCACCGGCAGATATTCTTCGGCCAACAAAATGGGGTCCTGACACAGAATTCCAAGAAGGGGAGACGTCTCTCCGGTTCCGGGGGAGTCGGCGAGCTTTCGAACACTGTCCGCCGCAGCTGTCGCCGCCCTCAACAAAAGCCCTCCGAACGCTGCAGCCAATTGGCGTCGCAATCCTTCGCCGTCAAGATGGGCTCCGGAACTCGCCCGAACCAGGCGCGGAACCGAGGCCAGAGTTCGCCGCATTTCACCCGAAAGGAATAGGAGAAAGATCTCGGTAAGGCCCCGTCCGTAATCGTTAAGGAGGACGTTTTCAAACACTTTCTGGAGCGAGCGAACATAGCTCTCACGAGCCTCGGTCACGTGACCACGGTCAGTCGCCGTCGGATTGTCCAAGAGGCGAAATTCCAGTTCGCGTCCTACAAGCCGTTCCATCTGCCTTTGCAGACTCTGCATGCCGTTCGAAAGCAGAACCGGATATCCCGAGCAAACGATTTCATTCTCGTTGGCATCAAAGATAGGGTAGGGGGCAGGCAGACACCGGGCAAGGGAAGGAAGAACCTCGCGCCATCCCCCCTCAATCTCTTCGGCCGTGAGAAACAGGGGTTGACCCAGTTCCGACGACAACACCTGGTGAAAACGATCGGGGTTCTTTCCGACTTCAGACATCCCTACCATTGTAGGCTTGTTCCGTTTTCCATCATAGAGGCTCCGCCGAGTTAGGGTGAGCCAGGGAACAGTGCGCGCTTATACTGAAACCATGTGGCTTCGGAGGACAGTTCTGCTATTGGTGTCTCTCGCAACGGTTTTCGTTGGTGGATCGTCGTTGATCCGAACCGTTCGCGAGTTTTACCAACTCGACTTCCCGGTGACCTGGGTGGCCGAGGGCGTGCGGGTGGACGATATCCGGTCTGGTTCAAGCGGCGACCTTGCCGACTTGAGACCTGGTGACCTTATCACCTCCGTTGACGGAATCCCCATTCATCGTCTCGATGACCCGCTGTTTTCGCTCGCCTCGGGATCCGAACACCGGCTAACGCTCACCCGACCTACCGTCGGCATCGTCGAACTCATTCTCCGACCGCCACCTCCAAATCTCAACCACATTTACCTCGCCCGATCCGCCGTCGGCGCCGTTGGCCTCGTCTGCGCAATCTTTGCGGCCTTCTCAACAAAAAGACGCGAGGCGCCGACCTTCCTGCTGCTCGCCGCCGCTTCTTTTCTCGTCGGAGTCATTCCCCACCGCACGGCAGCCACGGCCATCGGGCTTGCCATCCTGCACCGCTCGAGTGGGGCGGCTATCCCATTTCTTATGGTTCGCTTCTTTGCCATTTTTCCCGAACAGTCGCGCCGATTGGGTTGGTGGGATGCGGCAACGGTGGTCGCCATGGTTTCGTCCGGCCTAACCCCGGTGTGGCCCGATCTTGAAGCTTGGTGGCCGGCTCTTCTCCTTGGTTTGCGGACCCTGTTCGGCAGCGCCCTTCTCCTTGGTATTTTGGTTCAGGTTTGGCGCTGGTGGGGTGCAGCCGGTGAAGCACGAACGAGACGCCAGATCGAATGGGTCGGCCTCGGCCTTTTTGCCGGTCTGGTCCCGTTGCTCTGCCTGGTTCTGGTGCCCCAGTGGCTGGGAATTTCCTTTGCCCCTTTTTCCTGGCTTGCCATCCTCCCCATTGCCGGGGTTCCCCTGAGCTTCCTCGCCGCACTCCACGAGTACCGACTCTGGGATCTTGAGCCGATCACCCGAGACCTTGTCTCGGCCACGCTGGTCATTGCCAGCGGAGGCTTTGTTTTCGCTCTCACCAACCACCTTCTCCAGGTCTACGCCGTCGATCTTGGGAGCCTTCGCAATCTGGTCGCGTTTGCTGCCGGCGTCATGTTGGTGGTCCTTCTGCAACCGGTAAGAAAACGAGTCGAGCGGTTTCTCGACGAATGGCTTCATTACGGCAGACCGACGCCGCGCTGGCTGCTCACCCACGCCACGAGAGAGATGGCAACGACTTCCGAATCCTGGGACCTGCTTTTGCGGCTCGCGGAGACTTTTCATGAAGGCCTCGACATCGCCCCGGTTGCCACCTATCTTCGGGCTGACGAGGCTGAATTCCACAGAGTCTTCCCAGACGATGACGCGGATGTGGAGAGCTCGCTCCCGGCCGAGATCCTCAAAAAGCCCTTTCCCCACCCAGGAGAGACGGAGCTCAACCGGTCCGGTTTTGTCCAGAGGGTTCCCCTCGAACGTGGAGGCACCATTCATGGTCTCCTCTACCTCGGTCTCCAGCGCGGCTTCGCCCCTCTGGGCAGCGAGGCTCAGGGGGTCGTTTCCGCATTTGCCGCCCAGGCCGCCCTCGGACTCGAGAATGCCCGTCGTCTCGATGAATTGCGCTGCCGGGCCGAGGAATACCGTATCCTCCACGCCAATACCCAACGAATCATCGAATCTTCGGCGGCGGGGATATTGGTGTGTGCGGCCGATGGGCGGATTCTCTCCGTCAACAATCGGGCCACCGATCTCTTCGGCTTGCTCGCGCGCGATCTGGTCGGCAACTTTCTCGAAAAATATTTGGTCCTGCCCGAAAGCTGGCTTCCCCATCTCCCAATCCATGCTGAGAACGCCGAAGCCCAAACAATCAGAAAACCCGTAATCCGACTTGTGATGACCGCCTCGATTCTCGAGCTGGACAGCGGAAGCTTCAACGGGCGGGTCGTGGTCTTGCAGGATGTGACGGAGCTTCGAGATCTCCAAGACCGCGTTCGAGAGCAGGATCGCATGGCTTCTCTCGGCCGCCTGGCCGCCGGCCTTGCGCATGAAATCAACACTCCGCTGACGGGCATTTCGTCCTACGCTCAAATGCTGGGGGAATTGATTCCCTCCACTGACCCAAAAGCAGAACTAGTCACCAAATTGGTGAGCCAGAGCTTCAGGGTCTCACGGATCGTCGCCAATCTGCGCGGCGTCGTCCGCGGGGACAATGGTGACCTGTCCCCGGTTGACCTGGGTCCTCTCATCAGCCGAATCGGTCACGAAACTGCCGTTTCATTGGCGGCCGAAGCATGCTTGCAAACCCGGCTACCGGACGAGCCGGTCATGGCATGGGCTTCATCCGGCGCCCTCGAAATCGCCGTTGCCAATCTCGTGCGCAACGCGATCGAAGCATCATCGCCAGGCGACCCGGTTCTTCTCTCAGTCAACGAGCAAACAGGGCAAGCGGTCATTTCGGTGGAAGACCGGGGGTCAGGTGTCCCCAAGGAGCTTAGGGAAAGAGTTTTCGAGGCTTTTTTTACGACAAAGTCAAAAAGCGGTGGATCGGGGCTGGGCCTCGCCATCACGCGAGACATCATCGGCCGACTCGGCGGGAAAGTGTGGCTTGAGAACCTTCCGGGTAGAGGAACGCGGGCATTGATAGAATTGAAATCGTGCAAACCGCAGCCAGCATCCTCGTAATCGATGATGAACCCGTCTTGCAGGATATTCTGAAGACCCTTCTTACGAGCAACGGCTTTGAGACCTATTCCGCCATGACCGCCGCAGAGGGAATGCAGAGGCTCTTTGAGGAAGAGATCGATGTTGTGATGCTCGATCTGATGCTGCCGGACCGCAACGGCCTTGACCTCCTGCCCGAAATTCTGGCCCGGGCTCCCGACCTGCCCGTCATTATCATCACGGCCCATTCATCGGTGGAGAGCGCCATCGAGGCCATGCGCAGGGGCGCCTTTCACTACGTGCCGAAGCCGTTCAAGAATGAAGAGGTCCTTCATCTCGTCCGCCGAGCAGCCGAGCGGCGCCAACTCGAGCGGGAGAACCGCTTTCTTCGAAGTCAGCTCGAGGGGCTCGGCGAGATCGTCGGCACCAGCCGAAGAATCCAGGAGGTCTTTGCCTTGATTCAGCGTGCCGCCCCGGCCAGAGCCAATATTCTCGTGGCCGGAGAGAGCGGTACCGGCAAGGAACTCGCGGCTCGGGCGATCCACCGACACAGCCCTCGCTGCAACAAAGCATTTGTTCCCGTTCACACCTCCGCTATCCCGGACGGGCTTCTTGAATCCACCCTGTTCGGGCATGTGAAGGGGGCCTTCACGGGCGCCGTGAACTCCCGCAAAGGCCTTTTTGAGGCGGCCCACGAGGGAACCCTCTTTCTCGACGAGGTCAGCACAATCACGCTGGAGACCCAGACGAGGCTTTTGCGTGTCATCCAAGAGCGTGAAATTCGGCGCGTCGGCTCCGTCGAAAGTCGGTCTGTCGATGTGCGGCTCGTCGCAGCAAGCAACCTCGATCTCTGGCAAGAAGTCCAGGCCGGCCGTTTCCGCGAGGATCTCTATTACCGGCTCAACGTCATCACCATTGAAATGCCACCCCTGAGAGAGCGCGCGGAGGACATCCCGTTACTTGCCTTCCACTTCCTCCAAACGTTTGCCGAGGAGAACCAACGCAAGGTCACCGGCTTCACTCCACAGGCGATGGATGCACTCACGGCCTATTATTGGCCGGGTAATGTTCGAGAACTTGAAAATGCGGTAGAGCGCGCAGTGGTCCTGACACAAGAGGAATATATTGATCTGGAGACCCTGCCCCAAGTCATTCGAAACGACGAACGACGACCGGTAGTTCAGGCCGAGGTTCCGGCTTCGGGGCTCGATTTTCGCGAGGCCATGGCGGATTTCCAGACCCAGCTCATCAAGGCGGCCCTTAAACGCAGCGACAACGTCCAGCGCCGGGCTGCACGCCTGCTGAGGCTGAGTCCGACGACCTTCAACGAGATGATCCACAGGCTCGGGATCAACGATCCAAAGTGACCGCGATGCGTTACCTCGGTGTTGACCCCGGTGGACGGCGGGTTGGCTTGGCCGTCGGCGACAATGGCAGCGGCATCGCCACCCCTTTTGCCGTGATCGCCTATCGCGGCACCGGCCAAACGGCACAGGATCTTTCCCGAGAAGCCGAGCGGCTCGGCGCCGCTTGTATCGTTATCGGTCTTCCGACAAACGCTGATGGGGCTGAGTCGCCATCATGCCGGCGCAGTCGGGCTCTCGCCGAAAAGCTCAAGGCGCTTGGGCTTGAAGTCGTCTTTCAATCTGAGTTTCTCACCAGTCGCGAAGCCAGGGAACGGGCTCGCGAAGCGGGTCGCTCGACGGGAACCCCAATCGACGATCTCGCGGCTGCCGTCATCCTCGAGGAGTTTCTTGCCGGACTGCCAATCTCACATCAGGAAGGCTCTTGCCTCAATGGGCGCTAACCCGCATATCTCACCGGGGTTCGTGGCGAGGGTGGCAACGCACCGCAGCAGGAAGGTGGTGAGATATGTGGGCTAAGAAACGTCCCGGTCGTCACCCCGTCAGGCGGGCACTGGGCGCTGTGGTCGGCGCCGGCGTCCTGCTCGTTGCCGGGGTGGCCTTCTGGCTTTGGGGCGTCCTCTGGTATCCGCGTGCCGGGCAAACCATAACTCTGGAAATCGCCCGCGGCGTTTCCACATCCTCGATTCTCGAACAATTCAACACAAAGGGCCTTTTGCCGTCGGTCAATGCCGGTCGGCTCTACCTAGAGGTAGCTGCCCGGAAACGATCTCTCCGCTGGGGGCGGTATGTTTTTGAGCCCGGCACGCGGCCGGTGGATGTACTCGAAATGGCCCTTGACGGTCAGGTCCAGACCCTGTCGGTGACCATCGTCGAAGGAATTTCGATCGACGAGGTCAAGCGTGCACTCTTGGCTTCCGGGCTGGCGCCCTCTGTCGCCTGGGACGAATTCGTCAACAACACCAAGCCGATTGTCGGACTCGCACCCCGCGCAAAATCGCTCGAGGGCTTTTTGTTTCCCGACACCTATACCTTTGCCGACGGCGTCGATATCGTCACGGTCGCGGACCACATGGTGGCGCGGTTTCACGGGGTTTGGGAAGAGGAACGCCTTCCGACCGGGGCGCCGGCGCGAAACGCTTTTGACGCGGTCATCCTCGCATCGTTGATCGAAGCGGAGACGGCCCTTGGGGAGGAACGGGCACGAATCGCCGGGGTTTTTACCAACCGTCTCGCTCGCGGCATGCTGCTCCAGTGCGATCCGACCGTCGTGTACGCGCTCAAGCGACGGGGGGAGTGGTCAGGACGCCTTCTCAGGGCGCACTGGAAAACCGACGATCCATACAACACCTACCGCTACCCCGGTCTTCCGCCCGGGCCGATCAATAATCCGGGCCGGGCGGCGCTGGCGGCGGCCCTTTCCCCTGAAAAGCATCATTTTCTGTACTTTGTTGCGGACGCACATGGCGGACACACCTTTTCCAGGACCCTCAAAGAGCACAATCGCGCAGTGGCGCAACTGCGGCGCTCTCGTCATTGACCATTGCCTTGTGCGAAGGTAAGTTGGAGGGAGGAGGAGTGTGATGACTCAGCGTTATCGTTCTTTTGGTTCATATATTCTTTTCAAGGAAATTCACTCGGACGAAATCGGTCATCTTTATAAGGCCGGCGAATTTGACGCTTCCGGTATTAAGCGGACAACCTGGTTGCGGGTGTTCGACGGCGACGGCGTTCCGGCTGACGACATCACTCAAGCGCTCGACACCGCCCGCCAGATCGGGGGGGTGTTGCAGGCCGCCAACGTCGCGTCCGGCGGGACCTTCTTCGCTGAAGACGGCGTCCCCGCGATGGCCTATGACCACCTCGCCGGCCAGCCGCTGGCCCGCCTCTTCGAAAAGGTCCACGAAGAAGGCTTCCCGGTGCCTGTTGACAACGCTCTTCTGATCATGGAGAAGATCGCGCTTGGTTTGGCTTCTGCATTGACCGTTGATGTGGGGGGGCTGTCTCTGGCTCATGGTTTCTTGCATCCGGGGTTGATCCTGGTGACAAATGACGGGGAGGGGGTGGTAAGCGGTTTCGGCGTGGCAGACGCCTTGCTTGGTCTGCTTGACGTTCCCACGATCGCCGATCAGGTGAAGCCCTTTCTTGCCCCAGAGGTGATTTTCAACCGTTCGGCGACCAAGAGGGGTGATGTTTATTCCCTCGGGGCGATGCTGTACCAACTCGTCACCGGTTCACCTCTTCCGGCCGACCCGGAAGCCCGCGAGGGAATCCTTGATTCGGCCGAGCTTCTGTACGAGGATGAGCCTCTCCCCGACGACATCAAGGCTCTGATCTCCAGGTGCATCGCAAGCCGCGCCGAGGACCGTTTCAGTTCGGCCGCCGATTTCAAGAAGGACTTGGACAAGTTGTTGTACGGCGGAAATTACAGCCCAACGACCTTCAATCTTGCACTCTTCATGGATCGCCTCTTCCGGACCGACATTGAAGCCGATGAGAAGGACAGCGCGGCCGAGAGCGCGGTTTCCGTCGAGCCTTACCTCAAATCCGAGCCCGAGCCCGAAATGGTCGAAGAGGTCCCCGTTGTCGCCCCGAGCGGTGGCGGAAAGAATCTTTACTATGCCATCGCAGCCGTTCTCGTCCTCATTGCCGTCGGGGTTATCTTCATAATGATGCGTGGGCCCTCGACACCGGCAACCCCGGAACTCACACCCGAACAGGTTGCCGCCCAAAGGGCCGCCCAGGAAGAGACGATCCGGGAACTCGCGGCTCGACTGGTTGAAGAGAAGATGCAGGAACAAGAGGCCCAGATCAGGATCGAGCTTGAGGCAAGCCAGAAGAGAATCGAAGACCTGCAAAAACAACTGCAAAAGAGCACGAAATCCACGTCCTCAGCGGCCGACCGGAAGAAGCAGGAGGACCTACAGCGCCGACTCGAAGCGGAAAAAGAGGATCGGCGTCGCCGCCAGGCCGCCGCGGAAGAGGAGAAACGCAAGCTTGTTGAACAGGCAAGGATCGAAGCCGAGGAGACAGCCCGGAGAGAGGCTGAGGCCCAAGCGGTCGCCGCAGCCGTGAAAGTTCAACCCACAGCTGCACCCCCGGCTACGCCCACCATCGCCGTCGCCACAACCACCGGGCCCGAAGCCCCTCTCGCCACCATCACCGAAAACCAATTTGTGGATCCCACCGAAGTCGACACCCTCCCTGCGATCATCAAGGAGGCTCCGGTCGATTGGCCGCGCTCCGCCAAGAAGTCTCGGCGTCAAGGCATGATCATTCTTCGCGCGACTGTGGACGCGCGGGGCAGAGTTGAGGCGGTCGAGATCTTGCGCGCTGATGAGACGGGCTTTGGAATTCCCGAAGCGGTCATGGATTCGGTTCGGGGATATCTCTTTAAACCGGGAACCAAGAATGGCGTAAAGATCAAGACCCACGCGACTGTGACAAAAAGGTACGTCTTTCGTTAGTCACTGACCCGACGGGGCTATCCCCCGACCTTCTCACCAGCTGTCTGCTGCGGGCGGCGCATGGCAGCCATGTGTCGTGCTTTTCGCAAATCGTGCTCCTCGACGGAGCGCTGCTACGACTGCGTCGCCCAATTTCCGAAAAACCCAACATCTAACTACCCTTCGCAGCCCTCGCGACGAAACCTGGTGAG
>JAIOSJ010000242.1 GCA_021107705.1 Thermoanaerobaculales bacterium | reverse complement strand
GCCCGGCGCAGACGCCTACGAACAGCGGTACCGAAAACGCCTTGTCAAAAGCATGGAAAAACGCGCTAAGACACTGGGCCTTCGGCTCGTCCCACTCGAACCCAACCCGGTTGAAGTTTCTTGAGAGCGTCCCATTCGGGCTGCGCAACAGGGCACAATTAGTGGCTGCCGCCATGGCGAATCCTGGTGGGGTATGCGGATAACAGTGCGAAGAGATTTTCAACGGTGACCGTGGGTAAATTCAACGCTCATTATGTCATTGAAAAGACACGGGTTAGGGCGTAATTGCCCATTTCTACTCTCAGGATCGCTGCAAAGTTCATCAGTTCGTATGTTTTGGGAGTGTTGAATTTCTCGCAACTGACAGAATCCAGATTACTTATCAAGCTTGTGATTATTGGCACGTGCCGTGCAAAGGTCCTTGGCGGAGGTCGCCGGTGAACCGAGCAACCGACACCGTCGGAAATTCCCGCCCCGGCCACCAGATCTCCACGAACCGGGAAGAACCCGCAGGGAGGCAATCATGACCGCAGTACTCGTTATTTTCACCATCGTTCTCTTCATCACCATCGACATCGTCAAGGTTCGTATGGCACATCGCAAGGAGGTTGGCGAATTCGCTCCCGTCCAGGCATTTTCGGACATCCGGTTGCCGCAGGGCCTCTTCCTTGGCCAGCAGCATTCTTGGGCGCGCCTGACATCGCTTGGTGAGCTGAAGGTTGGTATGGACGAACTGCTGACTCAGGCAATCGGAAAGATCGACCGAGTGGAGTTGCCCGAGGTCGGAGGGAAAGTTGCCAAGGGCCAGACTTTGGCAACCGTTTTTCATGGTGGCCGCCAGCTGAAGATCGCCTCGCCGATCGACGGAACCGTGGTGGTTGCCAACCAAGGTCTGGAGCGAGACCCCGCCTCCGTAGCGGATGACCCGTACGGCAGTGGGTGGCTTGCTACCGTATGGCCCAAAGAGCACGGTGAGGCGCTGAAGAGTTTGCGCGTCGGTAGCAAGGCCGTGAACTGGATGCGTAAGGAGACTCAGCGTTTCTGTGATTTCCTGGCGGTTGAATCAGCACCGAATGCAGTCGGTGCGGCCCTTGCTGACGGCGCCCATCCGGTCGTCGGTGCGGCATTGGCCCTCGACGAGAATGGTTGGACCGAATTCCAGAAGGAATTCATTGGCTGAGTGGTTAACTGGTCGGGGTGAAAGGGGGCGAAAGCCCCCTTTTTTCCAAAGGGCCGGCCCTGTACAGGAAAAGCGCCGACATCAGGTCGGCGCTTTTTGCTGAATTCTGGAGGCGACGGCCGGATTCGAACCGGCGATCAGGGCTTTGCAGGCCCCTGCCTTACCACTTGGCCACGTCGCCAGGGCAGGTATTGTAACTCCAACCTGGGCTGAGGGCAACGGGGGGCTAACCCGCAGATCTCACCAGGTATCGACTGCGGGCGGCGTATGGAAGCCATCTGTCCTGATTTTCGGAGATTCGGTGTTCGAAGCTGGACCGGTTGATAAGACCCAAAAGAAAACCGCCCGGCCTTGGCCAGGCGGATCATCTTCGCTGGAGCGGGAGACGGGATTTGAACCCGCGACGTCAACCTTGGCAAGGTTGCACTCTACCGCTGAGTTACTCCCGCTTTGTGCGTCCCGGACCCTGCCGGGGAGCGATAATCTAGCAGCGTCATCAGGGGATGTCAATATTGGGGGAAGAAGCGCGGGGCTCGTTTTCCGTGAGAACTCCAATGAGCGTTCGGATTGTCTCATCCGCCGGAGTTACTCAGTTTTGGAGAAAGTATTGACCAGGCTTTGACAATTTGGGCTGGCGGTGGGCAACCTGAGCCCTTATGCTGGATATTGGAATCAGGGCTGACCGGAGAATCTGTCCCTTTTGAGATTCTAGAGAGGGAAGAAGGGAGAAGCGGGGATGCAAGATGAAGCTTCCGGTAGAATACTCCTGACGGGATTTGCCCCCGGAGAAGCGGACGCATTGGTGACCGAACTCAAGGTGCTGGGTTACCAGGTTTTTATCCGATCCTGGTCAGATGAGGTCTTGGATTTGTTGGCAACGGTCCTCTTCAACGCATTGGTTGTGAGATACCCGCTGCCTGGCGCAGGGTTCGGCGTTTTGCTCAGTTCAGTTCGGGCTAAGGCCTCGTTGAGTCGGGGCGCGGGCTTCCTGATCGTGGCCCCACCCGACGACGTCAATCTCCTTCAAGGACTTATCGGGCGGGGGGTCAATCGGGTTCTGCCAACGAACGCTTCGATTAAGGAAATGGTGTCTACAATTGAAGGAATTCACGGTGTTGCTCCAAGATTCACCCTTCGAATGCCGGTACAGCTTGAGGTCCAGCTTCCGAGTCGTTTTCTGAAGGCCTACTGTCAGACTGAGAATATGTCGGAGTCGGGAATGCTCCTGCGTGGTTTCAGTCATTACCCCTCCGGAACAGTTTTTTCGTTTGAGGTTCAGATTCCGGGGGAAGATGCGGTGATTCGAGGAACTGCTGAGATTACACGAACAACCGATTCCGGGCGCGAAAATCTTGAGGGGTTCGCGGCAAAATTCCTCGAGGTCGAGCAGTCTGGTCAATCCGCTCTTTTACAGATTCTCGGCAAAGCGGTTTCGAGTGATGAGGTGAACTAGAGGCCCGGTCGGAAACCCCCTCACGGTGAAAATGCCATAATACGAGTTATGAGAGGACGGTCGGTTTCGCTTGTTTGGAAAACTTTCCTTCCGGTTTTATGCGCCGGGATTGTTTTTCCAGTCGCCGGTTGGAGCCTGACTCCTCCGGAAACGGGAGCTGTGATGCTCCACCGTGCACCGTCTGAGTCGGCCCTTCGTTCATTAGTTCGGGAGGTGAGCATGGAATACGGTCTCGACCCGCGTCTGGTTGATGCCGTTATCCGAATCGAAAGTAATTACAATCCCAGGGCAGTCAGCCCTAAAGGGGCAATGGGCCTGATGCAATTGATGCCGGAGACGGCTCTTCGTCTCAAGGTGATGGACCCCTTCGACCCCGAGCAGAACGTTCGCGGCGGAGTCCAGGAATTTTCCAGACTGTTGGATAGGTATGCCGGTGACCTCGACCTCGCTCTGGCGGCCTATAATGCGGGCGAAGGCGCCGTTGCTCGTTACCGAGGGATCCCTCCCTACAGGGAAACCAGGTTTTACGTTGTACGTATCATGGAACTTTACACCGGGAGATCGTATCACCTTGGTCTCGCCAAAAACCCCAAGAGACCTGTGCGCCTAGTGAGGGATAAATTCAGCGGTGCAATCACCATTTCGAATGTTTCTGTTTCACCGCATTCCGGTGGTTCAGCGGTTTCTCACTCCCCAACTGCCTCCCTAGGCGGTGGATTCGGGAAATAGGCGCTATTCTTCTCACCAAGGCGAGATTTCGGATGCCTTGATACTGAGGCGGCTGGCGATGAAACCGTCCAATCGTGCCTCATCTCCCATGCCCAGGACGAGATACCTCATTCCAAATCCATCCATGCCTTCCCGTTCGGAACTCGTACGGCGCACGACCTCCGCGCTTCCGGTTATTGGAGGTCCAGCGTCGGGAAGCACAAGGGTGAAATCGAACCGGGTACCATGAGGAAAGGTTCTGAACCCGGTGAGGAGTGCACCGGATTTCGAAATATTTTCGGTGCGAAGGAGGACGACATCCCGGGCGACATCGGATGGAAGACTGAGCTGAATGGGTGCGTCAATATGCACTCGAGGTGCGATTTCAAGAAGGTCGCCAACGGCCTGCCAAATATGGGCTCGCGGCCATTGCATGGTGACGATGCGATTGACTCCATGGTCAAGCCAGGGCATGACTTCGTCAAGGTCGTTTTCGGACACGGCCATTAAGATGCCGGTAGAAAGGCACATTGAGCCCGGCTCTCGCGCTGCCTCGATCAGTTCTCCGATTTCAAGGCCCTTCATCGGGTATCCCAGGACCAGAAGTTCAAACGGCGTACCGCGAATGAGATCGAGAACGAAGGCCGAGGATTCCACAGAATGAAGATCAAATCCCTCCCGCTGAAATATCGGGGACAAGCTCTCGAATACCTCCTGGGTGAGGTCAATCAGGAGCACGTGCCTATCTGAGGGTTCCATCCCCCCATAATAACCTGTTCTGGTAGCATCTGAGTGGCAGGGCTGCTTTGCGGTGGTCTCCCATCGGAGGAGCTAGCGGGTCCTGCCGTGAATTTGCAGCTAAGGTTGCGAGATCGGAGATGAACCCATGACCGAGAGTCGGCCCAAAATCACAGGTCTTGTGACTTGCTTTAATGAAGAACACAACATCGGTCCGTGCATCGAGTCTCTTCAGTGGTGTGATGAGATCGTGGTTGTTGATTCGTTTTCTACGGATCGAACCGCTGAGATTGCCAAGTCTTTTCCCAAAGTACGTTTTTTTGAGAGGGAGTACTACGGTGCCGGCGCACAGAAGAACTGGGCGATGCAGCATGTTCGGAGTGAATGGGTTTTCCTGCTTGACTCGGATGAGCGTTGTACCCCTGATCTCCAGAAAGAGACAATAAGGCTGCTGGAGAAAGGCCCTGAGTTTCTCGCCTACATGATGAATCGATCGGTCTATTTGCTTGGAACGCGGATTCGCTTTTCGGGATGGCAGCGGGATCGGGTTGCACGCCTCTTTAAGCGAGGTACTGCCTACTATGAAAATCGGCGGGTTCACTCTCTCCTGCATACAACCGGCCATGTTCCACTACTAAAGCACTCCATCGAACACCATATGGTCGATCGGACTTTCACCGAGTACGCCTTCCGGCTCGGAAAGTATGGTTTCTGGGGCGCCGGTCAATGTTGGAGAGAAGGGGAAACCGCGGGCGCCTTCGATGTGGCGATTCGACCTCTGTGGCGATTCTTCAAGACCTATGTCATTCAATTGGGTTTTCTGGATGGAGTTCGAGGACTGGTTTTCTGCCTTCTGCAAGCCCATGGAACTTATATGAAATTTGCGATCCTGTGGGGATGGAGAGTTAACGAGGCCCGAGGGATTGAACCGGATCTTCCTGAGTTCGACGACGGGGAATCGACATGGGAAGGGCTGGAGGGGATCCAGACACCGGACAATCAGGATACACAGGGCTCGGAAACACCGAATAACGATGCTTGATGTGGGCTAAACGTGCGTGATTTTCTAAGACGTTTCGCTCCCTACCTCAAGGACTACAAACCGCGATTGGCACTGGCGGCATTGGCCGGGATCGTCGCAGCGATTGCCAACGCCGGGGTTTACTGGCTTATTCAGCCGGTGATGGACGGTGTTTTCATTGAGGGTGACAAGGATCTTCATCGGATACTCCCACCGGTAATTGTCGCGATTTTCTTTTTCTACGGACTCGGGCGTTTCGTTCAAACCTATGAAATCAGTTGGATAGGGGAGGATATCGTTCGGAGGATTCGCGACCGCCTCCTTCGGCATATCGTCACTTTTGACCTCGGTTTTTTCAATGCCTTTCGTGGTGGCGAGTTGATCGCTCGTGTGACCAACGACATCACAAGAGTTCGAATCGCCATCTCGCAGCATCTCGCCGTGATAGCAAGAGAGAGCTTGATGGTCGTCGGTCTCCTGGCCGTTGTGGTTTACAGTAGCCCCAGGCTCGCCTTTTGGGGCTTGGTCGTTCTCCCCACGGCGGCATGGCCGATCACAATGCTCGCTCGAAGGGTCAAGAAATTCGCTCACCGGTCTCAGGAAAAGGACTCGGATATCACTTCTCGGCTGGCCGAGATCTTCAACAATATGGAGATCATCAAGGCCCACCACAGCGAAACTTTCGAGCTGGAGCGGTTCGAAAAGGACAACTTGGAGTTTCGTCGCATCAATATGAAGGTGATCCGTGCACGGATCATAGTCAATCCCCTCATGGAGCTGCTGGGCGCTGTCGCCATCGCATTGGTGATCTGGTTCGGTGGGAGCCTCGTCATCTCGGGCAAAATGAAGCCGGGCGAGTTTGTACGTTTTATGACCGCCCTCTTTGCCCTCTATACGCCGATCAAGAGAATCTCGACCGTGTACAACCAGATGTTTGAGGCTGTCGCCGCGTCGGACCGGATCTTTGACATGCTCAGTCGAACACCGGCGATTCGCTGCGGAGAGAAATTCCTGGATGAACCGATCGGGGAAGTCGAATTTGACGATGTTTCCTTGAGTTATGGTGAGACAGAGGCTCTCCGGGGAATTTCCCTGGTTGCGCGTAAGGGAGAGATGGTTGCTTTGGTGGGGGACAGTGGAGGAGGTAAATCCTCCTTGGTGAATCTCTTACCCAGACTTTACGATCCTGATAAGGGCAGATTGCTGATCAACGGAATCGATAGCCGAGAACTGGATTTCGATTCCCTGCGGGCGCGGATCGGAGTTGTTACTCAGCGGGTCTACGTCTTCAACGACTCGGTCGCCGCAAACGTTGCCTACGGCCTGGAAATCGATCGAACACGGGTTGAATCGGCTTTGAAGAGGGCAGGAGCATGGGAGTTCGTCGAGAGCATGGAGGATGGTGTTTTCACCGTTCTCGAGGAGTTCGGCGCCAATCTTTCGGGGGGACAGCGGCAACGGCTTGCGATTGCCCGCGCCCTCTACCGAGAACCGCAGATTCTGATTCTGGACGAGGCCACCTCAGCCCTGGACAACCGCTCGGAAGCCGCGATTCAGAGAGCCCTTGAAGAAGTGACCAAGGACTGCATCACCTTTGTTATTGCTCATCGCCTTTCAACCGTGGATCTGGCCGATCGAATCCTCGTGGTCCAAGGCGGCAAGGTTGTCGCCGAAGGTACGAAGGTGGAACTCATAGCTCTGTCTCCAGAGTACCGTCGCCTTGCAGCGGGTGATCTTCCTGACTGATTTAGCCCGCACTTCTCACCAGGTATCTGCTGCGGACTGCGCATGGCAGCCATCTGTCATGCTTTTCGCAAATTGTTCTCCTCGACGGAGTCGAACTACGACTGCGTCGCCCAATTTCCGAAAAAGCTCACCTCGGAGCCGGAGGCGGAGAGACGCAAGCCGCAAAGCGGTGCCAGCGAACATCTAACTACCCTTCGCAGCCCTCGCAACGAAACCCTGTGAGAAGTGCGGGCTAAGCCGAGGGCGGAGGCTTGAGTGTGCTCGGGACTCAGGGCAAATTTGCCGACCAGCGTGAAAGGTCGCCTCGCTCGAAGTTGTCCCACATGATCAGTCCGGCGGTGGAAAAACAATAGATCGGCCGAATTTGAGTGCAGTTGCCGACTCCGTTTTGGGTCCAGGTGAGGCGAGTTGCCGCCGAGGAGCCCACGACGCCGTCAGCGATGTCATTAACCCACCCGTCGCAGTGGTTCCCCACGGCAACCAGCCCGGTGGGTGCGGTCCCCGTCCACACGTAGCTGTACGAGTAAGGCTCGACGTAATAGTTTCCGAACTCGTTGACATTGATGCCGTTTTCGAGCCGCGGCGTCCCGACGAACATGTCTGCTTTCGCATCGGCGATCTTGAATCCGTCGATGCGCACGAAGGGCCCGTCGGTCAGGCGGTCGATGGCATCGGTCGAGCTGTCGGAAAGCCAGGCCACAAAGGAGGATGCCGCCGGCAGGCCCCCGGCCGCGGCGCGCGATCGGCAGATGGCATCTCCGGCATCGATGCCGGACTGGCCGCCGGCGTCGGTCCAGCTCGACAAATCGCCGGTGCCGTTTACCGAAGTAACGAAGGCCAGCTCGCCGCCGTGGTTCTCCAGGGTCAGTGGATCGCCGGCGCCGATCTCAAAACAGATCAGGCGGGCTTCGACATCGCAATGAACCGACCCGAACTGCGTCCAATTGCGGCCCACTCGCCAGCCGGCCCCAGTGTTGCCGTAGGAAACGCTGCTCGATGAACTCCAGTCATCGCACCGGTGTGTCACACCCGCCCCATCCGGATCGGTTCCGGTCCAGGCGCTGTTGCCGACCTCGGGAAGGAGGGCGCCATACTCGTCGTAGAAAATCGGTTGGTAGACCACGTGCTCCGGTCCCGCCATCCGGGCCAGTCTCGCGGCAAAGGGCTCGCCATCGCGTCGCACCCACGGACCAATCGGCGGATCGGCGGACGACGTGCTTCCACAAAGGCTTTCCCTCGTACCGACCAGCCCCTGGACTCGGCAAAAAGCATCGGCGCTCGTGGTCGACAACCAAGCCCGATACGACGAGGCATTGGCGAGCCCCGCCGCAGTAGCCCGCGCCTGGCAAACGGCATCGCCTGCATCCGCTCCGCTCTGAGCACCGGCGTCGGCCCAGGACGACAGATTCCCGGTCCCCTTGACCGTGGTCACAAAGACTTGACGTTCCACGGCCATCGCGGGGATTGACAGAAACACGACCACGACGGTGGCCGCCCACAAACGACGGAGCGTTGACTGGTACATCCCCGGCACCTCCCTGTATTTACTTCTCCCTAAGTCTCTCACACCTTCGAGAAACCGGAAAATTCACGGATTTCCGGAGAGGTTTCAGCTTGTTCCTCACTGAGCCGTGTGCTAGATTCAAGCTTGCCTGAGCGGGCATAACTCAGCTGGTAGAGTTTCAGCTTCCCAAGCTGGCTGTCGCGGGTTCGAGTCCCGTTGCCCGCTCCAAATTAACTACAAGGTGACCACCCGACCGGCACCGAAACATTGAAGTAAGGATTCTCCCTATGGGTCTCTTCGGGCGCGATTCTCAGCCCTCTCCACCGATTTCCCAGCCATCACCGAAAGCCGCCCATTCGGGCGGCCCTCAGGTCGAAGCCACAATCATCGCTCGGGGCACCCGTTTTGAGGGCAAATTGTCGGGCGCTACCGGAATTACCATCGATGGAGAACTCGATGGGACAATTGCGATTTCCGGAAATCTTCAGATCTCGGTATCCGGTCGAGTCAAGGCTACCGTTCGCGCGCGTTCGGTCTCGGTCTCGGGCCATGTAACGGGTGACATTGCCGCAGACGAGAAAATCCAATTGGAAGAATCGGCTGTGGTTCAGGGTGACCTCTGTTCGCCGCGGATCCTCATCATGGAGGGCGCCACTCTTCAGGGCAAAGTCGAGATGAACAAACCCAAACCGGTGCAGGAAAAGGCGCAGGCATCGGAAGGTCCCAAGGTAAATGCTAAGAATGAACCGCCTAACCAGAAGAAGAAAAAGTAGCCAGCTCCTGCTCGCCACTAAGAACCGCTCGGTCCGGATGTAACCCTAGAGGTCCGGCGCATGAGAATGCGGGCTAAGACCTTTTTTCGGCCCGATTCCGGTAGAGGGCCGGATCCACGACACCGACCATCTTTTCGATATCCAATTTCCCGCCGAAGAATTCATTCATCCGTTCGGCCTCGCGCAGCGGATCGGCCAAGACGTCTCGATATTTCAAGAAGAGAACGTCGAAATTCCGGCGAAAGCGAAGTTGGAAACCGACCTTGTCCAGATGCTGCTCGTACATTCGCACCATGTCCTCGTCGGAAGCGGCGTGTTTTTCTTCACGCCTTTTGAGCATCTTCGCCTGAGAAGCCAACACCTCCTGCAGCTCACGCCTCATGAAAACGACCTTGTAGTGGTTTTCCGGCGGCAGGTACTGCAGTAGCGAGGACACGACCTTGATGACCTTGCCGCGCACATTTTTCAACCATCGCTTGTCTTCCGTTTTGGCGAGGTCCTTCACACGTTCATCTTCGAAATAGCCCTTGGGATTGTCTTCATCGGCGGTGCGAATCCCATCCTGTATCAGGTCTAAACCGCCGGCATCCAGCATTTTCATGGCCATCGAGGTCCCGGATCGAGGAAGGCCCGAAACCAATACGATCGACTTTCCATACTTGATTTTCCTCATAAATGCGCCCAACCACAAAGACATATTCCCTCCGAAAACACGGTAGGCCATCCTCAATGCCCTACACGCTCTTGGCGCGCCATGGTACTGCATCCCGTCCCGCCTGCGCTCACAAAATTCAAGGATTAGGTATACTCCAGCGCCACGGTGCGTACCGGTGGTTTTCTCGGTCTGACTGAAACGCTCGATGGGAGCACTGATCGGCGATGAAGACCACGGAACGGGAACCGATCTGAGTTTCACAGACAATTCTGCGCACCGACCAGGAGGTAAATTCGACGTGAAAATCACGCGTTATCAGAGATTCTGGATGCGAGTACTTGGTTGCATCGTCCTTTTCGCGGTGGCCGCCCCTGGCCCGTGCGACGCCTATGTCGGCCCCGGGGCGGGATTCGCTCTTCTGGGATCGTTCTTCGTCATCTTCGCCACCATGATTTTGGCCGGTGTTTCTCTCCTCATTCTTCCCTTCCGCACCCTCTGGCGGATGGCAAAAAGGAGGACCAAGGTCAGACCACTCGCCCCTCGCGTGGTTGTGGTGGGCTTTGACGGGCAGGAAACTCGGCTCACCAAACAATTCATGGCCGAAGGCAAGATGCCGAATTTTTCCAAACTGGCCCAGAAGGGGTGTTACAGCAAACTGCGAACCACCTTCCCCTCGATCACTCCGGTGGCATGGTCTTCCTTCTCAACCGGCGTCAATCCGGGCAAGCACAACATCTTTGATTTCCTCGATCGGGATCCTCGGACCTATCTCCCCCGACTCTCCTCGGCCTACATTGGGTCGGTGGATCGATTCTTGAAAATTGGAAAATTCAAGATCCCGCTGGCAAAGCCCGAGATCAGACTCCTTCGCAAGTCAAAAACCTTCTGGAAGGTCCTCGGTGAACACAATATCTGGAGCACCATCCTGAGGGTTCCCATTACTTTCCCGCCGGAACGCTTCTACGGCGCCCAGCTGGGAGCGATGTGCATTCCCGATCTATTGGGCACGCAGGGCACCTTCATGCTCTTTACCACCAGATCGTCGGACGAGACCTTTCAAGAAGGCGGAATGCGTCTCGTTCTTGAAGGTGGGGGCGAGCACTTCCGGGGAACGATCAAAGGTCCCGAAAACATCCTCATCAAGGGTGACCCGCCGATGGAGATCCCCTTCGACCTCCGCCTCGACCGAACGAAACACAGCGCTGAACTCTCGATCGGCAACGACACGGTGAATCTCGAACTCGGAGTTCTCTCAGACTACCTAAAACTGGAGTTCAAGGTCGTCGTCGGCATGAAGGTCGCAGGCCTGACCCGACTGATGTTGACCGAGATGGACGAGAACGTCTCCCTCTATGTCTCTCCGATCAACATCGAACCGGAGAAGCCGGCGATGCCGATTTCTCACCCGTCGTATTACAGCACGTATCTGGAAAAGCGAATCGGTCCCTACTCGACCCTCGGTTTGGCCGAGGACACCTGAGCACTCAATGAGAAGAGCACTGACGATGAAGCTTTCTGGGTCCAGATCCAAGATGTCGAGACCGAGAGGGAGAAGATGTTTTTCGCCGCCCTCGACCGTCTTCGCAAGGGCTGT
>JAIOSJ010000047.1 GCA_021107705.1 Thermoanaerobaculales bacterium | reverse complement strand
GTGAAAACAACGATGATTTATACGCATGTGTTGAATCAGGGCCCTCTTGGTGTCGTCAGCCCACTCGACACGCTTTGAGCGGGCGCTTGAAAGCGACCTGAGTCGTTCCCCTGGCGTTCGCAGACACACGGACAGCCCGTCCCGCCGGGACGTGCCTCCCCTGACGTTCTTCCAATGCCGCTCGCTGACGTAACGCCTACAGAAGAACGTCAGTGGTGGCAATCCTCGGGGAGGTCGTTTCGACCTTGGTTCTCCCGGCGACGAGGTAGGCCGCCGCTCGCGTGTGAAGCGAAGCCGCAGTCCCTGCAATTGGTTTTCTCGTGGCTTCGCTTCATAGCGACGCTGGATCGACGCAAGGCGATCCAGAAGGCCGGGGTTGAAAACCCGCGCGCTCCTTCCGCCTCCGGTCGGTTTGACGGCTTGAACGGTCGGTTTCGCATTTGAACGGTCGTTTTCGAATCGGAACGGTCATTCTGGCATAGGAGCGGTCATTGGGGCGTTGGAACGATTTCGAGCCGGTTCCCGGGGTCTGATTCTCCCCCCCCGGAGCACGCTGCCGCCGGTTGATACGAATCCTAAAGCATTGAAAATATGGATGTTGACGGATCTCGTGGTATCACATCCATCATCGGCGTTTTGTCCAAAAAGGCCATAAAGCCTCGTCTCGATTGTAGCAGGGCAGGGCGTTCGGCACGCTATGCCTGCGGGTGGCTTAGCTTGTGAGCCCGGCCTTCTGGTGCACCTGGCGGTGAATCAGCGTCGCATTGTCTGCGGGCCCGGGACGGCGGGGTGATACAAACAGAAATCCGGCCCCGCAGACAACGCGAGCGACGGCCTACCCGCCTGCCGGAACGACTGTTTTTGAGCGCCCTTCCCGCGGCGAGCCAGGTCGGACCTTTTGCTCCCACCTAAACGAAACGACCCGCAGCAAAAGGTCGGACCAGGCACCCCCGTCCAGCGGGCCGTTGGATGGAGTGGTAGGCCGCCGAGGCGAGTTTCCGAGAGGGACAGGGCGAATGATCCGTCTTCTTTTCCGTTCGTCCCTCTCGGAAAACGCCGAGCTGAGCCGCGCAGCGGATCAGAAGGCCGGAGTTCAACACCGGTGATGTCGCGGCGGAGCGCGACATCAAACCTATTTCGTTAGGCCGCCGATTCACGCTCCACATCCCAGCTGGGAAAGACAAGAACCGCCGGATGAACCTCAAGTGCTCGCGCGAGTACCTTTGCGCGCTCGACGCCGAGCCTGACTCTGTTGCACTCGATTGCGGAGATGGTCGACTGCGGAATACCGGTGAGCGTTGCCAGTTGATTCTGGCTGAGTTCCTGCAGCTCACGGATGATCCGAACCGACTCTCCGACCGAGACTTCGATACGCGTCCGCGCCTTTCGATAATCGCCCATACTCACTTCTTTCTGTAATCGTGGGCCGTGACGCTCACGACCTCCACGAGTACTCGTTCCCTCTCGACCCAATAGAACACCCGATGCTGGCGGCTGAGCCTGGAGGATCGATGCCCTTTCCACTTCCCTTTGAGGGACTCGTCATGAAGACCCTTGATCAATCTCAGACCCTCTGGACCAGAGATCGCGACGATGTCCTTCCACTTCTCATACCGTTTCAATACATCGATGGGAAGTTGAGTCAGCTGCCGGCCAACACGCCTGTGCTCGAAGACCTCCCACATATACCAAAGAATATATATATACTGAATATGATATGTCAAGGCGTCACGCGAGCTAACGAATATGAATTTTTGCGGCGCGAAGGCGCCGTTTCGTGGTGTGGAAGGACCCGCGGGAACTCGACCATCACTCCGGCCTGAAGGGCCGCATGCAATCCGCCCGACGGATTGCCCAGAAGGCCGGGGATGAAAAGATGCCTGTCGGATGAGCGGGTCATCCAATCGGGGTTGTCGTTGAATGGCAGGCGTTGAAATCAGAGAAGGTTAGGAAGGTTAGACCTGGCACGAGATTCGAAGGTGCTTCACCTATTTCAACGGAGGGGAAAGGCCCAGCAGTCGTTCTTGGATATCTGTTTCGTATCCATAATTGTGGGGAAAAACGAATTCTTTCACCTTTGAGAATGGCCCAAACCTCCTCTTGAGCGTAATCGTTACCTTCGGATGGAGGATTGTGAATTGTTTCTTGACGTCTTCTATCTCACCGACTTCGATTCGACCTAAACCCGGTAGCACAATCCAGTCTCCATCAAAGACTATTTCTCTCGAACCCCGAAAGATCTGGACAACATCGACGCCTACCACGATCGTGAATAAAAGGCACAAGAAACCCCAGACCACCGCGGCTATTCCGATTTCCGTGATCTCTTCAGGGGCGCAGGTTTCGAAAGCTTTGCTAAAGAACCAGAAAGGAACTAGGCCAATCGCCACAAGGAATGCGACATTCCTCACAGCGGCCAACAATTTCGCTTCGCGTGTGTAGTCGTAACGATTCATTCTCAGAAGGCCTGCGCAACGGCGGCCTAACGAAACAGGGATGATGTCGCGGCGGGGCACGACATCAACCCTGTTTCGTTAGGCTGAAGTTCCCGAGAAGAAGCTGGGATAACCTATGCTAGTTCCATAAGTTAGATTGTCATCGGGGTGCAGGGTACTGCCTACAATGTAATGGAATCGAGAAGATCGAAGGCGCGTTGCTGCTT
>JAIOSJ010000073.1 GCA_021107705.1 Thermoanaerobaculales bacterium | reverse complement strand
CGGCTGCAGGCGATCGTAACGAAAAACTACTCTAACCCGCACTTCTCACCAGGTATCTGCTGCGGGCTGCGCATGGCAGCCATCTGTCGTGCTTTTCGCAATTCGTTCTCCTCGACGGAGTGCAACTACGACTGCGTCGCCCGATTTCCGAAAAACCCAACATCTAACGACCCTTCACAGCCCTCGCGACGAAACCCGGTGAGAAGTGCGGGTTAAGCCGTATGCAGAACTCCAAGAAATAGCCACAAAAATGAGGCCGGCCCTCATCACTCTGATGCCGCTTCTTCACGATCCCCGATCGGGAGTCGGATTGTGAAGGTCGTGCCCTCGCCGATCTCACTCTCGGCCGAGATCACACCCCGATGCTCTTCGATGATGCGAAGGGCGATCGACAACCCCAGACCCGTGCCACCTCGGGCCCTCTTGGTCGTAAAGAACGGGTCGAAGATGTTCTTCGCTGTGGACGGGCTCATCCCCGAGCCGTTGTCTGAAACCCGGGCGACGATGTACTCCCCGTCCTTCTCCGACGAGACCCTGATCAGTCCCCGGTGATCGGCGGGCATGGCCTGACCGGCGTTAATGATCAAATTGATGATCACCTGCTCCAATTTCTGGGCATTGCCCTCGAAGGTCGGCAGATCCGGCGCCAGATCCAGCTGGATGTCGGCGAACTTGTGAACCTGGTTGTGAACCAGGCGCGCGCTCTCGTCGATGACGTTGTTGATGTCGACCGTGTCGACCAGCAATCCCTCGTCTTTTCGGGCGAAAGACTTGAGACTCTGAACGATCCTCTTGATCCGTTCGGAACCGTTGCCCATGTCGTCCACCAATGTCAGGATGTGCTCACGGAAGAAGTCGTACTTGAGCCTGGCGATCTTCAAATCGGGATGACTCTTCTGATACTCGTCGACGATCGGAAGGATGTCGTCCAGTGCCTGCTTGATGATCTTGATATTGCCCCTGATGAACTGGTTGGGATTATTGATCTCATGGCCGATGCCGCTGACGAGCTGACCCAGGGAGGCCAGTTTGTCCGCCTGCTGCAACTGCTGCTCGTACACCTTCTTGAAAGTGATGTCGCGGAAGAACTCGATGATGCCGTCCACTTCGTGCTCTTCGTTGAACACAGGCAGGGCATGGACCTCGAAAAACTTGTCGCCGTGCTTCATCTCGACCGTCACCGGGGCCCGGGTCTCGGAGATCTTGATCAATCGACAGTCCAGGCAGGGATTATCCATGTCGAAGAGGACCTTGTGACAGACCTGTCCAGCCATCTTCTCGCTCTGGTTGGTCATCACCACTTCAAGGTTCTTGTCGATCAGCGCCACGGTGTCCGGAATCGCCTGAAACATTGTTTTCAGGGTTCTCTTCGACTCGTCGAACCCCCGATGCGCCTGATCCAGATAGGTATTGACCTTGGCCAGCGTCTTGTGTTCCTTCTCCAACTCCCGAGTTCGCGCCTCGATCTGGAACTCGAGGCCCGCGACCTTTTTCGTCACCCCCTCCAACTCCTCGGCCTTGACTTCCAAAGTCGTCGCCAAGCTCTTTCTGTCCAGGGCCAGGCACAGAAATCTCGCGATTTCGTCCAACAGCTTCTGTTCTTCCGGAAGCACGTCGATCGCCGGATCCTCGTAACCGATGACGATCTTCCCCAGGGTTTCCCCGCTGACGCTCAAGGCGCTCGTGATGGTGTTCCCGCCCTCCGGCTTTTCGCCATACTCCTGACCCTGGTAGACCGACCAGATTCTGACTTGATCGGGAAACTGCATGCCCGGCGCCATATACTTGGCGAAGCTGGCGAAAAACTCGTCGATCGACTTCGATTCCTGAACCCACTCGGCCACGGAATAGAGACAGGCCAGTTCCTTGGCCCGCAGCATCTTTTCCCAATCGTCCTTCAGACTGAAGTCGGAGATGTCCGTCGACCGGTTGGACCTGAAGAAGTACAGCGGTCCGTCTTCGGTCTCGGCAAAGTCGATCTTGAATACGATCGGCGGGCTGGTGGAATCAGGCTTCCAATACACGACGACGCCCCGGTCGCCGGAAGCAGCCTTGGGCATCGCCTCTCTGAAAGCGGCAAGGGCATCGGTGCCGAACAGGTCCCTCAGCTCGGCGCATCCGTTCCTCTCGGGCTCGGCGCAGCCGCATTCAGACTCCAGAAGCGAGCTGAGGTGCCTGACCCTCTCCCCCTCGTCCAAAATCAGCAGCAGGTCAACGCTCCTGTCGAGCAGTTCGATCAAGCCTCCGAGCGATAGACTAGGCTTCATACCCTGGCGCCGACCCGGTAATGTTGGATACCGACCTCCAGTTTTTCGCGCCGATAGCGGGCGGTTGTCGAATAGGCCGGCAATACCGACGACGCCTGAGCCTCAACGTCGGCGACCACCAGGCGTCCCGTACCGTCCCACGACCGTGGCTGACCGGTGTTCCACAGCAGTTCCAATGCGCTTTTCTGCTTCTCCCGTACGATCTGATCCAGCTCTGCCGAAATGCCGTCGAAGTCCGATCCGACGGAGAGGCCCAATTCAGCCGCAATGCCGACCAGGACTTCCCAACTCTTGACGCCGCTGGGCGTCTTCACTGTCGGGTGGAAGGTGAGCACTTCACCCTCGAAATTACACCGGCTGCCCTCGCTTTCGAGAAAGGTGCTGCCCGGAATGGCGACATCCGCGAATTGGGTCGTTTCGGTCTGGGCCCAATCAACGGCTGCGAGGAACTCGACAGCCCCGAAATATGAAGCCGTCCGATCGGTGGCCATCGGGTCCTCGCCGAGGACCAGGGCCGCTTTGATCCTTCCCTCTTTTAACAGGGACAGGAGTTCGGCGCGGGAACGCGCACCGGCCACGCCGTTGACCGGCGCCCTTCCCGCTTGGAATGCCGGGTCGGCCCCACAGACCTCAATACCGGCCCCGTTGGCGGCAAGAGACGGCAGGATCAAATCGCTGCGCACTCCTCGGTTTCTCAGCAGCAAGGTCAGATTGGCCATCACCTGGACATCGCCGGGCGCCATATCGCGGGACCGGTCGGGGCTCTGGATGACGACGACCTTCCGAGCCCCCGACACCAAAGCTGCGGCGGCCTCGATTCGACGGGCTTCGACACCGGTGACCATCTCGGTTTGCGCACTGTCATAGGGATTGGCATCCGCGAGAAATGCCTCGCCTCCGTCCATTGCCGCGATAGCTTCTCTCGGGAAGAAACCCTGGTCGATCAGACGCTGGATTACGCCGTTCCACATCAGGGCAGCGCGACCCCGCATGGGATCGAGCGACAGAGTGGCCAGATCGTCCAGCGAATTCTTCGCCGAACCTGCGACAATCAACTGAGCCCCACCGTCCCTGACCGCGTCGATGATCTCCATGCTGAGGATCAAGAGTTCGTCCTGGGGGTCGATGTTGTTGCAGATGATCACATCGGCATCGCGAATCACCGACCGATCTGCGGTCGAGGCCGTGAAACCGAAGGAGGCATCCAACACCCCGCTTTTCACACCGGTTTCCAGCATAGCGATCGACCCGACGTTGTTGGTTCCCAGGCCCTCTCGAGCTATCCGCCCAGCCAGGTACATCTCCTCGTTACTGACGTCGGGATAAAGGAAGACCGCCACGCTTTCAGGGCCGTACTGTTCGACGGCGGTCTTCAGACCTTTCGCCGCCAACTCGTAGGCTTCCCTGTGACCCAGGGGGCTGTGGACCATGCCCTCTCTCTTCCGGGGTTCGACCAGCCGTGTGCTCTTGATGAAGAGTTCCGAACAGAATCGCCCATCGTGGCAGAGATAGTCGCCCGGTACCCCGGAGGGGCCGATGTAGTAGCCGCCCTCGGAAATCTTGTTGACCGTGATCGGGCAGGCGATCGAACACAGAGCACAGTGGCTCTGTTCCTGCTCCACCGCCAGGGCCGCACGGCTCTTGTAGGCGAACTTCGGAAGGATGGCCCCGGTGGGACAGGCATCGACGCAGTTCCCGCACGCGATGCAACTTGTGTCCACCAGAGGGTCGTTCATCGAGGGACGCATCTCGGTCTTGAAGCCACGATTGATAAGCCCCAAGGCCGAGATCGGCAGAACCTTTTCGCAGGTGCGAATGCACCGCGCACAGAGAATGCACTTGTTGGGATCGTAAACCAAGTACGGGTGACGCTCATCGACCTTGTGTTTGCGGACCTTGCCCTTGTAGTGACCCAGGTCGGCCCCGTACTCCTCGGAGTAGAGTCTGAGATCACACCAGTCAAAGGCCAGACACCCGCACGAAAGACACCGGTCGCACTCGTGGGTCATGTCCTCGAACTCGTAGCCCGTGGCGACTTCCTTGAAGTTCCCCACCCGATCGTCGACCGAGATGTGGTGCATCTTGCGCCGGGGGCTCTCCGGGATGTCCCCCAGCTCAATTTGGCCGGGCCGTTCCCAGAACTCCTTGGTGACGATGAAGGGCTTGGCCGGGATCTCCTCGCCCAACAGAAAGGCGTGGATCGCCTTGGCCGCTTTTTGGCCGTCGGCGATCGCGTCGATGACGACGGTCGGGCCGTCATCGGCCGCGTCACCGCCGGCGAAGAGACCCTCGATGTTGGTCTTCATCGTCGTGGTATCGATATCGAAGGTGCTCCACCGGGAGACCTTGGGCGCATGCTTGCTGTCCTTGAGCAAGGTGGTCAAGAACGGCATCTGCCCGATCGAGGGCATCGCCCAGTCACAGGGCATATCGAACTCGGAGCCTTCCTGGGGAACGGGACGCCGGCGCCCCGAGGCGTCAGGCTCGCCCAAAACCATCCGGATGCATTTGAGGGCTTTGAGACTGCCGTCCTCTTTTTTGATGATTCCGACCGGCGCGACCAACTCCAGCAGTTGCACGCCCTCGTCGATCATATCGTCGATTTCCTGGGGATCGGCCGGCATCTGGGCCCTGGTCCGACGGTAGATAACGATGACCTTCTCGGCGCCGAGGCGCCATGCCTGGCGCGCGACGTCGACAGCGGTGTTGCCACCGCCGATGACGACGACCGTACCTTCGGTCGGGGTCGGGTTGTCGGACTTTTCCAGCAGATAATCGACGCCGATGACAACGCCGGGCGTGTCCTTCTCACCCTCGACCATCATCCCCTTGCCTTCCATCGCGCCGGGCCCGAGAAAGACCGCACCATGTTGTTCCATCATTTCATCGAGGGTAATGTCGACTCCGACCTCGACACCGCATTTGATCTCGGCGCCGGCCCGCCTGATGTAGTCGACTTCCTTGTCGATCTCGTCCCATGGCAGGCGATACCTGGGAATGCCGTAGCGCAGCATGCCACCGGCCTTGGGCAAGCTCTCGTAAATCACCGGGTCCCAACCCCACTTGCCAAGGAACCACGCGGCGGTCAAGCCGGCCGGTCCGCCGCCGACGATGCCGACGCTCTGCCCGCGGGAAGGCGCCCGCACCGGATCGTCGTCGTAGACTCCGGGACTGTCGGTGATGTAACGCTTGACGTCGTTTATGGCGACCGAGGTGTCGATGTCGATCCGTCGGCACACAACCTCACACTTGCGCACGCAGACACGGCCGCAGATCCCGGGTAATGGATTGGTCTCTCGAATCAGATCCGCAGCCTTCTTGAAGTCGCCCATGTTGGCCAAGGCCAGATAGCCTTGAACATCGACGCCGGCGGGGCAACCTTCCATGCACGGCGACACGCAGTCCGCGTAGTGGTTGGACAGCAGAAGTTCGAGAGCCGTTTTTCGCGATCTCTCGATCCGCTCGTTGCGCGTCGTCACCTTCATGCCCGGGGCTACCGGCGTAGCACATGACGGCACCAGATTGGGCTTGCCCTCCAGCTCGACGACACAAAGGAAACACGAAGCGTAGGGTTTGAGATTCGGCGAATGGCACAGAGTCGGAATTGTGTCGAGTTTGTGTTCCTCGACAACCTCCAGGACCGTCTGCCCCGGACGCGCCTCAATGTCCTTGCCGTTGATTTCGATGGTGATGGTCTTCATGATGCGGCCACCTTCTTGCCTACGGTGTAGATCGCGTCGAATGAGCACGACGTGATGCACTTTCCACACTGGACGCAGGCATCTATGTCGATGACATAGGTCTGTTTCTTGATACCGGAGATTGCATCGACCGGGCAGTCCGTGGCACAGACGCCACAGCCTGTACATTTCTGGGGTTCGATAATGAAATCGACCAGGCTCTGACAACTGCCCGCAGGACAGCTCTTGTGCTTGATGTGAGCCAGGAACTCATCCATGTAGTAGCGTATCGTCGAGAGCACCGGGTTGGGCGCCGTCTGACCGAGACCACACAGGCTGGCTTCCTTGCTCTGCTCCCCGAGTTCCGACAGCATTTCGATGTCCTCAACCTCAACCTCGCCACGTGTGATGCGCTCGAACGTCTCCAGCATGCGCAGGGTCCCGATACGACAAAAAGTACACT
>JAIOSJ010000054.1 GCA_021107705.1 Thermoanaerobaculales bacterium | reverse complement strand
CCGACCCGACAGAACCTCGATTGACGGGAGAATTGAAGATCCCCGGATACTCGGCCTATCTCCACCCAATGGACCACAATCATCTGTTGGCGATCGGCATGAATGGAGACGATGAAGGCCGTCTTCACGGCCTCGCTGTCAAGATCTTCGATGTCGCCGATCTCGAAAACCCCGCCCTGCTCCACGACTATGTCCTCGAGAGCCCGGGCAATGACTGGAGTTGGTCCGAAGCTCTTGCAGATCATCACGCCTTCACCTTCAGAAATGACGTGCTCTCCCTCCCAGCCGTCCAGGGCTCCTGGAGCGGGAATCTGTTCGCCGGTCTGTTGCTCCTGTCGGTGGATCTCGACGACGGCATCGACGAACTGGGAAGGGTCAATCATGACGACCTCCCCACAGAATCATCGGGGGACTGGAGTTGGTCCGCCCTCGTCCGGCGAAGCCTCTTCATCGAGGACAACGTCTATTCCCTCTCCCGACGCGGCATGAAGGTGAACAACCTGTATGACCCTGAGATTGAATATGCGGCCGTCCCATTTGACGATCCCGAGCCGGAGGTCTCGCCGCTGGCGATCGACCGTCCACGCTGAACGTCGGTGACTGTTCGAAACCGCTGGCTTCCCGGCCTGGTGGCGATATTGCTGCCGTCGCTCCTCTTCCTGGGAGTCATCGCGACCGGTTATGACGGCAGACCTTATTTACGCAGTGACTGCCGGTATTACATGGCGACCGCCCACTTCATCTGGGAGGACGGCGATCTCGATATCTCCAACCAGCTTTGGCAGCCGTGGTATGCCCACAATACCGACATCGCTCTTGACCAGAGCGGTCGTTTTGTGCCGAAACACCCCCTCTGGATGCCGATGGCGGCTCTTCCCTTCATCCTGCTCTTCGGAGATGCCGGCGCCTTGGTCTTTAATTTCCTACAACTCGCAGCCCTCTGTGCCCTGATGTTCGTCCTGGCCCGGCGTGGCAGGGCCATGGCCCTCGGCTATGGCCACCTGCCTGACGGCCACCCTATCCTTCCTCCCCCATTACGCATGGAATTTTTCGCCGGACGTGTTTACCGCGGTCCTCTTTCTCGGGGCCCTGGCTCTGCTTCCGGCTGATCGCTCGCCGAGCGCCGGCCGCCACGTAGCCGCCGGCTTGCTGCTGGCCCTCGCCACCACCGCAAAACCGGTTTTCGCCCTCACGGCCATTGTGTTTCCGTTACTCACCGGAAAACCGTGGCGCCGCGCTCTCCCAGCCTTCGCTCTGGGTGTCGCCCTTCCATCCGCTCTGTGGTTGAGCCTCAACTACCAGCTCTTCGGTCACCCTCTTGTGACACCCTATGACCGGATTGTGCATTTCACGCCGACGGGCATCGAATTGCACTCGAACCGTGAGGACTTCATCCTGCCGATGTGGCAGGGCGCCAAGGACCAACTGCTGAAACCGACCAGAGGACTTCTGCCGACCAGTCCGGTCACGGTGATCGCCGTACTTCTGTTGCCCGTACTCTATCGCCGACACCGGCAATGGGGTCTCTTCGTCGCCTTCTCGTCCCTCGCCATCTACCTCTTCTACTCGACCTATACACTTTGGTCCATGTCCCACTGGGGCAATCGCTTCCTCATGCCGATCGTCGCTCTCGGTGTTCTGCCGCTGGCGGCGGGGTTAGCCGCCTGCCTTCCGTCAGCCGAAAGTCACCATCGCGATACCGATGAGGGCGAGGCCGGCCGCAACCCAACGTCGGGCGGTGAAGGGCTCGTGGAGGAAGATCGCCGCCAGAATCAGGATAAATACGGTACTCGTCTGGTTGAGAATTGCCGCAGCCCCGGCCTCGGTATACTTCATTCCCGCAAGCCATAACAACAGTGCCAGAAAGGAACCCAGGATCGTTCCGGGAAGGGAAAATTTCCAGTCGGGCCGTGGTTTGAAAACACTCCAGATCTCTCGCCGACTCGGCAGAGCGAGAGCCACCGGCGCCATCACGGCGAAGCTCACGACCTGACGAACGCAACTCGCCCACACGACCGAATTCCCCTCCAACACCGGCTTGGCCCACACCACACCCAGGGCAAGAGTCGCCATCGCCGCCACACCCCAGAGAATGCCGATCAGAAGATCACGGTGCGAGGTCCCTTCCGGAGGAATTGCCCTCGTCGTGATGACGACCCCCCCGATCACCAACACCATACCGGCCAACTGCCAAGGCCCAAGTTGCTCATCCAGGAGCAGAAACGCCACAACCGCAACAAATGGCGGGTACAGGCAATCCACAACTGCGTTGATACCCGCCCCCACCATGTTCAGGCAGCGGTGAAAGAAGGTGTCGGAAATGGCGATACCAACGATGCCGCTTGCCGCCAACCAGAGGAAATCGGACAACGGCCGGTCCCCCACGAGTTTCCCCCCCGAAATCAGCACAACCCCGATCAAAAGGACCGCCGACACACCAACCCTGAAGAGATTGAGGGAAAAAGGAGACATCGTTTCGCCGGAGCGACGAAAGAGGATCACCGCCACGGCCCAGACCGCGGCTGCCCCCAACGCAAAGAGTTCGCCCACATACGGCATCGGGGGAGGGTAGCAAATCCCTTCAAAGCCGGCCCAGATGGGCCGGGCTTTGAAGGGATTTGCAAACAGCTAAGTTGACTTCATTGGGGCGTACCGGGCTTGAGCTTGTACGTGTAGGTGTAGTGGAAATAATCAAACCCATAACGGGTTGTGATGCCAATGTATAGGTAGTCTTCATGCCGGGTTCCATCCCCTGCCTTGAATGAAATGTAGGCGTTTTTCGGCCCATCACCCGGCCTAATGTAGATTTCTTCTGGATATTTGATGCCCCAGGGATCCCAGGAGATCACATCAAGTAACAGCCCAACAGTTTCAGAGTACTGCTGGTAGTGCCAGTTACTGGAAGCCGACCATCGGCCCTTAGTATACTCAGTCGAGAGGTACTTCCGAAACTTTTCCGTCATCGAATCACTCTGATCTGTAACCGAATAGTTCACCGTGACCACGGTCCCCGCGGGAATGACATCCGGCGGAATCGACCATGTACAAAAGGCACCCAGGGTGATCTCCTTCCTGTCGCCGTCTTCCCAATCAACCCTTTTTATGGTGTACTGTGATCTTCCTTCTTTCATTGACCCACACCCGACGACGGGGTTATTTGCTTTACGGGCGCCTTTTTCCACGAGGATCCATTGACCCATCGGTCCGTCATCCGGCTCGACGACGACCGTTACTTGGTCTTTCCCAAGGTAGGTTCCGTCCAGGCTGAAGAGCTTGACCGTAACGAAGAACTCTCCCTCCTCTTCAAGGGCCGGAGCGATCTCCGATTTTGCCCCCTCCTGGGTGAAGACATCGGTCTGACCCTCCATCTCCCATTGAAAGCGATATTTCCCGGCGGGGCGGGCAATGGCCTCGAGGCCGAAGGTGGCGCCAGGAGGCCCGACGGAGTGCCTGGGCATAACCACCACTTCGGCTTCTACAAGCGGAAGAACCACCTTTGCCTCTGCCTCGGCCAAGACTACGCCTTTGTCGTCTTTCAGAATCACCTTCAGTGGGTAGGTCTCCTCCTTCTCGCTCTCCTCATAGGTGTGGGAAATCGTGACTTCGGCTTCGCCACCTACCACGGCAGATCCTTCAAATCCCGTACTCTCCCCGATCCCGTCACCAAAATCCCACTCAAATTGGGCGCGGTCTACCTTCTCGGGGATTTGCGTCGCCTGGAGCTTGAACGAGTACCGCGTGCCGAAAACCGCATTGAGCAACTCAGGTGGATCGATCTCCAGCAGGATCCCCGCATCTGTCACCACCACATCGGCGCTGCCTTCTGTGGAATCACCTTGGCTTGCCGCAATACAGAGCAGGTCCCCCGCTCCGGCAGTGACCATCACCGATTGATCCTCTTTGAATAGAGACTTCGTCGGCGTCGGCGGATTCAGGGTCCTTCCTCCCTTCGGAACAACGAATAGATCCACCACAACACCTGAAGTCTTCTTCTTCACTTTCACGACAATAGGCTTCTTCTTCGAGTCTTTTGAAGCCGGAGCCTTCTTCAGCTGAATCACCCACATCTTCGATGTGTACTCGGCCGGCAGGTCGAAGGTGTAGACTGTCTTCTTTCCGTCCCCCAGCGTCAGCGTATTCCGGTTGACCGCGATGTCATGGGAAGTATCCCCATTGAAGGTGGCGAGAGGGAACGACTTGAGCCAGCCCTTGGAAGAAAATGCCATCCAGGCGGCAAAAGCGCGGTAGCGCGCAAAGATCCCTCCTCTTTTCGCAAGGTAGAGACCGAGACTGCTGATCGGTCGAGTGGCGGCGCCATCCAGGGCAACGGCTTCAAACATCCCTTTGAAATCGATACCGGCCTCTACCAGATGTTTCACCCACACCGATGTGAGGTATTCGTATTCACGGTCCGTCCATCCGGGGCCGTACTTCCGGCCCCTGTCGGTGACGGGGAAGGTGAGATAGTTGTGGCCGCACCCGAAATCCAAACCCTTGAGAGGCGCCGGCCAGGCCACAACGTAGGCGGCATAGTCGGCGGTCGCCTCCAGCCACCAGCCATTGATCGGATTCATCATTCCTGAGATGCCGCAATACTCCGCCTGAACCGCGTGAAAGAGTTCATGGGCAAGCGTGACCTTGGCAAAATCCGGGAAATTGGCATTACTGGTAGGGATATGCAACCGTTCATGGATCTTCTCGTAGCTCGGCTTTCCGCTCAGAGCCGTAAAATAGGAGTCCATCTTCACCGTCAGGGTCTTCCGGTATTCCCCAAAAATACTTATCCTTGTCCCGACAGGGTTCCTGAAGTGGTGGGTCGCGGTATAGCTCTTCAGGGCGCCCTCCAGAAAATAGCCCATATCCTGGATGTAGCGCGGATAAGCCCTCTTGTAACTGAAACCGGGGGTTGAATATTCCCGCTTCCAAAACCGGTCGTTGGTCACGTTATCGTTGTCGATGGCTTCTTTCGAATAGAGAATACGAAAATTCTTCTCCGGCGTGATGTAGACGTCGTTCAGCAACCACTCACCGATATCCGAGGCCACATACACACTTCCACTCACAGGCAAAATGCCCAGCAGCTTCATCACCCCTGCCACACTGAAATGATCGATCAGGACCGATACCGTGTGATTCTCTTCGTCGATCCGCATCGGCAGATTGACCCACCCACCGCCCTCCTCGTCCCAGCGGAAGGCCGCCAACTGCTCTTCAGGGGTGTGATCCGGACTCAGGTCTTCGGGGTCGTACACTAGGCTCAAGTCCACAGGCTGAGAGGGTTGCTTCCCTCCATCCAGCTTGAGATCGACCAGCATCAGCGGGAGGGCATCCTCAACCATGATCGAAGAGGCGTCTTCCACCCTGCCGACCGAGAGCGTCTGCTCCTTGGAACAGAAATGAGCCGGAAGCCTCACCTTCACCCGCTCTCCATAGGAGATCACCTGCTCTTCAGAAGAGGGGGTTACGGAGTAAGAGGCCACATCGGTCACTGTGTAGGACCTGTCCGGGGAAAGAGAGAGAAAGAGAAAGAGGGCCAGACCAAGAGCCGCCAAAAGCGGGATCAACAGCAGAAAGAGGAGTTTCCTTGACCCTGGCCTCTTCGCCTGCACCGGGACGACAAATGCTTGCAGAGAATCGATCTGCTCCACCGAAGTCCATGAGGAGAGAGGGACGGACCAGAGCAGGTCTCCGGCAAAGAGATTGCCCTCCTCGCCGAAGCGGCAGATCTCCGCCCAGCTGTAGGGCCCGAACCTCTCTCCCTCACGGCTCAGGAAAAAAGTATCATCCCCGCTTTGCATAACTCCACTATCTCAAAAAAATCAAACCAAAGCTACGAGAATGACGGCAAGGACAATTCCAGTGCCCCTCCGAGTCGGGGTTATCTGATTTATGTCCTCGCTCGCATCAACAACGACACCTGCACGCCCCTGCGATCTCTTTAACTCTTCGACTCTTCGACCCTTCGACCTTTTGACCTTTTTGACCCTTCAATTCTTGAACTGTCCCCACAGTCGGGGGATGGGCAACCACACAGGGTTGCCCCTACATCCCTTTGACCCTTCATCCCTTTGACCTCGACTTTTTGACCCCCGGCCGATTACGCTATCCTTGCCCCATGTCGGCCTTCCCCTTTCAGTCGCTCATCCGTCGCCTGCCGGAAAGAACCCGGGCGAATCTCTTCCTCCGTGTTTTCGCTTTGACGAAGATTCGGATGATCTCCTGGACTGGGGCACGAATCTTTGAGATCGATGACCACCATTGTGTTGTCCGTATACCCTTTCGGTCGCGGAATAAAAATCATCTCAAGAGTATGTATTTCGGTGCGCTCATGGTGGGCGCTGATCTCGCCGGCGGTCTGATGGTCTTCAACAAGGTCCATGCCTCCGGACGAAAAGTCAGCTTTGCCTTCAAAAACGCCCACGGCGAATTTCTGAAGCGGGCCGAGGGAGACACCTACTTTTCCTGTCAGGACGGCCAGGCGGTGTCGGCTGCACTTCAGGAAACCTTCGACAGCAGCGAGCGCATCAATCTGCCGATTCACGTCACGGCAACTGTGCCGTCAAAATTCGGCGAGGACCCCGTCGCCCGATTCGACTTGACCCTCTCGGTCAAAGCCGTGTGATCGACCCGGCTGATAACTTGGCGATTTACAGAGTTCACCACAGGTACCCAGAACCTCTTCAATCGAAAACCACGCGTTCCCCTTGGGTTGCCGCCAGGAGGGTGTAGGGCATTGAATCAGCAGCGCCTTTCGGGTGTCGTTGGCCCTTTTTCGTTGAATCCTCGGCCCGTACAGGGAGTACTGCGTCTCGAATGCGCCTCAATTCCACTTCACGACCATCCTAACTCCATCAGCCGTCAATGGCCTACACCCTCCTAGAGGCCCAGCGGACCCGTTCCCGGTAGCGTTACCATGGGTCATGACCCAAAAGGCAGACGATCGCTACGCCCGCCAGATTCTTTTCCCGAACCTCGGGGAGTCCGGCCAGACGCGACTCGCCGCCTCTTCGGTCGCCGTGGCCGGGTGCGGGGCGGTGGGCGGCCACGCGGCAATGTTATGCGTACGGGCCGGGATCGGCCGCGTACGGCTCGTGGATCACGACCAGGTGGAGTGGAGCAACCTCCATCGCCAAGTTCTCTACACCGAGGCCGATGCTCGTGCGGGTGCATTGAAAGCCGAAACGGCGGCCCTCAGGCTCGCCGAAGTGAACGCCGAGACAGAGCTGGAACCCATCGTCGCCGAGATAACACCCTCCACCGTGGACAATCTCCTGAACGGAGTCGATCTCGTGCTCGACGGCCTGGACACCATGGCTGCACGCTACCTTGTAAATGACGCCTGCCTGCGGGCCGGACGCCCATGGGTCTATGCCGGAGTTGACGGCGCCACGGTTTCGGTGGCCGCCTTCGGGCCGACCGGCCCCTGTTTACGCTGTCTTTGGCCGGAACTCTTCGACAGGACCGAGTCCGGGCTGACTCGCCCGGCGGTCATCAACACCGCCCCCGCCGCAGCGGCGGCCTACCAGGTGACAAAGGCCCTGCGCCTCCTCACCGGCAGTGCGCCGCGCCCGCTGCTGTTCCGAGGCGATCTCTGGGATGGAACCATGAGCCGGATCGAGCTTGTGCGGGATCCCGAGTGTACCTGCTGCGGGGGTTATTGAACTGATGGTTCAGGCACTTGCAACCCTCAGGGCACGACCTCCGACCAAGCATCAAGATTTTCGCTTTCGAAGTCATCGCGGAAGACCACCCCATCTAAGATCATGTTGTCGAAGTGGGCGCTCAGGGCGCCACCGGCCTCGACCTTCCACACGTCGAGTCGAAGAGCGACCGCCACAGCGCCGGTCGGGGCTTCGACGAAAAGACCTGTCGTCGACCACATGTCCGGCGTGCTGGCTTTCGGAGTCGTATCGAGGCCAAGCTGAGTGCCGAAGCAGATATCCGAGTACCAGCGGATTAACAACCGGGTCCAGCCCGATTGACTTTGACTCCCCGGGAAGTAGACCGAAGCCTCCACCAGGTACTCCTGTCCGCCCACGATGCCTGTGACACACTGCTGGGGTCCTGAGGCATCTCCGGACGTAAGGCTCTCGTTGGTGATCAGGGCCGAGCCGGAGCTGGAGCTGCTGGAGATATCCAGCGGATCCCACACGATCGTTCCCTTGGGGAACTCGTCCCAACCGTCGACGGTGCTGTCGAAGGTGCCGTTGTCCACAAGCTGTGCACCGACCGGCGCAACGGCCACCAAGAGTCCAAAAACAACAAACAGAACCTTCATGAGAACCTCCTATCTTGCCTTCACAGGCTTCTGACGATAAAGCCAGAGCGTCTAATTTCTTTGAAAATATGGTATCAGAATCCTCCCGGGAGTGGGAGATGAACCTCAAAGCAAAGCATAGGTGCCAGGTCCGTAGTTCCGTAGTTGTTGGATTTCACCGCTTTTTCTCGACCATTCCAGCATCCAGGTTCTCATACCACTGCTGGAAGGTCTCATCGTCCAGCCTCTGCCGAATTCCCTCTCCGTTGAAATTTACGGTCACCTTCTCCGCGCAGCTGTCGCAGTAGTCGAAGGGCCGGCTGCCACGGTCGCTGTTGTAACTGACCTTGCTGGCCATCAGATGGTGATAGTCCGAATAAGGGTAGCCCCCGTCGGGAAAACCATAGGAACTCGGCCAGGTGTGCTCGCGGTTGTAGTTGGCGGCTCCAGAATCCTGTTTTGGGTAGGTGTAATTCTCGTAGACAACAAGAACATTGGCAGAGTTGAGGGGGTCTTCATCCGCAACATTGATGATGGTATACGCGTACGAATTGTATTGGTGATCGTCAGTAATGTCATGCAGCGAGTCGCGTAGAAGCTCCGAACTCGAGGTATCCACCGTATCGTAGTAACCGGCGGGCGGGTCGGCAGCGGCGGATCCCG
>JAIOSJ010000383.1 GCA_021107705.1 Thermoanaerobaculales bacterium | reverse complement strand
GTGCTTCTGGCAGCCGTGACGGCCTCAATGGCGGCACTGGTTCGGCTTCCGACATCACATGGCCCGAGGCGTGCGATGCTGGTGTCGGGCCTGGTCCTGGCGCTGGCTACGGCACTGCTCACCAAGGGGCCGGTGGCCTTGCTCGTGCCGATTCTGGCTGTTGCCGGCGGCGCGGTGCTGCACCGCGGTGGGTCCGACCCGTCGTGGAGATCATGGAGCATCGCGCGCGATTTGATGGTGGCCGTGACGCTTGCCACAGGCTTGTTTGCTCTTTGGGCCATCCCCGCCAATGCCGCCACCGGCGGCCGGTTCCTGATCGTTGGCATCGGCCGCGAGGTCCTTCAAAGAATGGTGGTGCCGTTCGAGGGGCACGGAGGCTCATTCATTCTCACGCTGCCGCTGTACCTGGTGGTCATCGTCGTCGGTTTCTGTCCGTGGACCCTGGTGCTGCCAAAGGCCATTCGCCTGCTCATAGGCCAGTGCCGCAGCTCGTTCGGGTCGGCGCTGATTCTGGCCTGGATCGCCGGCCCGCTGGCACTGATGTCCGTTGTGGCCACGAAGCTCCCTCACTACATCTTGCCGCTGTGGCCGGCATTGTCGTTGGCAGCTGCTGTCGCGCTGGTGGCCGGGTTCGAGCTGAATTGGCGTCAATTCGGTGTGTGGTTGTTCCTCGGCGGCGCCGGTGGAGGCGCGTTGGCATTGGTCTGGTTGGCCATGGTCTTTCCCCCAGCGCGCTTGGCTTCATTCGTCATGCTGACGGTTCTTCTTGCTTCGGTGGGCGCCGTCTGGCGCTTTCGTTCCAGATCGATGGCGGTGGCGACCGTCTTGTCGTCGGCAATGGTGGCGCACGTGGTTGTTGCCGGTGTCTGGCTGGCGCCGCTGGTCGAGGTGTTCAAACCCGTTCCGAGGGTGGCCGCGGTGGTGCGCAGCGAAACCGGCAGCGATGTTCCCGTCGCGTGCTACGACTTTGCCGAGCCGAGTCTGGTCTTTTATTTGCAGCGGCCGCCGGTCGAGATGCTCTCCTCGGCGGGCTCAGTGCACGAATGGGCGAACGAGCCCGGCCCGGGTGTGCTGGTGGCAACGCGCGAAGCACTCGACTGCATTGAGGCGCTGCCGCTCGAGGAGTTTTACACCGATGAGGGACTCAACTACGTCAAGGGTCAGTGGATAGAGCTGGTCGTTCTGCGCCGGGACAACCCCCCATGACAGCTCTCGCATGGATCGCCTATGACCTCGCCATGGAGCTCGTGGTGTTGCTGGTGCTCGGCCCGTACGAACGGGTCCGCAGCATCGTCGGCCGGTCGCGCGCAGAGGTACTCGACGAGAGACTCGGCCGATCGAAATCATCGATAGGCGGCGAACAGGGTCGGATTCTGATTCACGCGGTATCGGTCGGAGAGATGGTTGCGGCGAAGGCCCTCGTGGATGCCATCTTCGAACTCGATGCCGATCGAAATATCGTGATCACCTGCGGCAATCACGAAGGCCGGCAAATGGCCGAGTCCGTATTTCGATCTCATTGCCGAGTCGAGGTCCTGGGCTATCTGCCGTGGGATCGCCGCCATGTACTCCGCCCATGGCTGCAAAACCTGCGGCTCGTCGCCATCGTGGTCGTGGAAACCGAGATCTGGCCAGGTCTTTTCAGGATTGCGAATGAGCTGGGCACACCGCTGTTCATCGTCAATGGTCGCGTCGTACCCGGAGACGTAGCCCGATACCGCCTGGCCCGCCGGTTCTTTGCCGATGTGCTCGACCGTACCCGGTGGATCGCGGTTCAAAATGAGGATGAGCTGCGTCGTTTTATCGAGATCGGCGCCCCGAGCGACAGAATCGACGTTGTGGGCAATCTGAAAGCCGACGGGGCGATCCCCGATATTGGTCTGCCGGATTCTTGGGAGAATGTGTTCAACGACATCCGGGATCCGATCGTCGTAGCCGGAAGCACTCACACTCGCGAACACGACTGGATGTTGTGGGCCTACCGAAAACTTCTGCCCGAGCATCCAGGACTCCGTTTGATCATCGCCCCGAGGCACCCGAAACGAGCTCAGGATGTGGCCGCCTTGGCGGGCCGTTCGGATCTTGAGATGCGGCTCTGGTCGGAGGGTCCGTCCAGCGCCTGGCAGGTCCTGGTGGTGGATGAGATCGGTGTTTTGGCCCAACTCTACGGCAGAGGCCAGGTGGCGGTCGTGGGCGGCAGCCTGGTGAGGCGCGGAGGCCACAACCCTCTTGAAACCGTGTCGCCTGGGGGTGGTGCCGGTGATCGGACCACACTGCTGGGCCTACCAGGAACTCGTACAGGGTCTCGTTGACGCCGGTGGAGCGGTGCTTCTACCTCAAAGGCAGGTCCTCTTGCATGCCCTTCAGTCGTTGTTAGCCGACGAAGATCGCCGGAAGCTCATGGGCGCCGCCGCCGCGTCCTACTGTCGAGAGCAACGGGGATCAGCCGACCGAACTGCCCGAAGACTGCTCGCTGAGATTGCCCCGGGCGTGGTCAGCGGTCACTGGACCGGCCCCTGCCGCTGAATACGGCGATCGATTACGCCAGTCAAAATAGCTGCAGAATCTCGGCGACCGCATTCCCGACTGCCTGAAGGTCGGCAGGATCAGTTCCTTCGATCCGTGATCTCAGGCGGTGTTTCCCGACGGCTCGGATCTGGTCGATAATGGCCACTGCATTCTTGCCTTGGCACGACACAGGAATCGTGATTGGCGGATGGGCCTGCGCGGCTGACGAAAGAGGCACAACGACGACGGTGCGCCTGAGTCTGTTCAGTGTGTCCTGAGACAAGACGATACACGGGCGAGTTTTTTTGGTTTCCGACCCCTGAGTGGGGTCGAGGCTGACCCACCAGATGTCCCCGCGATGAATCCCTTGAGCTTTCACTCCTCGAACCCATCATCGAATGCCTGCCACTGGTCAATCTCCATTTCCAGGGCAGGGTCGGAGTTGGCCGCATGACACGCCGCCGCGAGGGCATCATCGCGCCGCGCGAGTTCTTGTTCGATCAAGCCCGTGACGAGGCGTGACCGTTGACGCGGTGGAACGGCGGCTCGAAACCGCTGAGCAATAGGATCTGGTATCGACAGTGTGACTCTCATACTGAAACTATACACTGTATTACTTATGACTTCAAACCGTTCCGTTGGGCTGGGGATGGAAATCAGGGGCAGGGATAGGGTCAGCAATCGGCAGGGACCGCGACAGCGACCGTGGATCGCGTCCGAGAACCGAGTCCGCGACCGGGACCGGAACCGAAATCCGCGACCGTGTCCGTCAACCGCGGCGGTGACCGCGGCCGTGGACCGCAGCGTGGCTGGTGGTGAGCCGAATCCGCGACCACGAACCGAATCCGTGATCGGGGCCGTTGGCCGGGGCGGCGGCGAGCCGTCCACTGATGTGCGGTACATGATTTCCTCCGTGGTGTTCAATTGACTCGGAATAGCCGGTGGGCCTACCGACGAGGAGGCACGGATGAATCGAGTGGGTGGCCAAAGCCCCCGGAAGCTCGAGACCAGGCCTCACAACGTTCGCTTGGAGGGCGAAATTTAGTCCCTCAATGCCTTATACCCTCCTCGGAGGCCGGCGGCTCGACGTCGGGCGCAAGATTGAGACTGATCGCCGGATCGCCCAGGAGATTGTAGGTCTCGACCAGCATCGGATTTCGGAGGTGGTGCTTGGTTCGCATCAGGGCTTCGCCGATCGTTGCCCCAGGGGTTGAGAGTTCGTTCATGACGATACGACCCATGTTCGACGAAGGGCTGTTACGCCACGATGCCGCAAAGACGCCTATCGCGCCCTTTCCGTCCAGCCGGAGGAGTTTCTCGCCGATCGAATCGGCGGTCGGGTGGTCGAAGGGGGCCGAGTAGCAGGTCAGGCTGATGACGAAGGGTAGTTTTTGGTTCGGCGTCAGTGTGTCCAGATGCTCCAGGGTGAAGAGATCATGGTTCTTCCTCAGATCCGGGGGGCCGGTTCGCCAGATGTAGCGCCCGCCATGACCGAGGAACTGCACCATCAGCAGCCCGTCGTCGAAGGCTCCAACTATGTTCCGGGCGTGTTCTTCGTTGGTCGTCTCCTCGAGATTGGGATAGATCTTCCGGGCCATGTAGCCCCTGCTTTCGAAGATTTCGGCCGAAGTATCGCTGGCCCGCTGAAAGCCCTTGCTCTCATTGGTGATGAAAAGGATCTTCTTCCGCCACGATCCGGTCGGCCCCTGATCGGCGTAGGCGATGGTCTTTCGAATCACGATCTCCATCTCGTCCGGCTCGGTGACCGGGATCCTGCCGATCGCAAGATCGGGATAGATGTCGTCACCATCGACGCAGGCCAACCAGTTGTCGCTGGCGGCATGGCCCTGGTAGGTTCGATAACTCCAGGTCGGTACGAGGTTGCGGTGGTTTATGTTGGCCTTGTCCTCATACGATGATGCGGCATTCTTGATGAAGGTGCGGGCCTCGCCGGGCCGATAGGTCCAGTCGGCGTAGCGGGCATCGTCGGCGGTCAAATTCTTGAAGTCCCAGCTGGCATCCCCGGCCAGCAACACGAAACGCGGCCTCGGCTCAGGCCAGTTGTCGTAGGCCCACTTGAGAAAGTCACGCAGACTTCGGGGGTGCTGGATCCCGTGGTTGAACTCGTCATAAATATCCTCGACGTCCACGACGGCGACGGTGAGGCCCCTCTTTCTGTGGAACTCGGCCAACGGTTGGACAGCCTCGAGCAACCGGCGGTGAGTGATCATGATGTAGTCCGTCTGCCGGAAGGTTGTCTTCAAAGCCGAGATGACATCAGGCGCGATTTGATCGATTTTCCGGTAGGCACCGCCGATAACGGAAAAGAGGGGCCCCTCGCCGAGGGTGCGGCCCTCCAGAGAATTTGGCCCGTCAATGATCTCCAACCGGCCGACACCTGACCCGTAGAGCCATCCCCGGCTCTCCGCGACGACATCGACGGGACGAGTTTCGCCCTCATTGTCCGCCGCCCGGACCTCAAACCGGCTTTGGCCCTCTCTCAGGTCGGATTTCCGAAGGTACTCCACCTCGATCCAGTTGAGCAGTACGACATCGACGAAGAGATCGCCGGTCTCCGGGAGGCGTCGCCGCTCAACCTTGATTTCAAGGTCCAGCCGATCTGAATCGGCATCGTCGAGCAGGACTTCAACGTGATGGGTGAAGGGATCGGCCCCATCCCACTGTGCGGGCGGAATCACCTTGCCGTTGGCCGTAATCGACACCTGATGGTGAGCCAACCCCTCGGCATTTCTCGGCTTGGACCATCCTCGAAGCCCGATTCGGAGGACAAGTTGGGTCGTGGCCGATAGCTTGGAGCTGAAGATCTCGTGCAGGTGTTCCCGTGTGTCGTCGCCCGTCGCTCCGACGATCGTCAGATTCTGGAGGTCATGGGCGTTCTTGCCTTGGGAGGTCCGTTCGTCGCGGCGGACGCCGTCAAGGGTCAACGCCAGCCTGAATGGCTCGCGGTCGGTCACCGACAGCCGAGACCAGTACCAACGCTCTTGGGGTTCGTGAGGCTTTTCCGGGTAGCGGACCATCACCGTGTCCTCTTCGAAATGGCTGTGAACGAACAGGTCCATTGGTCCTTCGGCGAGGTCCCCTCCCCATCCATCACCGATGTCTTTTCCGTGGAGGGGATCATCAGTCTTCAAATCCAACACGTAGCAATTGAAGCGGGAGTACTCGTCGAGATAGGAATAGTTGCCCTTGAGCCGCCGGCCCACAAACACGATCCGGTCGCCCGTATCGAAGAAACCGTCCCCCCCATCTTCAAGCCAGACCGGCGTCTGGTCGCCCCGACAGGTCATGCCGACGTTTTCCGATGCCACCGGCCCAAGCTGGAGTCCCGCTTGGACCAGATCATCGTACGTCACCGAATAGACGCCGCTTTCCTCGACAAAGAGCTTGAACCGGCAGGACTGGTCTGCGGGACTCCCATCGGCATGGTCTGTCGACACGCCTGCGGCTGCCGGAACCATTCCGATCACGAGCGCCAGCCAGGTGGCGACCGAACGGAGGCGGGTCGTATGAGTCCTTGGTGGTTTCAAGTGGAACTCCTCGATCTCAATGGTCGGAGAGTATAACCGAGTGCCCCGAAGGAGACCTCAAAACGCAAGCCGCAGTTCATGGTTCATGGTTGAAAACCGGAAAGGTCGTTGCGGCGTAGCTCTCCCTGCTTTGTCTCAGATGAGCGGAATGCCTGGTAGAGGTCCGGCCGAAAACCCCTCGCGAAGCGAAATCCTGAGGAGGTGCGAGATGTGCTTCCGGAAGGCCGCAGGCGTAGTTGTTCTACTTCAACGACTTACGGAAACATAGATAGGGACCCGCTCTGGACGCCAGTTCCAGAGTGGGCGTCGCCTCATTCGCGATTTGCAGCCGTGAGGGGGTTTCCGGCCGAGCCTCTAGCACGGATGCTGCTTCGGCCGAGCCTCTAGAGTCGTGAGGCTTGTACACAGATGGCGTCGCCGGTTGAGTTGTCGATTACCGATGCATACGTGAGGAACTTTCCACTCGCTGTCGGGGTTGTAAGCACCGCGTAACCGTCGTTGACATCGCTTCCGGTTACGTCCTCGAAGATCTTGTCGCGTTTCTGCACGGAATTGAAACCCCATGGAACCAATCACCGTAAGTTCCCCCTGTTGCTGCACATGGACGCTCAATTCGACGGGAGCGAAGAGGAGGCGCCAAGGCTTTCCGACGGAGAGACGTACGCCTTCGAAAATCTTCGGGAGGGACGCATCGAAGAGGCGGTCGGCGGAATCCGCGCCGCCGGCGATGAATATACTCAGGCCATCCCCCATCTCGAGGCCATCCTGAACAGCGCCGGATACGATCATCTGGGCCGGCAGGATTATCCTGGCGCCATCGCCCTCTTCCGGCTGAACGTGGACCTATTTCCCGGATCCGCCAATGTCTACGACAGCCTGGGCGAGGCCTTCATGCTGGATGGACAGCGGGAACTCGCCATTCGGAACTACCGGCGGTCGCTGGATCTGAATCCCGCCAACGCGAACGCGGAAGAGAAGCTTCAGGAGTTGCGGGCCTCACGGGTTTGAACGTCGTTGGGACCTCAGCCGGCAGAACAATCAACTATGGATGCGCGAAACGGTGAAAAACGGGGCCGCGATAAACTGGTCCGACGTTCTTGACGTTTCCTTTGTCCTGCTCTCGACGGCTATGTGGAAGCCAAAGCTCGGTCAAGCTCATCGTATTCCTTTCGAAACGCCTCGTTGGTTCTCCGAAGCTCCGACCCACACTGAACCTTTCGGGCTTGGGGGCTCTCTCCTGTCTGGTGTCGCCCCGAACAAGCTCCTGAAGCATCATTTGCTTCGAATTGGGCTCTCCAAGATCTGTTAGCCTCCCCGAACCTGGTAGAATTATTTGGTTAGAAAATAGGAACCACTATCAATTGGAGGGCCGATGTCTCAGAGCTATCTCACTGTGTGGCTTCTCCTGATTCCACTTTTTCTCGTCGCCGAGCTTTCGTCAGCTCGGGAAAGCGAGCTGGATCTCTCTGAGATGACCTTCGAGGAGCTGCTGGCGGTCAAGATCAGCTCGGCGAGCCGAACCGAGATGTCGGTGAGAGACCTTCCGGTAACGGTCCATGTCATCAGCAGGGATGAGATCCTCAGGAACAACTACACCTCTCTGGTCGACGCCTTGAAGCACATCCCGGGTATCAAGACCTCGCAGCCCTGTATTGCCAACTTTGGAGATGCCTTTCTGGTGCGTGGTTTTTTGGGCAACTATTATATGAAGATCCTGATCAACGGCCTTCCGATCCAACCATCGGTCGCCGGTGCTATGCCGATCGGTGAGCAGATCAACATCAAGAGCGCTGAGAGAATCGAGGTCATCCTGGGCCCGACCGCTTCCCTATATGGCGCCGACGCGCTCATGGGAGTGATCAACATCGTGACGTTGACGCCGGAACGTAGTTATTCGCGGGTAGACGCAACGGTGGGACAGCTCGGATATCTCAATACCACGTTGTTCTCGTCATTTACGATCGGCGAGGCAGACAGAGGACTGCGCATCAACATCCATGCTCTCTACGGCAAGCGAGACGACCAAGACGTCAAAGACAACTACTCGGATCTCTACGACCCGCAGAGGTATGGCGGCCAGACGAGCGCCGTGGAGCTTGGCGACCTCCCAAGCAGAAACAAGAGCTTCGGGCTCCAGCTGTTATACCGCGGGTTTGACTTCTCCTATGACTACATGTACCGGAGGAACCACAGCTCCGTCGGCCTGAACACCTACTACTACGACTTTGATGATCCCGATGCCTTCTGGGGAGAAACCATTGAGCGAAGCGTACTGAAACACAAAGGGACGCACCGAGACGTCGACTTCCACACCAGCCTCTCCTACCTGAAGTACCGCCTTGATCCTCACACCTATTACGCCTTTTCCTACGGCGATCTCGACGCTTACAAGTACGAGGCTTCGGACGACATTTTGTTCGAGGAGGTGGCAGTGTGGCGCCCGAGTCGGACGCTCGAGATCGTGGGTGGGGTGTCCTATCAGTTCTCTGAAGCCTTGCCGAAAACCAACGATCTCGAAGAGCCCTTCGACGAGGCCTACTATGAGCCCTTCAGGCTGGATCAGCCGCCCGCGCACCCAGTCTTCGGTGACTTCGGCTTTAACCCACTTCGTTACAACAACTGGGCCGTCTTCTTACAAGGTACGACCTCGTCAGACGGGTTCACCGTCATTGTGGGGGCGCGTTACGATGACCATTCGGAGTATGGAAGCAGCTTCAGCCCGCGTCTGGCCTTCAAAAGTGATCTCTCCGAGCGGACCAGCGTCCGGGCATCCTACGCGAAAGCATATCGCGCCCCGTCGCCCTTCTACTCGTACAACTCGATTGCGGTCCCGAGGACCATGGACGACGGAAGCATCAAGATCAACTACTTCTCGATTCCAAACCCGGACCTGGCCCCCGAGAACTTCTACGCGTTCGAGTCCGCTCTCAGGACGGTTTTCTCGCCGCGCGTTTCGGTCGAGTTCATCGGTTTTCACTACGAGATTCGCGGTCTGATATCTGCGCACTCTCTTCCCGTGGATCCCGAACTCTACCCGAACTCGTACAACCCCGAGGGGGACAGGGCAGGCATCTTCGTGAACGACGGCGAGTCGATCCTGTACGGTTTCGAGCTGTGGGCGAGTTTCAGGGACGTGATGCCCTCCCTCAACTCAGGCGCCGACTTTTCCGTGTGTTACACGAAGGGGAAGGAGACCCTGCCGGGAGATGGCGGAAAGATAGGAAACTTCCGGCAGTCTCCTCGCTGGCTTGGTAAGCTGAGGCTGCACTCCCGGCCGACGGAGAAACTCACCGTCGGCCTGGATGCGGTCTACAGCAGCAGTTGGTACTCGCGCGAGATCTCGGACGTCGAGGAGTACGAGGACCCAACGAACAAGAACGAGGGATACCTGGTCGTCGATGCCAACTCTCGTTTCCAAATCGGTGACAGCTTCTGGCTCTCATTGAGGATCAACAACATCTTCGACGAGGCATTTGGGGGAATTGAAGCGTTCGGGAGCCAGACCGAGCTTGACTACCACCCTCAGCTTGGTCGGAGCATCTACCTCGGCGTCGAGTACGGCTTCGAATGGTAGGCGATGACACGATCCGTTGCAGCTCACTGCTGCCGCAGCCGGGGCGTGAGGCCGTGCTCTCCCTGTCCTTCGGATTTTGAGAGTGGTCGTGAGAACGCTTTCCATGTTGCTGCTCGCGACCTTTGTTGTCGCGGTGGTACCGGCTGCCGGCGACGTCGATGCCCCGGTGGTGGCCGAGCACGAACTCAAGGCGGAATACGTTTGGCGATTCACCCTCTTCGTGGATTGGCCCCTAAAGGTGATGGTGAGCGGGAGTGAGTCGCTCTTTGCCATTGGAGTCGTTGGCGCCAGCCCGGTGCAGGACCTTCTCAAAGCGAGGACCGACGGACGGAGCATCAGGGGGCGCCCGGTGGTGGTCCGGGAGATCGCGAACCTCGACGAGATCGAGGGTTGCCACATGCTCTTCATCGCGAACTCGTCGCCGTACGAACTCGACGAGATACTGGCGAGGACCGCAGGGAAACCGATCCTGACAATATCCGAGTCCAACGGCTATGCCGAGCGGGGTGTGCTGATCAACTTGTTTATCGCCGACGACAGGGTTCGATTTGAGATCAATCAGGCGGCGGTCCGGCGCAGCGGTCTCGTCTTCCGGTCGAAGCTCTACAAGGTGGCCCGGCTTATCGGCGGGGAGGAGTGAGGTGGCCCGGTCGATCAAGAGCAAATTGATCGCGATCATTGGCCTCATCACGGTTGGCGCGATCGTGGTCGGAGTGGCCATCGTGGTGGTCAACGACGTGCACGGTTTCAGGCGTGACATGATTGAAAGCACGGTGCTGATCGCTAGCGTCGTTGGTGAGTACAGTGTCTCCGATCTGGTCTTCGAGGACCGTGAGGCAGCCGGCAAGACCCTTGAGAAACTCAGCGGTGTGCTGTCCATCGAGTATGCCTGTCTATACGACTCGGGCGGTCGCCAGATGGCCACCTATGGGGTGGACGACGGAACCGAACTCACTGTGGTTGACTTCTCCCAGACGGTATTTTTTGCGGACGGCTCACTGCACGTTGTCGAGCCGGTGGCGTACCGGGGAGAGGTCTTCGGCACCCTCTATCTGCGTGCCTCCACAGCTGGACTGGAGGCGAAGATTTGTCGTCGGGTCGTGACCGGTTTGGTGCTGTTTGCCATTCTTGTGGCGTTGGCCATGGCGGTGGCCGTCAGGCTGCAGCGAATCATTTCCCAGCCGATCCTCGACTTGGCGGCGACAACGCGGCGAATCTCGGAGACCGGCAACCACTCGATTCGCGTCGAGTCGACCGGTGGAGTCGATGAGATCGCGGTGCTCTGCGAGGGGTTCAACGACATGTTGGACCAGATCCAGCTGCGGCAGCTGGAGCGTGACGAGGCCGTCCACCGCACGCGTGAGAAGAGCCACTTCCTGGCGGCCATGAGCCATGAACTCCGCACTCCCCTGAACTCCATCATCGGCTTCTCGGAGATCCTGCTCTCCCGGACCAAGGGCCGTCTCGAACCGAAGCTGCTCAACTTTCTGAAAAACATTCACAGTTCGGGCCAGCACCTGTTGGGGATCATCAACGACATCCTCGACCTGTCCAAGGTGGAGGCCGGGCAGATGGAGCTCAACATCGAGCCGGTGTCGGTGCACACCGTCATCAACGGTGGGGCGACGATCATGAAGGGCGCGACCCAAAAACGTCGGATCGAGGTCCACATCGAGGGAACATCAGATCTGCCTTTGATCGAGGCCGACCGAGCCAAGCTCAAGCAGGTCTTCTTCAACCTGATATCC
>JAIOSJ010000050.1 GCA_021107705.1 Thermoanaerobaculales bacterium | reverse complement strand
CCTCCCCGGTTCGGGAAGCTCAATCGTTTTGGGGGTTCGCCGCAGCAGCACCCGAATCAGGGGCGGCTGAAGATCGTTTGTCGGTACCACACATGGCGCCGGCGGCGCCGGTGCAGGCCCGATCGGCGTTGGAGTCGGCCCGGGTGTTGGAAGGGCGGCTACCGGCGTTGGCCGGGGATCGACTTTCGCTTGTGCGCCTGCAGACGGTCTTTCCAGGCGAGGCCCTGTTGAACCACAAGAGGTAAGAATGAACGCGGCTATGAGCGCAGGGATTCTCTTCATGGGCCACGGCGCTCTTGTTCGTGCGCAAGACGCTGCTTTCGATAGTCGGCGCCCCGCAGTTCTATCCTGCGACACATCTCGAACAACCGCGAACGAATTCGAGCCGAAACCCTGTCACCCAGCGTCTCCTGCGAGCTTCCGGCAAAATCGGAATAGTTGGTGGTGAAGATCGTCACCCGACCCTGGACGTAGCGGGAATTCACCAGATAATAAAGTAGGTCCATCACCCATGGGGTGACCTTGCCGGCGCCGAGTTCATCCAGAACCAGGAGTTGGGCATCAACCAACGGTTTCATCAATTCTCGTTGTGACCCGGGCTTGTCGAAGGTCATCTGAATTTCGAGCACCAGTGACGTGAAGTCCTGAAACCGGGCTCGAACTCCCTTTCCGATTACCAACTCCTGGAGGGCCGCGACTGCGAGATGGGTCTTGCCGGTTCCGACCGGTCCCATGAGCAGCAGACCCTTATCAATCTGAGGCCACTCATCGACGAATGTCCGTACCTTTTTCAAGGCACGATTCAAGGTCGGATCATCGGCGTTCCAGAGTTCGAAGCCATCGAGGGAGCAGGTGCGATATCGAGCCGGGACACCGGCCTTCTCCAGCAGGTTTTCCCGCCGTTTGCCTTCGGCACAGGCACAGCGCCGGACAAACTCCTTGCCGTCCTCCTTGACCAATTCCCAGCCTGTGTTCTCACAACGAGGACAGCCTTCGGTTTGCATCGACGATTCAACCATGGGCCGAGTATAGCCCGATCCCCTGCCGGATTTTCAAGGATCGTGGGATGCCGAAGTCGCAGCCGCTCGAACGAGCGGCCCGGCAGGCGGGACGCCTGCCACCACAATTGTTCTCCGGTACCCGAGTTGTGGTCGTCACAAGTTCTGATCTGGCGAGACTCTCGTCCGCAAGCCCCAGATCCCTGTACATCTGATCCGTTCATTGAAGCACTTCTTCTCCTCAAGGCTCGACCTGATGCCCCAGAGATGGCATGCTCTGGGTCTGGAGGTCATAATGTCCCTGCCCCGAGAATTAGATCCGGTCGAAATCCGCGTCCTCGGTTGCCTTCTCGAAAAGGAACGCACCACACCAGATGCCTATCCGCTCTCACTCAATTCCCTCGTCGCAGCCAGCAACCAAAAGTCGAACCGCGACCCGGTCATGACTCTCTCCGAGAGTGATGTTCGAGCAGCTCTTGACCGCCTGCATGAGGAGGTCCTGGTATGGCCCGTCGCCGGAGCTCGCATCGAGAAATGGCGCCACAGTCTGGAACGGCGTCTGAATCTGGGGTCCGAAACCGGTGCTCTGCTGACCCTTCTCCTGCTCAGGGGCCCTCAGACCGCCGGGGAACTTCGAGCCAGAGCCGAACGAATGCATCATTTCTCCAACACGTCCGAGATCGAAACGATCCTCGTCTCATGGGCTCAAGGAGATGAAGCTCTCACCGTGCACCTCGAACGCCGGCCCGGACAGAAAGAATCACGCTGGATGCATCTCGTCGGCGGTCAACCCATCGAGTCGGAAGCGCCCTTCATCGCTGCATCACCGAGGTCCGCAGCGACATCCGGACTCTCCGACAGAGTCACCGAGCTCGAGGAACGGGTCGCCGCGCTTGAGGAATTGATCGAGAAGAACTTCCAGGTGTAACACCAATCTTCCTCATCGGTGCACTGTGCAGAGAGCACCGTCGCCACCAACAAACTGCCAAGGGGTCGTGAAATCAAGCTCACAATCGGCTTCGGCATACTCTGCAGCCAGGAGACGAGTGATCTCTGAAGCGCGGATCGACCTCTCCATCTTCTATTCCCTGAAGGTGCTCCCACCGATGAACTCCCGCAACAACGAAGTGTGAGGAACCTCGTCGGGAAACACCGGAACAAACATCGACATGCCCTTGAGCAAGCGATATGCCTCGGTGTAGGTCGGGCTGGACCGCGGCACTTGGAGGAGAAACCTCTCCGCAAAGATCTTGAGAACCGCAGGTTCGTACACCAGGGCGGAGTCGAACATGATGTCGGCCTGGTCCTGAAAGGGAAAAATCCACTTCCCCTCGCCGCGCCGAACTCTCTCCCACATTTCCAGGGTTCTCTCTGCGTCGAAACCCCGGAACATCCGATCTCGGACGATGCGTCGAATAAGACGGGTGTCCGAGGTGAAGATCCGGTTGTGATCATCGATCGCCAACTGGGAGAGGGCGGAGACATAAATCCTGAAAATTCGCTGCTTCGGCACGGAGGCCGTCATCCGGGGATTCAGACCGTGAATTCCCTCAATCACCAGAACCTGGCCCTCGTCCAGACGCATCGGCACCCAATCACGCTCCGGCGCTCGCAGTCCGGTGAGAAAATCAAAGCGCGGGGTTCGAACTTCCTCTCCTTCCAACAGAGCGGCCAGATGCTGGTGGAAGAGGGGGAGGTCGATTGCGTCAATACTTTCGAAATTGGGCTCACCATCCTCGTCGAGAGGCGTCTCGGTCCGATTCACGTAGTAATTGTCCAGGGACAATGCGACCGGTTCAATGGCGTTGACACGGAGCTGAATCCCCAGCCTTTTGGAGAACGTGGTCTTCCCCGATGAGGAGGGTCCGGCAATGGTCACCAATCGTACTTCCGGGAGGCGGCTGAGAATCTCGTCAGCGATGCAGGAGATCTTCTTTTCGTGCAGGCCCTCGGCAACCCGAACGAGATGACGAACATCGCCGGCGAGACAGATTCGGTTCAGCTGGCCCACCCGGCTCACGCCGAGCAATTCCTGCCAATGGCGGGTCTCCATCGACGTGTGAAAGAGGAGTTCCCGCGGCATGAACTGAGGGAGATGAGCCCGGTCAGATCTCCGGGGAAATCGCAGAACCAGTCCATCTCCATATGATTGCACCCCGAAGGATGGGAGACAGCCGGTGGTCGGAACATAGGGTCCGTGGGCGATATCGACGAATCCGCCGCAACTCACGGTATGAACCGTTGAACTCCGGCGAGTCGCCAAGAGTTCCAGTTTGTCTTCCCGTCCCTCCCGACGGAAGTGGTTCTCCAACTCCTCCAGAGTCACCGTCCGCCGCTCGAAGATTCGGCCTTCATCCCGGATCTCCACCATACGTCGTTCGAGTTCCTTGGCCATACGTCCCAAGGCCGGATAATCTCCCCGGACCTGATAGTGGTAACAGTTGCCGAGGCTCTGCCCGACAACCAACTCCACATCCGGAAAAAGTTCCCAACACGCCTCGTGAAACATCATGCAAACCGAGCGCTTGTAGACCGACTCCCCCTCACGGTCGCCATAACGAACCAGATCGAGTTCAACGACTCCCCGCAAGGGGAAATCCAACATGACCTGGCGACGGTTCACCAATGCCGAGAGCACATTTTCCGGCATTTCCTGGTCTACGCGACTGAGAAATTCATCAATGCGGGTACCATCCTCGACGATGTGATCGATTCCGTTGTACCGCACCTTAACTTTCGATCCATTCATTCCTGCTCCTTGATCCAAGGGGGCTGACCCTCTCCCAAACCCACCGTACCGGCGGGCTATAGATTCTCTCACCTACGTCAAGTCGGACCAAAACCGGCGAGGCCGGAACCCAAATCGACCCACCATGAGTAGTGCAGGCGACGAGGAGACACTGTAAAATATCGGCATGACGATTCCTGACTGGTACACCGGCTCGGACCACACTGGTGAGGTTGCTGAAGGCATCGAAAAACTCATAGCAAGTATGGATGCCCATGAGGCCGGGCACGACGACATTCGCAGCGCACGAGACCTTCTCGCAATCGAGGACGAAATCAACTGGAAGGCATTTCTGCTCACCTTGGTCGGAACCATCCACTACGATCTGGAAGAATATGGCGAAGCAACCGAGGTTCTCGAAAGCGCCCTCGGATTCTACAAACCATATCTCAAGACTTTTGACGAGGTCCTCAGCGTCTATTGTCAGGCATCCTACACCTCCGGCCTCCTGCGCTACGAAAAGGAACAGTATGCCGATGCGATACCGTGTTTTCTCCGCTGTCTACCCTATCTGCACGAAGTGTACGATGATGCCTACGTCGGTGACATCTACACCCTCCTCAACATCTGCCTGGGCCTGACGGACGACGCGGCCGGAGCACTCGTATTTGCGGAAGCCGCAGCGTACACCCGAAAATATGACTGTGAATCCATGGAAAACCTCATGGTGGCCTACTATTCCTCAGGGGATCAAACGAAGGCCGTCGAGGTCTTTCACGCCCTGTCCGAACGCTGCCAGGAAGTGGATAATTTCGAACGCATTCTGGACTTCGCTCGACAAAATCTCGGAGAAATCGGCGTCGTGAATTGATCCGGTGCCTATGCGATCACCACAGATAGCCGAGCGCCCGGAGCCGCGCCTCTTCGTCATCGCCCATGAGCGCCCGAGAGGCGCCGGTCGGCGATCCCGTAGCCGTGCGTTGAGCCTCCCAAGCCAGGAGGGCCGCCTGGAGCCGGACGCGGTTGGGGTCGTCGTCCCCGAGGGCGCGAAGCTCGTCGGGATCCCCTTGCTGGTCAAAAAGGCGCCACTCGTTGCTCAGAAGGTCGTGGATCAGCTTGTAACGACCTTTGATCACCGCGGTCTTGAAGGCGACCTTCTCGAGGTGTTTGGGGCCGTCGTTCGGGCCGACGGTGAACGAGACCTCCGCGAAGAGCTGACGTTCGGCGGCCCCCTCGACTGAGAAAGGGGGATTGAGGTAGGGCGTCAGGGATCGTCCGTCCAATTGCCCTGGGACCTGCAGCCCCGCCATCTCGACCAGGGTGGGGAAGACATCGACCACCGAGACCGGGTCGTCCACCTGGAGGCCCACCGGTCCCTGCGGGTGACGAATCACCAGCGGCACGCGGATGAGTTCGTCGAATAGGGTCCGCGTGTGCCCAATCCAGCCGTGCTCCATGATCTCCTCGCCGTGGTCGGCCATCAAAACGACCGTCGTCCGGGGAGTGAGATCGAGATCATCCAGCGCGTCGAGGAGACGCCCGACGTTGGCATCCACGTGAGCGATCTCCTCACGGTGGAGGCTGCGCAGGTAACCGATGTCGGCCCTGCTCAGGGATGGCCTCGCGTCCCTGAGATCCCAGATACCCATTGCCGGACGCAGAGGCCCCGAGTACCCGTGCGTGAGGTCGAAATCCTCGTGATCGTGGTACACGAGGTGGGGGTCAAAGTAGTGGACCAGCAGCAGGAATGGCGCCTCGGAGCGGCCGCGAAGCCAGTTTACCGCGGCGTCGGTGACCTGATCCGATGTAATTCCCTCGTGCCGCGACACCGCCTCCGCGTTCCATTGCCCGAATCCCTGAGCCAGACCGAAACGCTCCTCAAGGAGCATGTGACTTACCACCCCGGCGGTTTCGAACCCGGCGCCGGCCATGACCTCGCCCAGCGTCGTCTCGGCGTCCGGGAGGACGTCGAACAGGCGCAATACCCCGTGCCTCGACGGGAAGCGACCGGTGAGGATCGAGGCCACGGCAGGTTGAGTCCACGGCGCCGTCGTGTAGGCATGGCGGAAGGTCACGCCCGAGGCCGCAAAAGTGTCGATCCTCGGTGTCGGGCCTCCTGTCCGGCCAGTGCAGCCGATGTGAGCCGCGGCGACTGTGTCGAGCACCACCAACACAATATTGGGCGCCACAGAGCGAGGCAGCTCGCGTTCTCGGCAACCGGTACCGAGCGTCGTCAAGAGGAGGGCCGCCGCGATAACAGCCCGCATAGCTCTCCAGCCTCCTGGTGCGGCCGGCGGCGCGCCACAACCAGTGGCGTCTTCGACCTGACGCCCGTTATCAGTGCCTTCGCCAACCCACCGGCACACCACATCAGGGTTCTTGTTCGGAACTTCGGCGAGGGCAATCGGTGATGCGTGGGACTGCGGCATTATTCTTTCGTAACGATAGCATTGATGGCTGGGACATTGATCGACCGATTGTTGGATCTGGCGCCACGAGGGAAGCAGATTCATTGAGCGTCTTTCATGAGCGGCCGGAATTGTGACCCCGGCCTTCGGAAGCGCGAGCGCTCCCGCTCGACGTTTTTCCAGGGGGACAAATATTTTTGAAGCCGTAACAGCTGTCCTATCCCCCTGGAAAAAGTGCCTCGGCGGCCTGCCTCGTTAAGGGAGAACCGATTTGGATCGCGCTCCCCCGAGGAGTGCCCCCTCTGACGATATTTCCTTGGCGCGAAGGATCAGCGAAGCTCAATGCCAAGAAAATCGTCATATCCGCACGTCCCGATGAGAGGCGCCGTTTCGTGGTGTTGAGGACCCACGACCTCGACCATCACTCCGGCCTGAAGGGCCGCATGCAATCCGTCCAACGGATTGCCCGGGAGGGCGCTGATTACGCCTTCAACAGTCCGCTGGAGGAAGAAACAGTCCGATTCCAGGCCCGAACAGTCTTTCAGTGGAACGGGCAGAATCTATAAGGGACATCTGTTTTATTCTTCGGGGTTCGGATCACCGGCCTTCTGGCGCACCTGGCGGGTGCACCAGCGTCGCGTTGTCTGCGGGCCCGGGAAAGCAGCGTGATACAAACAGAAGCCCAGCCCCGCAGACAATACGAGCGACGGCCTACCCGCCTGCCGGAACGACTAAATTCAACGCCCTTCCCGCGGCGAGCCAGGTCGGACCTTTTGCGCCCGCTGAAAACGAAACGACCCGCAACAAAAGGCACCTCGGGCCAACGCCGCCATGTCGGCCACCAAGTTAAAAACACTGTCCCCTTGAGATTCGCCGCTCGCGTGTGAAGCGAAGCCGCAGTCCCTGCAATTGGCTTTCTCGTGGTTTCCGCTTCATAGCGACGCTGGATCGTCGCAAGGCGCTTCAGAAGGCCGGTGTTGAGGCATTCACTAGCAGCTGACTACCTGCCCACCTGCCACAGTGTCCTCAAAAGGATCTTGAGATCGAGGGCGAAGCTCCAGTTTTCGATGTAATACAGGTCATGAACGACCCGCTGGCGAATCGAAGTGTCGCCCCTCAGACCGTTGACCTGAGCCCACCCGGTCAGACCCGCCCGTACTCTGTGCCGCGTATTGTATTCGGGATATCGAGCTCTGAACCGCTCGACAAACTCAGGTTGCTCCGGCCGTGGTCCGACCAGAGACATATCACCCTTCAAAACGTTGAACAGCTGAGGAAGCTCGTCCAGATTGGTCCGCCGGAGAAAGGCGCCGATGGGAGTGATCCTGTTGTCATCATGACGGGTCCAGGTCCGGTCCTTCTCAGCTGTGATGCGCATCGACCGGAATTTGAAAAGGCGAAATGCCCTTCCGTCGAGACCGGTCCGCACCTGTGAGAAAAAAGCAGGTCCACCATCGATCCGCTTGATCCGCCAGGAGATGAATGGGAAGAGCGGGGCGGTCACCAACAGCAAAAAAGCAGCCCCACAGATATCAAAGGCCCTTTTCAGGACCTCGTCCCACCCCCGTAGCGGGATCTGGGTGAGATTGATCATCGGCAGTCCATCCAGTTCCTCAACACCCCCGGTCGCAACAAAGAACTGCAGTAAATCAGGTACCACTTTGACGTCAACCAGAAGTTGACCCGCCCTACGAATGAGCTGATTGGTTTTATTGTGAGCAGACATCGGAAGCGCGAGGATGACCTGATCCACGCCGTAGCTCTCGACGACGCTCTCCAGGTTCGCCGTCGATCCCACTACCGGCACCCCGTGGAATCCGCGATCCTTCAACCCCGGGTCGTCATCGAGAAAACCCACAACGTTGAAACCATATTCGCGATGAGCTTGAAGCCGTTTGACGACCCGTCTTCCCAGATCGCCGGAACCCACCACCAGAACTGTCCTCAGGTTCCGTCCCGACCGTCGGATGCGTCCGAGAACGCCGGCAACCACCCACCTTGAGAAAACCAAAAGAACAATGTTGATCACGACAAACACGGCCATGAACAATCGGGAATAGGTGAAATCGATGGGACGGTAAAAACTTGAAGCGGCAATCAAGAGCATGGTTGCGAGAAAAACCGACATCACCAACCGAATCAGCTCGTCGGAGCGGGACCTGATCCGGCGACGCTGATACAGACCCTGGAAATAGAAAACCATCGGCCAAATAACCACGACCATGGGGATCAAGACCAGATAGTGTCCGAGATCGGGAAGCCCCTTGGTAAGGGGGACGACCTGTAGATGGAAACGACACCAGAAAGCGAGAGGTACGGAGAGACCCGTCACAAACAGGTCTCCAACGAGATGAAAGAGAACCTGGATCTGCCGCCGCCGCTCGATCATCCTATTCCAACTCCAAAACCCAAGCGATCCAACAAGAAACGAAAGCGTACCAGAAACTGTTCTCGGGAGAAGACCCGAGATCTGCGGCGGAGTTCGACCGGGTCCCACTCCCGGTTCAGGACGCGTTCAAGCGCCGCCGTCAGGGCCCCAACGGAGTTCTGCTCGGCAAGCTCACCCTCGATACCGGCCCTCACCGTGTCCGCCGTCCCGGACGCCTCGAGCCCGACAACTGGGGTTCCACAGGCCAGAGCTTCGACGGTCACCATACCGAAATCCTCGACATTGGGAACGATGAGTGCGGACGCTCGGCGGTAGGCCTCACGCAATTCTTCGCGAGAAACCTTACCAAGAAATCTGACTCCCGGTCCGGACAATCGGCGTAACCTTCCCAGTTCAGGACCCGCACCGACAATATCGATCCCCTTCCCGAGGCGTGCCGCCATCTCGATGGCCACCTCCACTCTCTTGTACGGAACAAGAGCCGCAACCGTCAGGAGGCGATCGCCTTTTTCACCGCCCAAAGTGAAAAAACTGGTCTCGACGGGTGGAGGGATGACCTCAGCATCACGATTCCAATAGTGTTGAACCCGCCAACGGACCAGCCGCGAATTCGCCACGACCCGATCCACTCTTGCCGAGGAAACCATGTCCCACTGGCGCAGGCGGGCAAGAACTCCCTGCACTATCGGCTTCATCGGTCGAGAAACCCGTTTCATATACACTTCACGCTGATCCCACGCATATCGCACGGGAGTGTGGATGTAGCTCAGGTGATAGGCGCCGGGCGGGGGGATTACTCCTTTCGCCACACAGTGCGACGTCGATATCACCAGGTCGGCGTCGGGAAAAGTGAAACTCTCGATTGCCGCCGGCATCAACGGCAACAAATACCTCCAACGGCGGCCGCCAAAAGACAGGCTCTGCAGCCAAGAGGTGTGAATTTCTCTTCTCTCCAACTCCTCGACACCGGAACCCTTTCGATGCACCAGGGTCAGAATGGGCGCTTCGGGAAACAACCGGGCGATTTCCAGCAAAACCCACTCGCCGCCACGCATCCCAGTCAGCCAATCGTGTACGAGTACGACCTTCACCTCTGCTCCTCTCCGCAACGATGACTCACGCCACCGGACGAGGGCCCTGCGCCAGGGCCTCTCGATAAACATCCATGGTACCGCCAACCATCTTCTCCCAGGTCATCCGGTGGGCCCGCCGTCGTCCTGCTTCAACCATGCGCCTCCTGAGTGGGTCATCGACCAGAACCTGCTCCAGAACACGTGCGATCTCCTGCACGTCGAGTGGGTTCACCAGCCGAGCTACCCCCTCTCCCAACTCCTGCATCGCACCGACGTTGGATGTGATCACCGGCAGTCCGGCGAGCATGGCCTCAAGTATCGGAAGACCGAAACCCTCGTAGAGAGCAATGTGAAGCAGCGCAGCCGACAAATGATAAAGGCGATGGAGATCAGTCTGCGAGACTCTTCCCAGAAACCGCACTCGCTCGCCCAGGCCCAATCCCGCGACTTTGCGAGCCAACCGGCCGTCGGGCTCCATTCCTCCGACAAAGACGAGCTGGCCCGGCAGACCGTGAGCCCTGAGCCCAAGATGGAAGGCGCGCAGGACGGTGTCCAGGTTCTTATGCGGCTTGTCGTTGGCGACAACCAGGACCAGGGGTGGCCTCAGACCGAGCCGGTCTTTCAGTTCCTGGAGCACTTCGGATGACGGCCGCTGTTCGAGGTTGGGATCGACCCCGTTGGGGACGACTTTTAATTTCTGCTCATCGGCCCCGAAGAGGCGGATCAGATCCCGACGCGAGGTGCGGGACACCGTTATCACGCGCCGTGATCGCCGAAGGGTCGTATTCATCAGAGTCCGCAGATACATGAGCCCCAACTGGGTTCGTCGTTGAGGTGGGTAAAAGAGTTGAATGACATCGTGAACGGTGGACACCACCGGTCCTTGAAGACCCAACGGAACCACGTAATGCGGCACATGAACCAGGTCGATCTTCTCGCGCCACAAAGCCAAGGGTAATGAGAAGTGTTCCGCAAGCGAGTAGCCCGCGGCAGACACCGGGATCACACGTGCCTCAGGCACCAGACCCGTGACACGCTCCTCGTGTCCCACCCGAGCCAGAACAGTGAGTTTCACCTCCTCTTGCCCGGCCAACCCCCGAAGCAAATGACCCACATAGGTTCCGATCCCGAAATCGGTTAGTTTGCGTGCGTCGAGAGCAAGATGAAACCCCACACGGGCATTCTAGCGGTGCTAACCCGCGTGAACCAGCTTGATCTTCTCGCGGTGAACGAATTCCTGATCGTCGAGCCGACGCCCGAGTTCGATGATCCCCACGATCGGGCCGACGAAACGGCCCTCACCGTTGAGGATGTACTCGTGCACGGGGGAGTACATTTCCGGGCCCTTGGCATCCTCGTTCACCGTCTCCTTGACGGTGTAGCTTTCGAGATCCACACCCTCCGGGATCTCGGTCTCGACCACCGCGCGGATCGCTACCCCGTCTTCTCTGGCGAAACAGCGAAACTCAAAAGTCAACTCCGCATGATCGATGACACGCGAAGGGGCAGCTTGAACGTCGATCAATTGAGAGACCTCAAAGGCCTCCATCAACGGCTTCTCCATTGAGGCCGGCAGGAGCACGTGGGTGCACCTGTGGGCTCGGCTGATCAGCGAATCGAGGAAACCGTCGAGGTGAACATTCTCGCGAGCGGCATAAAAGACCCGATCCACCCGGGAGGCGATCCGAAAACCCTCAACGAAGGCGTTGGTCTCATTCGAAGATCCACGCAATTCGAGGTGCACGTAAACATCACGATCCATTTGAACCTCCTACACAAAGAACAAAAAGGTCACCAGAACAAAGATCGGCATCAGGAACAAAAGTGACCAACGCATCATGTAACCGAAGAAGCTCGGCATCTCGACTCCCGATTCCTCCGCAATGGACTTCACCATGAAATTCGGAGCATTTCCGATGTAGGTGACTGCTCCCATGAACACGGCGCCACAGGAAATAGCCGAAAGAAAGATCTCGTGCTCGGCGATGATCCTGAGCACGACTTCCGGCTCCGGCAAACCGGGGAAGAGCATCCCCTCCGCGGTGGTCAGAAAGGTCAGATAGGTAGGAGCGTTGTCCAGGAATGCCGAGAGTCCGCCGGTCACCCAGAAATACTGCCAGGGTTCTTTGACGGCCCGGACCAAAGTCGCCATCGCTCCGTGTTCTCCGGCCTTGAGAATCAACAGAGCCGGGACGATAGTCATGAAAATTCCGGCAAAGAGGTAGGCAACTTCCATGATCGGAAACCAGCTGAAGCCGTTCGCCTTCCTGATCTCCCTGCGAGTCGTGAAGAGGGACAGCAGACCCATGCAAATCAGAACTCCATCCCTCATAAAGTTCTGCCACTGCTGGTGGATGCCCAGAACCGTGACCTCCCCAGCGTTCCAGGTTCCCGACAGAATGACCCCTCCGAGGATGCCCCCCAGGAACACGAGATTGTGCAGCCCGTCAATCCCGAAACGTCCTTCGCTGTCGTCCACCTGCCGTGCCGCTTCGGTCTCTTTCCTCCAGTACATCGAGTCAAGGGCGAAATAGGTGACAAGAAGAATCCCAGCCACCACCGCCATCGGCGTGATGAGACTCAGAGTCCAGAAAAAGGGAACCCCGTGGAGGAAGCCGAGAAAGAGCGGGGGATCCCCGAGAGGAGTCAAAGAACCACCCACATTGGCCACGAGAAAGATGAAAAAGACGACAGTGTGCACTTTGTGGGCGCGTCTGGCGTTGGCCCGGAGCAACGGGCGAATGAGAAGCATTGCCGCACCGGTGGTGCCGACCCATGAGGCGATAACGGTCCCAATGAGGAGCAGAAGGGTATTGATCGCCGGAGTCCCGGCCAACGAGCCCCTGATGCGGATTCCTCCCGCCACCGTAAACAGCGCCCACAACAAAATGATGAACGGGATGTAATCGATGATGTATATGTGGAGAATCTGGTGCAGAGCCTCGTGCCCATAGGCAAAAAGAAAGGGAACGGCAAAGACCACCGCCCATGCTGCCGAAATCTTGGGGAAATGGTGGTGCCAAAACTCACCGGCCACCAAGGGAAAGATCGCAATTGACAACAGAATGCCGACGAAGGGAATGACCGACCAAAGAGGAAGGACCGTTCCCAAATCCAAACCACCGTGCCCATGGGCCGCCTCGTGATCCTCAGTTACATCATGACCGGCGTGAGCCTCCTGGGCAACCACAGCCGGTACATACAAGAGCCCAAAGAGCACCACCAACCCGATGATCAGTGCGCACCTTTGCTGGTTTGCCATGACTTCTCCTCCCAAAAAATTCAGCTTGAGAATTTGCTCTCCGGGCCATTTTCCCGGCGACGGCAACAACAATAACACTGCTTTCACCCAGCGGCGCCGAAACGGATTCTCTCCACACCTCGTACACAGGGCGTGATTAGTGGATAATACCCACATGGCGAATCAGGAACACCTCGTTCACATCCACTCCGGAAATTGGAACACATGGCGTCAAGCAAACCCCGCACTCGCACCCGATCTCATCGACGCCCCTCTCGCAGGCGCGGATCTACAGGGCATGAATCTCGAAAAATCCCATCTCAGAGGGGCGGACCTTCGCGGAGCGCAACTCCAGGGCGCAAACCTAACCCGGGCAACGCTCGAAGGAGCCCAGCTGGCGGAAGCCGTCTTCTCGAACGCAACGCTCGATCACGTACGGCTGGACTTCCTGGATCTCAAGAACATCGATTTCTCCGGGGCTTCGCTGATCGGCGCGACCTTCCGCGGCGCCAACGTCCAGGAGGCTATACTCCGCAACGTCAATCTCGACAGGGCTCAGCTCGAGAGTGCCGTCTTCGACGGCGCAGACCTTTCGAACGCGAGCATGGAGGGAACCAATCTTCGCGGCGCACGGTTTTCCGGCGCGACACTCCGGGCCATCAGGGCGCTGTCGGCAATCATGGAGGGAGTCGAACTCATCGAAATCGATCTCGAGGGCGCCTCATTCGCCGGTGCACAGGCCGACAATGCCCAGTTTCGAGGATCCAAACTGATCGGCGCAGATTTCCGGAATGCCGCACTTCGGAGTTCCAACTTCCACCGAGCAGACCTCTCCGAGGCGAACTTGGAACAGGCCCAGTGCGAAAGCGCCTCCTTGAGTCACTGCGATTTGACCGACGCCAGCCTCAGAGGAGCCAATCTCGCACGGGCCGACCTTCGGCATTCGATTCTGCTCCACACGAAAATGGACAAGTGCATCCTGTCCGGGGCACAACTCGCAGAGTTGGACTTTCGCTCACCAACCCTCGGCCGGATTTCCTTTGCCGGGGCTCAACTGGGCAAGGCCATCTTCACCCGCTGCGAACTTCGGGGAACAAATTTCAGGGAGGCCATGCTGGAGGAGGCCGACTTCCGTCATGCCAATCTCGAAGGCGCGGACCTGCGGAAAGCGAATCTCATCGGAGTGACTTTTCGTCACGCCAGCCTGAAACAGGCCGACCTGGGAGGGGCTCAAATGGCCTCTGCGGACCTTTCGGGCACAAACCTCATCCTCGCCAAAGCAACCGGCGCCACAATGGTCGGCGCCGACTTTCGTTTCGCCGACGCCGTAGGTATTCAACTGGATGGTGCAGACCTGAGGTGGGCCGACCTCCGCAATGCGGACTTTACACGGGCGTCCATGGATTCAACTCGAATCTGGGGCGCCCGCATCCGTCGAACGAAGATTCCTGGCAACAAGAGCCATTGGAAGATCCTCTTGGCGGCGAGCCGCCTTTTCGAGATCATTTCTCGCAAGTCGGCCAGCCGAAGGACATTGCGCGAACAACGCCGGGTACGGGAGGTGGCCGATCTTGTCCGCGACCGCGAAGATCGCCGGCGATCCCGTTCGTCTTGAGAAAAACTCTCACCACCTTCCCCGTCCTCTTGGTGGCTGTGGCGCTCCTGACGGCAGCGCCATTCTCCCGACTCGCAGCAGCCGATCCCCTTGTCGACGGAGCCCCGAGTCTCGAGGGTCTGCCCATCTTGCGCATCGAATTCAACCGCGGTGACATCTTCGACACGGGAGATAGCGCCACTTCGGCGTGGCCCTACCGTTGGGCGAACGCCCTCAACATCGTCACCAAGGAATCCTTCCTTCGCTCCATGTTGCTCTTTCAAGAGGGTGATGCATGGTCCCAGGAGGTCGCCGCCGAGAGTGCCCGCATCCTGCGTTCATTGAGTTTTCTGAATCCGGTTTTCATCAAAGCCGAACGAGAAGCTTCCGGTGTGGTGGTAACGGTGGATACCCACGACCAGTGGACGTTGCAGGCCGGCGCGAAATTCGGGATTCAAGGAGATCGTAAAGCCTTCTCGATCGAGTTTGAGGAGAAGAACTTCCTCGGCAGAGGCCGAGGAGTGAGAATCAAGTATCAGTCCGACCATGAACGTCGCACCTGGATCTACACCTTTTCCGATCCAAACATCCTCGGTACCCGATGGCGAGGTCGAGTTCTCTTTGCCGACGCTTCGGACGGGCACAGAGAGGAACTCCTTGCCGAAAGGCCCTTCTACTCACTTGAAACCTCCCAGGCATGGGGTGGAGAATGGAAGCACTGGAAGCAGGTCGAACACCTTTACAGCGGCGGCGAAAGCATCGTTCAGGGTCACCGTGACTATCGGAAAATGTTCTTACGCTGGGGAAAAAGGATCAACACCGCGGGCCCCAACGTACATCGGATCAGTCTCGCATATCATCTGGATGAGAGGATTTTCTCGGACTGGCATTGGACGGGCGCGGGCGCCGTCTTCCCCGATCCGGCCGACAGAGCCATCAGTGGACCCCGTGTTGAATATGAAATCCAGCCTACGCACTTCGAGGTATTGCATGGTTTTCGGACCTGGTCCGCCCAGGAAGATCAGGCATTCGGCACCTCGTTGACAGCCGGCCTGACCCTTTCTCTGCCGGAATTCGGCGGTGACGTTCAGCGTCTCGTCTTGGACAGTGCATGGGATTATTCACATCGTGCAGGCGACTGGCTCGTTCTCAGCAAACTGTGGCTGAACGGCCGCAGCGACGAGGGGAAGGTCGCGAATCTCGTAGGGGGATTCCAGATCGCCCTTTCACAACTCGGCCCCAAGGGCTGGCAGTTCCGCCTCTTCGCCGAGGACTCTTCGAATCTGGATCGTGAAAGACAGCTCACGCTCGGCGCCGATTTCGGCCTCCGCGGCTGGGACCCCGACACATTTGACGGGACAGGACGTGCGGTCGCGAACCTCCAATGGCGCACACTGGTCAAAGAGGATTTCCTCCACCTATTTTCTCTCGGCGTCGTTCTTTTCGTCGATGCCGGCGCCACATGGAACCCGCGGGTAGGCTTCGACACCGACGGTGTGCGGTTCGACGCCGGAATCGGCCTCCTCGCCGACCTCACCCACATCGGTCTGGCAAACCTCCTCCGAGTCGACCTGGCCTTCCCCGATGACGGAAGCGGCATAACCGTCATCGTGACCTCGAGCGCGTTGTTTTGAACCTCAGCCTTCTGG
>JAIOSJ010000083.1 GCA_021107705.1 Thermoanaerobaculales bacterium | reverse complement strand
GCCTCGACGATCACTTTGGCGCCGGAAATCTGACCCCACGTCACGGGGATGCCGAGACGAACATCGGAAGTGCCCCATCGGCCGAAGCCGATCAGGATGTAGGGGCGGCCTTCCTCAACCAACTCGCGGTTAAGTGCTTCTAGTTCGGCAGCGATTTCGAACGTCTTGTCCTGGTCAAAGAGGTCCGGGTCCAGGAAAACGATGTCCTGGATATCTTCCCGGACACCGTTGCCGAGGACATGGGTTGAAGCGATGACGGTTCGGTGATCCCCGAGGAGAACCTCGGCAACCTCGACCTCCTCAGTCATGACCCGCATCGGCCGAACCTGGAGGAAACCGATCTGAGCCGGAAGACCGTGCTGTCGATCAAGCCGAATGGCGAACTCGATCTCCACATCCCCACCCATGACTTTGCGAGAGACATCCAAGATATGTCGCAGGAGGTCGTTGAAGGGAATGAGGCGCGAGCCCACCAGCGGTGCGAACGTCAGGGCTCTCGGGCCGTGCCGGCCGAGACCCGGGTCGAGGCGATCGGAGCCGGCATCATACGTCGAGACCAGGAGCCTGAGGGCGTCATCACTTTCAGCCTCTGCGAGACCGGCTTCAACCATGAATTCGGTCTCGCGCAGCGGGTCGGGAAGGGCCGGCGGACCCATGTTCACGGCCCAGAACCGGGTCTGGGTGTTCTTGAGCAGGTCACTGATCGAGTTGAAGGGCGGGGGCGCCTTGGGCAGCGCGGGGGAGAAGCTCCAGCTCCGGCCGCCGTCGACGATCGTCCTCCCGAGGCCAAGGGCCAGGTTGACGACCCCATCCGACGCTTGGGCAGCGCCGGTGGGGTAGAAATTGTAGGTCCGGCCGACCCCTGAGAGGCAGGGATAGAAACGGTCGCCCGCCCTCTGGCCCACCACTTCTTGGAGAATCACCGCCATCCCCTCATCCTCGGGCGCCTTGCCGGTCGCCGCGACCGCTGAGCGCGCGGAGGCGAAAAAAGTCGATGCCCACACGAACTGCACCGCCCGTGTGAGGCTTCGAAATCGATCATCCGCCGAGAATTCGTTGTTTGGGATCATCTTGGTGCCGTAGACGCCGGCAAAGGGATGGTCGAGATCATCCTCAAGGCGGCTCGAGGAACGCACCGCCAGCGGAATCCGCATGTCGTCGATCAGAGCGCGGAGATCACCGACGACTTCGAGGGGCAACTCTGCGCGCAGGAAAGCATGGGTCAGGCGATCATCGGTGGGCGCCGATCGCACAACTCCCCACAGCCGATTGTCCTCCATGAAGCGGTCGAAGACATCGGTGGCCAGAACAACCATGCGCGGCACGCTGATGTCGAAGCCGGGAAAATCCTCCAGCTCCAAGCGTGGAATGATCTCCTCCTGAATGAGTCGAAGACCCGAGGCCTTCCCTCCCAGGGCGCCACCACCGATCCGGGTGATCGGGGGGGCGTCTTTACCGGGAGTACGACCAAAGGTCTTGACACACATATCTCACCAGCTTTCTGCTGCGGTCGGCGATGCACAGCACCAAGCGCCGTTTACTCGCCTCGGCGTGCTCGACGTACCCTCGAGTACGACTCCGCTTCCCTCGGATCGAAAACCCCACTGAGCACCGCGCCTGGCCGCCCTCGCAACGAAACCCGGTGAGATATGCGGGTTAACTTCGGTCATACCCATCCCCGGTCGGTCGTCACCGAGACCACCCGGTCGATGCCGACGACAAGGGCCGCATCCCGCAGACTGAGGTCCTTTCCCGCGGCAAGTTCGGAAACCTCGAGGTAAGCGTCGGTCAATTGCACATCCAGACGCGACATCACCTCCGCCAACCGCCAATAGGCATTGGAGGCAGCCTGCACCTGCTCGAAATACGAGCACAGAACTCCGCCGGCATTCGCCACCAGATCCGGAATCACCCGCACTCCCCTTTCACCCAGAGCGCTTTCGGCGGCTTCCGACGTGGGCCCGTTGGCGCCCTCAACCACCAGCTTGACCGAGCGGGCCACCTGCTCGCAGTTCCCTACGTTGATCTGGTTCTCCAGCGCCGCCGGGATCAGAATGTCCACCGGTTCGGCCAGCCATGCGTTCCCGTCCTTCACATCGTATCCCGCCGCCGCCGCTCGCTCGCTGTCGATATTGCCGAAGGGGTCGGCGAGGTCTTTCAACTCCTCTAAGTCGATGCCTTCCGGGCGGACAAAGGTCGTCGGCTCAAGAGACCGTTGTTCGAGACAGGAAACACTACGGACCTTCCCCCCGATGCGTGTGAAAAGCTCGACGGCATGCCGACCGACCAGGCCGAAGCCCTGTACCGAGGCGACCGCCCGGTCCGGAGCGAGGCTGATTTCCTTGAGAGCCTCGCGCAGGGTGTATACAAGACCGTATCCGGCCGCCTCCCTTCGTCCACGCGTCCCACCTGCAGGGACCGGCTTGCCGGTGATGGCGCCGGGCCGGCGTCCTCCGTGCATGACCTCGAATTCGTCGAGCATCCAGGTCATGTGGCTGGCGTGGGTCATGATGTCCGGGGCAACCACATCTCTCTCGGGCCCGAGGTCGCGAGCCAGACGGCGCACCCAACCCCGGCACAGCGCCTCCTGCTCCCAGCGCGAAAGGTCGTGCGGATCGCACACCGCTCCTCCCATGCTGCCACCGAGAGGAATATC
>JAIOSJ010000179.1 GCA_021107705.1 Thermoanaerobaculales bacterium | reverse complement strand
GATCTATCGCGTTGTTCACCATTTCAGTAAAGCCGTATTGCCAGATGTCGCGCACATTCTCCGGAAGGTCAGGAGGAAGGACAGCGGAAACTTCTTGCCAGAATCGGTCCTCCTCGAGCCCTTCAAGGGTTCTCCGGAATAATCTGGAATCGAGCGTGACAAGGTGATAGGTACGCTGTCTGGTGTTGCCCCTTGCTTCGACCCAACCTTGGTCGATGAGCCATCGCATATGGCGATTGATGGATTGTCGGCTGATTTTGAATCGTCGGGCTGCAAGAGCCGTTGCGCGCTGAGGGCTGCCAGGAATCGCATCCAGCAAGAATGAGCGGATTTGGTGCGTTTGCTTTCGAGTACGTTCCATGTGGAGTATTGTCAACATAAAGTTGACACTTTGTCAACTTAAAATCCCATCTTTGTCAACATAATCCGGATGCGCGCCACCCATAACAACCCTCACAAAGTTCTTTCACGCGCTTGGTTGGCCGGATCAGATCTCACATCGACAACAACCGTTCGGGCCGCCATGTCGCCGACCCTTTGCCAGTTCTCACTCAATGCCACGACCATGATCCCGACGATGAAGTTGAAAAAGCCGTCAACACATTTGAGGAGATTTCGGACCAGTGCGCGGCCGAATCCGCACGGCTGGAGGTTGGTGCCAAGAACTCTGATCTTCGCCAGCCACTTGCCGGGCGTGGCCCCCGAGCGGCCCTCGAAGATCGTAAACGCCAACGCTGCAACGATGGCCCAGCCCATGGCCACAATGATCGGCCACATGGCGACGACGGTCTCCCAGAAACCCTCAGGGTCGTTGATAGGGCCCGACCACATCGGTGCCAGGTCCGTCCTTCCAGTCTTTCTTGAAGCAAACGGTACCCGACGTGCGCGTCATGCGGAACATTGGTTAACTTTCGTTCGGTGCCACTGATCACAACCTCACAACCCAGTGACCCTTTTCTTTACAGTGGTACTATGGGTGATCTACAGGGGAGAAACGCATGGATGGCGGGCACGCTTTGCTACCTCTCCGTAGGCCGCCCACAGCGCTGTGAGATGGCTGCGGCCGACGGGGATGACACGGTTCACCGGTGGCTCGAGCTTGAGTTCCCAGTCGCGGTGGCGTTCCCGCCGCCGAACCTCGCTGACGCGGTCAGGGTTGACCGCGTACGAACGGTGCGACTGAAAAAACGCCCAGCTACGCACATCGTGCAGATGTTGTGTCGCCAGTTGCCCCAAGGGCGCCACCCATGAGCTGACCATAATTGAACAGGGTCATCTCGCCTCAGGGGGCAACCAGGCATGGGCGTCTGCCTTCCAAGTCAGCGATTGATCAGCCAATACTGGGTTGAGAAAATCCTGTACGGCTCGTGTGACGTCCGCCAAGGTCTTCCATTGGAGGCCATCGTTCTCGGCAATCCGCTCGTAGACCGGTTCCCATGCGATTGGCGGGTCAGGGACTGCCGGTGGAACAGGGTGTGTGCCCCGGTGTTCAAAGGTCCTCTCGATGGCCTCGCGGAGGATGGCAGAATCGATATCGCGGGCGGTCGCCAGCAGCACGATATCCGGCAGATCCTTGACCCGAGAGTTGGGCCGGCGGCGAGGTAGCGTGTAGGCGTGGAGCTTCTCGGCGATATGTGTCTCCACGGGGTAAATACGAAAGCGAGCGGGTTCGATGCCGGCGAATTGCAGGAATCGACTGCCCTCGATCTCTTCGGGAGGACCGAGCAGGGGTTCCCCGAAGGCCACATCGATGCCGAATGGCGCACTGTAGGGCTTCCCCGCAAGCTGGCCTTGAGCTCTGAAACGGAGCCCCTGATAGGCCATGCCTTCCGCCTCGATCTCCGGATGCCTCGGATCGGCCTGGACCTTGAAGGTCAGGTAGTCGCCGAGCTCGAGGCGACCGGCAGCTTGAAGGTCTGCCAATACGTCGTCCGGGTTGCCGACCATGCGAAGGTCGATATCCTTCGTCGTCCTGGCTCTTTCAAGACGCAACTCGATGACCATGCCTCCCTTCAGAATGACCGCATCCTCAAGGAGGTTGAAAATCCGGGCAAGGTAGCGGTCGAAGACGAAAAGTTGCCGACGCCGGTTGAGGTTCATACCGGTTGCGGAGGCATCGTTGTTCAGACGGCGTTCGACAGCCGTCTTGAACGCAAGTGGGGTGGCATAGGTTCTGGTGATCATTCGTCTTTCGTCCCAAACGCTTGAAGGTGATCAACTGCCGCTTCGACCATTTCAGCGGTGAAGAGCCCCTGGGATATGCCGTCGTTGATCGCTTGCCTCAGAAGGTCCGGGGATATCTGAGCTTGTGCGCAATCGATGACCGTGCGCCTCGCTGAGGTTACCCGGACGGAACCCGCCCAGGTGCAATCGTCGTTCGACAGGTTAGAGAAGTGAAGTGCGACGCCGGTCGGCAGATGAAGACGCCTGCGCTTCCAGGCGCTGGGGACGGTGAGGTGTACCTTCGACGGCAGGACGTCGGAGAGCTGGTGCAGTGCCAGTGCGGTCTCGTGGCTGAAGACACCGATCCGGCCGGACCACAGCCAGAGTATGACGAGGTCCTCGTTGTCTCCGGGAGGAAAATGGACCAGTCGGTAGACTCCGCGCCGCACGCGTACGATTTGCCCGTTACGGAGATACTTGGCGAGCAGTTGGGGGGAGTAACCCGCCTGGGCAGCCTGAGCGGTGGTGAAATGCCCCTCTTGAGTGGTGGCGGTCTCATAGAGCCGGTTCCAACGGGGTCCGCGTTGTTCATGTGTGTCCTTGATCATTGCGCAACAAACTTAACTCAGGGTTTAGTTTAGTGCAAGTCCGTCAGCGTGCCAGATCAAACTGTTGAGCCAATGGTGCTCGAACTGGTTAGGCCATTAAGTACGGCGCCACCAACCTCACAACCCAACGACCCCTCCCTGGTCAGTGCCACCCATGGTCGTCTGCCAAGCGGAAACACATGCACGGCCGGCACGCCCCGATACCAAAAAGACCACCGACCTCACACCTCCCCGTAGACCGCCCACAACGCCGCAAGGTGGCTGCGGCCGACGGGAATGACACGGTTGACCGGTGGCTCGAGCTTGAGTTCCCAGTCGCGGCGGCGTTCCCGCCGCCGAACCTCGCTGACGCGGTCTGGGTTGACGGCGTACGAATGGTGCACTTGTACCATCGTCCCCTCCGGGAAGCGCGCCGGCACCTCGCCCGGCTCCATCGGCACCCGCCGACCGTCCTCCAGATGCAACAGAACCCTTCGAATTATGTGTTCATGGCCCTGTCCTGGCACAAACCGTCCGAATAGGGAAGGAACAGGCCATATTGGGCTATGAAAGGTCTTCTTGGGGAAATAAGCGGTCGGAAGGATCGCTTCAGGCCGCTGCTAGCTTTGTGTTCGACGGTACATCTTCTGCACTCGAGGGCACATCTTGATTGGGACAATCTGGACATCTGGATGATG
>JAIOSJ010000196.1 GCA_021107705.1 Thermoanaerobaculales bacterium | reverse complement strand
TACATAACCCACTGTTCCCGCGGTAATTTGGTGGCGTGACACACCAGGTAGAGTTCGGCCAGGGCATCGGCAGCCAAAGCTGCCGCTTCTTCAGCGCCGAGCCTTCGAAGTTCATCGGCCATTTCGCGGTAGAATCCGCCCTTCGATCTCACACACATGCGCCACCGATGCGTACCGATTATGGCCTGAAGGATCTCTGAGGTCCCTTCGTATATCGTGGTGATCCGCACATCACGCCGTATCTTTTCGACTTCATATTCCTGGACATAACCGTAACCACCGTGAGCCTGGATAGCCGCATCGGCAGCGGCATTGCCCGCTTCCGTCGCAAAGAGCTTGGCAACTGCGCCCTCTACCTGAAGACCCTTTTCTCCCGAGTCCAACCGGCGGGCCACCATTTCGCAATAGGCCCGTGCCGCCTCAAGACGCACCGCGTGCGGCACGATCAATTTGTGGGTGAAGCCCTGTTTGCGATACAAGATCTGACCGAACTGCTCTCTTTCATGACCATAGGCGACCGCGCGGGCCAACGCCTCTTCACCGGCGCCGAGACCGAATGAGGCCACCATCAGCCGCGTGAAACCGAACACCTGGTTGGCTTGGTCCAAGCCGTGTCCTTCGGTCAATCCAAGCAGTTGGTCTGCGGGCGCCTCGACATCTTCCAACACGACCTGAGTCGTATTCGATGCGCGAATACCGTGCTTCTTTTCCTGCGCTCCAACTGAGAGGCCTGGTGAATTCCGCTCGATGACGAAGAAAGAGGGTCCACCGGGAGTTTTGGCAAGAATCGTGTAAAGCTCGGCCACGCCCCCGTTGGTGATGAACTGTTTTGTACCACTGATCCGATACGCTCTCACAGCTCTATCGTCGTCCAAGATCGGTTCGGCCACTGTGGCGAGAGCGGCCACGTTGCTTCCGGCAGCCGGTTCGGTCACACCGTAGGCAACGATCAAACCCTCTTCCGCGATACGACCAAGCCAGTGCCTCTTCTGGTCCTCGGTGCCGCCCACGATGATCGGATCGACTCCTAGAGCGATAGCGAGAAAGGCCGTGGCGACGCCAAGGTCAATCCGCGCCATCTCCTCGGAGACGCGCAGAAGATCCCTGCCGCCACCGGAGAGACCCCCGACCTCCTCCGGAAGAAAGAGGAGATGAAGTCCGACCTCGGGACCAAGCAGTTCCCTGATCAACTCAATGGGAAAGATGTCTTCCTCATCCAGCCGCAGTCGGGTCTCCTTGTCAAGGCGTCGCTCCGCCACCGTTTTCAGGGTCTGCAATACGAACTCGAGACTCTCGTCGTCAAGTCCGATTTGTTGAAGTTCTTCCGACATCTCGTCCTCCATCGCGGGAATTTCCCGGCGCGACATTATCCACTAGATTCGTGGCAGGTTTAAGTGCCTTTTTGTGGCTATTTCCCGGAGTCCTGCAAAAGGCTGAGTTTTTAGCTCTTGGCGAAGAAATAGACTCCCATACTGACGAGGAGCACCGCGAAGACCTTGCGAAAGCTTGCAGTGGAAATGTGCTCTACCAACCGCGCACCCATCTGAGCACCGACCACACCACCCGCTCCGAGTAACAAACCGACCCGCCAATCGACGTTTTCCAATTTGCCGTGAGCGAAAAGCGCCGAGACCGAGATCACCAAGATGGCGAGAAAGGAGGTGCCAACCGATCGTTGCGCCTCAAATCCGAGCCAGAGCAGGAGCGGAACCATCAGGATGCCGCCACCGAGACCGGTAAAGGAAGCACCCAGCCCGACCAGAACTCCGACCCCGACGAACATGGCATTCTGCCACGTCATAGTCTGCCGCTGCCACCACCCTGGAATTCATCCACCCGAGACGCAATGCTGGAAAAGAAACGCATGGTCTCTTCAACCACGGGATTGGCTACCGAATAATAGACTCGGTTCCCTTCGCGCTCCCGGTGCACCATGCGGGCCATCTGGAGTTGCTTGAGCTGCTGCGAAACGGTGCTCTGCTTTTCGCCTGTCACCTCGACCAACTCATTGACGCACAAACGGCCGCCACACACCAAGCGGCACAACAATTTGAGGCGTACCGGGTTGGCGTAATGGGCAATGAAATCCCGCATCAGGACACATGATTGGGAATCCGACATTCTTGCGGTGAAATCGTCAAAAGCACGAGTTGACTCGTTCATGATCCTACAATATTCAGATTTCAAGAAAGGTCAAGAGAAATTCAATGTTGTGGCTCAATATTATCAAATTTTCACGAACTAGCTCTGGCTCTACTATCTTCCCCGCCATCGCTGACCCTCCCGTTCAATACACTCATTTCCGAAGTGGTTTCCCTGGGAGACATCAACTGTTCCACAACAGGCTCGGAGGCTAACCCCCGTGGCTCGTACACCTTCTGATCGAAGACATTTTGCAGAAAAAACAGGGCGACAAAAGTGATCACTCCGGCCACCACCGGCGTGGCAACCCAACCGGCGCCGATCTCGCCAAGAACCCCATACCGAATCCCACGGCCGCCCTTGACCAGACCGATGCCGATGACGGCGCCGACAACCGCATGCGAACTGGAGACCGGAACCAGGGGCACGGCCGGCAAACCGTGGCTCAGGAGCCAGCCTTCCAGACCCTCGGAGGCAAAGACAAAGAGCACGATGGACTGGGCCAGGACTACGACCAGGGCCACCACGGGAGAGATCCTCATCACGCTCGTACCCACCGTATCGATCACCTTGTGGGAATAAGTGAAGATCCCGACGGCGATGGCCATTCCGCCGAGCAGGAAAAGCACCTGCGTTCCCGACAAGGTCAAGAGGCCGAAAAAGCTGATTTCGCCGAACGGGTGAGCCGGAACAAATACTCCCATCACATTGGCGATATTGTTGGCGCCGAGACTGTAGGAACCGAAGGCCCCGACGAGAAGTAGTCCGAGGCGAGTGTGCATGTCCACGCGCAACAGGTGAACCTTGACCCGATTCAAATAGAAGCGGAAGACGGCGAAAAGCAGGGCGGCAATGACGCCGGACAGCATCGGGCACACGACCCAGGTCAGCACGATCTTGGTCAGAGAATCGTAATCGGTCGGCGAACCCGAGAAGAGATTCCATCCAATAATCGCTCCGACAATGGCCTGAGAGGTTGAGACGGGCAGTTTGATGCGCGTCATCCAAAACACCGTGAACGCCGCCGAGAACGCCACTATGAACGAGCCGGCGATTGCATTCACGGCACCCAGATTGCCGAGGGTATCGGCCGCACCGCTGCCACCGTGAACGGCGCCCACGACCACGAAGAAAGCGGAGACTGCCGCAGCCGTCTTGAAACGGATCATTTTAGAACCCACCGCAGTTCCAAACACGTTCGCCGCATCGTTTGCACCGAGTGACCAACCCAGGAAAAGCCCGCTCGTGAGAAAGAAGAGAATCATCGAGGAACGCTCTTCAAATCGTTCTCTTTATCGAGTAAATCGCCAGCCGGTCCGCGACCGCCTCGGCTTCATCGGCAATATTGTCGATGTGAAGGGCAAAATATCGTAGGTGGATCTTCTGCGCCAGGTCCAGAGCCTCCATTTGAAACACCTTGCGTTTGAGGCGATCACCGGTTTTGTCGGCTTCTTTCTCAAAGAAATACGTTTTGTGAAGGTGATCCTTGACGGCATTGAGATCTCTGAAGAACGCCCTCGTCGCCGCAACCACCGTTTCGGCCGCCTGGGTCGCCACCCGCGCCAACTCGAGAAAGTCGCCGTTGAGCCCTTCCGGAATATACGGATTTTCGACAGAGAACTGCTGCAGTGTTTCCTTGGCCGTGTCGATGACGTCATCCATGCTCTCCAACAGACCGAGCACGTCACCCCGGTGTTCGGGGATCAGGCTCTGACTGTAGAGGCTGTTTTCAATATCACGCCTGAGGTTGTCGGCCCTGCTTTCGAGTACACCAATATTTTTAATTCGTTCGCCGAATCGCGCCTGATCCCCTGCCAGGTAGTCCTTTATCCCTTCGACGAAGACGATCATCCCTTGGCTGACCGCATCGAGATAGTCGTCGATCTGTCCCTCGAGCGCCTTGGTACTTCTGAACAAGATCGCCATATCTACCCCTCCATCGAGAGATGATGCTCCCACTCCCAGGCGTTCCACCACTCCTTCTCGATTCCACTGCAAGTGTCACCGTAGGCCGAACACCCCATACAGCCGTCTCCGCGGATAAGATCGTCATCTTCCAGCGGCGGCCACCTCTCGAGCAGCTCTTCGGCGGCCTCTCTGGACGCCTTCTCCGCAGGAGTCTCCTCCCGGCCCTCGATGTCTCCCGCTCCAGACCGCACCAGCCGCTCTCCCGCCTCAAACAACACGACGCTGTTCTCCTTGTCGATGTGCATCCACAGGAGGTGCGCCAACTCCAGCGCGATCGCCGCAGTTTCGCTCCCCACCTGGGCCGTCTCGAAGGCGCCGACCAGGGCAACTTCTCGCTCGTGTTCATCGATGAGGACCTTGAGCGGGCCCCGGTCTCCAGGAACTTCTGCCTTCTCCACCAGTGCCGGAAAGAGGATTTCCTCCTCCTGTTGATGGTGAAATCCACGGGCCCAAAGCCGGAAAAACTCCACGAAGATACCCCGCGCCCCGGAATCGGCTTCTTGCCCCTCGAGGGACCATCGATAGAGCGATCCGACGAGGCGTTCAACAATTTCGTGTTCTTCCATCAGCTGTTTCACCAGAGGGGGTTGGGGAAAGTTATTCATTTCTTCTCCTTTGCCGATGACCGCAAAACAGCCGCCGAGCCCGGCCCCCGTGGATCGGCGACCGCCTCGACCACTCCATCCAAGCCTCGTACCACAACTTGAACGAGGCCCACGCCCCCACCGATCATCACCGTATGTCCGCGCTGCTCGAGAACGGCACGCGTCTCCGGAGACAGAGCGTCGTCCTCGGCCCACAGCACATCGGGGCGCCATTGGTGATGAACCCGTGCTCGATCTACCGCCGCCTGCAACTCGTCTCCATCGACAACGACATTGAGGAAGACCTGGGCAGTCCCCGTCGGGATCCTCGATCCGCCCGGAGCACCCAGGGCCATCACCCGGCCCTTGGTCCAGGCAATCGTCGGCGTCATCGAAGACAACATCCTTTTACCCGGCGCCACCGCGTTGGCCTCGCCCTGAATCAAACCGAATTGATTCGGCTCACCCGGCCGGGCGGCAAAGTCATCCATCTCATTGTTCAGGAGGAACCCAGCCTCGGCCACCAGCAGACCGCACCCGAAATTCCCGTTCAATGTCGTCGTGAGAGCCACCGCTCCGCCATCCGCATCCACCACCGAGAGATGGGTGGTCTCATCTTTTTCCTGCCCCCTCGGCTGCCAAGCGAAGATTTCATCCGATGGGGTCGCCCGTTCGATGAGGATATCCGCGGCCCGCCTGTCAAGCCACGCCTCGGCCAGCAAATCCCTCCACCCGGCCACGGACGTCGCGGGATCTCCCAACTGAAAGCGATCGGCGTAGGCCCGCCTCCAGACCTCCGCCAGCAGGTGAACCCGATCGGCCCCGAACCGGGCCTTGTCCGCCCAGCCTACGCGCTCGAGAAGACCGAGAGTCTGTCCCAGAATGATTCCTCCTGAGGACGGCAGACCCATCGAGGCCACCTCCCAGCCGAAGGCCTCAAAGCGAATGGGTTCCCTCCATACCGGCCGGTATTCCGCCAGATCGGCCGCTGTGAGCACCCCTCCATGGCGCGAGGATGCAGCTTCAATCGCCCGCGCAACCTCTCCGATCGTGATCGCCTCGGGTCCCCGGTCGGAGTAGGCCTGCAGCGTTCTGGCCAGTACCGGCAATCGAATGACGGTACCCGCCAGCGGCGCCTCTCCTTCGGGCAACCACACCGACGCCGTTTCAGGAAAAAGGGAGAGCAGGTCTTTGCTCCCCTCCAACTTCCAGGCCAATCGTCGATTGACGACAAAACCGTCTCGGGCCAGACGAACCGCCGGCGCCACGACCCGCGACCATGGCAAACGCCCCAGTCGCCTGTGGAGTTCATACAGACCAGCGGGCGATCCCGGAACACCGGCCGCCAGGGGACCCACCAAGGAACCTCCGGACGCCGATTGCCCCAGGTCCTCCATAAACATGTCCCGAGTCGCTGCGGCCGGCGCCGTCTCACGGAAATCTAGAGTTCGAACGACTCCATCTGACCGAATGACTGCAAACCCGCCACCACCCAGATTGCCTGCGTTGGGATGAACAACCGCCAGGGCCAAGGCCGAGGCCACCGCAGCATCTACCGCGTTGCCACCAGCACCGAGAACCTCGATTCCGGCTTCGGTGGCGTCAGGAGCCGCCGAGGCCACCGCCCCGCCCCAGCCTCGAACGGCCGGAGGATGAGCGGCAAAAGATGGTAACGCGAGAAGAGAAATCGCCAAGATGGCGCAGCAAACCGAATATCGTCGAAGATACATCGTCATAACCCGCAGTTTAACTCGGTTCAGGAAAGGTGTTCTCAGTCTCAGGCATTTGCAGGATCCAGCGTATGAGAATGCGCGATCGGACCTCTAGAGGTCCGGCCGAAAACCCCTCGCGAAGCGAAAATTGTGAGGAGGTGCGAGATGTGCTTCCGGAAGGCCGCAGGCGTAGTCGTTCTACTTCAACGACTTACGGAAACACAGATTGCGCCTCATTCGCGATTTGCAGCCGTGAGGGGGTTTCCGGCCGGGCCTCTAGGATCTTGTGCTCCTTTCGCCCGTATGGAGGTTGCTCCAAACGTGGCGGCCGAGGACCGGTCCCAATACGGCGGCGATTTCTTCCGCCGTCGCCAGAAACACACTGCGAACCGAACCGAATGTCGTGAGAAGAAGGCGCGTTCTCGCCGGTCCTACTCCAGGAATATTCAGGAGTTCGGAGGCCAGCGTCTTCCTTCTCCGCCTCCTGCGATGACGCGAAACCGCAAAGCGGTGCGCCTCGTCCCGCGCCTGCCTCAATACTTGGTGAGCTGGATCGTGAGCGTCCGGCCTTAGCCCTTCGGAAGCTCCCGGAAGCCAGATCTCCTCGTCTCTCTTGGCCAACGCCCCAACGAGCAGATCAAGGCCCAGAGCATCAATTGCGGCCATCGCCGCATTGAGTTGTCCCAAGCCCCCGTCGATGAGAACCAGGTCCGGCAGTTCTTTGCCTTCATCCCGCAGCCTGCGAAAACGCCGGGTGACGGCTTCGGCGATGGAGGCAAAATCATCGGGTCCCGACACCCCCTTGATATTGAAAGTGCGATACTGCCGCCGGTCCATTCTGCCGGACTGCCAGACCACACATGATGCCGTCGTGTCTTTTCCGGAAGAGTGAGAAATATCAAAACAATCGATTCGCCGAATGGGCGCCGCCGAGCCCAGCAGTTCCCCAAGCCTTCGCTCCAAATACTGTGCCTGCGAGCGAGGAGCACGAAAACGCAGTTCGAACGAAGCACGGGCGTTCTCAACCGCCAAGGCGACTCGGCGAGCCTTCTGACCCCTCTGAGGCTGGGTCACCCGCACCTTCTTCCCACGGAGATGGCTGAGGTAGGCGCCAAGGATTGACCGTTCCTCTTCTTCCAGAGCTCCATCGGTCTCTATCACCGGCGGAATCGAGGGATTGCTCTCGAAGAATTGAGCGGCAAAGGCAGACATAACTTCTCCCCTCGTCACTTCCCCAACCCCTTCGAAGTGGAACTCCCTCTTGCCGACCAACCTGCCTGCTCGATAGGGCAGCAGACACACCGTGGCGTTCTCGCCATCGGAACAGACGGCGACGACATCAGCGTGATCCCGCCCCGGCATTTCGACATCTTGACGCTCGCCGAGGCGGCCTACCACGGCAATGAGGTCTCTGTATCGACCCGCACGCTCGAAATCCTCGATTTCTGAGGCTTCCCACATGGCCGACTCGAGACGAGGTATGAGCACCTTATGTCGCCCGCCAAGAAAGAGTTTGAGATCATCAACGGCCTCGGCATACGCCGCAGATGTCGTGAGACCATCGACACAAGGACCGAGACAGGCCTTCATGTGGTAATACAAACAGGGCCGGGGAAGAGATCCGTCGATCTCAATTCTGCAGGTCCGGACTTCGAAGCGGGTTCGTGCGAGATCCATCAGGCGACGCGCCATATGTTGGCCCATGAAGGGACCGAAATAGCTGTGCCCGTCATCCCTCACACGCCGAGTAAGTTCTACGCGCGGCCATTTCTCCCCAGTCGTGACCTTGACATATGGGTAGGTCTTGTCGTCCCGCAACAGGACATTGAACCGAGGCCGCTCCTTTTTGATCAGATTGTTTTCGAGAATCAGGGCCTCGACCTCAGATGCCGTGACCGTAAAATCCAGTCGACGCGCCCTCTCGAGCATCGAGCGGGTCCGTTCCGGCAGATCGCGGCGACCGAAATATGAAAGAACTCTCCGCCGAAGGTTCCTTGCCTTACCGACATAGAGCACTTTCCCTTGAGAATCAGCAAACAGATACACACCCGGTGATGTCGGCGCCTCCCTGGCCCTTTCATGCAGGGAATGTTCTGTCTGACGAGATCTCACCGCCTCTGCCCGGCCCCGGGAAGCAGTCCAAGCCGAATCAAAGCCCGACGGGCTGCCTGCTGCTGGGCCTCCCTCTTGGTCGAGCCCTCTCCGCGAGCGACTTCTTCGCCCTTCCACGTCACGGTGAAGGCCCAAGTCGGCCGGTGAGCCGTGCCGCCGGCCAGAACCTCTCGGTATTCCGGAAGGTCCAACCCTCGGGTCTGTGCCGCCTGATTCAAAGCCGATTTGGCATCGGCCAAAATCAAAATGTCTTCGTCGAGCCCCTCCACATCCTCGCCAAAATTCTCAGCGACGAAACGGTGCGCCCCCTCCCAACCCGCATCAACGGCGATGGCGCCGACCACGGCCTCAAAAACGTCTTCCAACATCGCGGTTCGTTCACGTCCTCGGTCCTTCTGCTCACTGGGCCCAACCTGAATCCAACCGTCCAACCCAAGCCAGGCCGCCTTGGTCGCCAAACTGGCCGAACGCACCAAATGCGATCGCATACGCGTCAGGACTCCTTCATCAGCCTCCGGAAAACGGTGAAACAGCAAAAGAGCGATCACGTGACCCAGAACCGCATCACCGAGGAACTCCAGACGCTGATAACTCCCGTCGTCCCGGGCGTTCTCAGCCGACCCGTGGCGAAGAGCCCGCATCAGAAGCTCACGATCGGCAAAAGTATGCCCCAAGATCTCCTCGAGTTCCGCCAGTCGATCGAACTTCTTTTCCGTCATGGGTGAATAGTACCTGAACTGAGGGGAGCCAAACAGAGTCAATGGGACAGTGCTGTTATCGACTGCGAATCCCCGGCCTTCGGGAGCGCGAGCGCTCCCGCTCGTTCGAGCAGCGGGGTCGCAGCCGCCTCGACCTTCTTCCTTCGTGACCCCGCTGCTCGGACGACGCTGGGGTGGCGAAAGCCACACCAGAAGGCCGGGGCCGTCTCCTTCCCGCCGCCTGCGCCCCGTCGGCCTGCAGCGACCTCGGTCGCCTGCCCTGCCGGGCCCTCAAGGGCCTTCCCCCCTGGCCGAAGGCCAGCCTCCTCCGGGGGCAGTCAGGCAGGGGATCAGCATAAAGACGGGAAGGACCATCCTGGCACGGATATCGGGTTCACTGCCGAGCATCGCCAGCCCATCGGTCCAAAACTGAGTCCAC
>JAIOSJ010000156.1 GCA_021107705.1 Thermoanaerobaculales bacterium | reverse complement strand
GCGTCACTATTCACATAACACCCTATCTAACTATGTATAGTGTATATGACAGTGGATCATTTATCAAGGAGTTTGCGCAATCTATTTTGCCGAAACCGATCGCAACACGGGCTGCGACGCACCACTAATCGAAAGCCCATTAGGACGGAATCTCGTCCTTCACCGGAGGCAAAGACCACCACGGGATTCCTTGTGCATCCGTCGATGGTGGTCAGTTCCGAGCCGTCCGTACTCCGCAGGATCAAAGCCTTTCCCCGAAAGTCGAGGTTTTCCCTGTAATGTCCTTTAGAGACCAGTACCTCTCCTCCTTCGGGAGCGAAATCGATGAATCGTTGGAGCGTCGCGGGGCACCCGAAGAGGGGGACCGCTCTCTCCAGGAACCTGTACGTACCGCCGAGTCGAGAGGATCTTGACGGTCCGGGGATCGAGTAGCAGCCCCGGTCCCTGAAAAGGGAGAGCGGCTATCGAGTCGCTCTGCTGTGGTCCCCTCTCGACGGACTCCGGGAGGTGACGGTCTCTGTCGGAACAAGATGGGGTGGGCAACAGGAAAGGAATCACCAGCCACGCATACCAGTTGATCCGCTTCATCTTCCCTCCCCCTTACCGACCTTCAGGAAGCTCTTTCCCGGTGAGGTTGCCGATTCCGTCCTGATTCCGGTTGACCGCGCCCGGTAGCTCATCGCTGCACCGAGTTGTTTCCTCCGCGCCTCTTGAGGGAACAACGGACCGTCTCCTCCAGTCCTGGCTTGGGGCCTTACTGTCTGCGGCTGGTTCACTGCCGGGACGTCCCGGTCTTTACCGGGCCGACACGAGATATCGACTGAATTACAGTCCTGATCGATACCGTCTTCGCAGACCTCTGCGGCTCCGGGGAAGATCAACGGATTCTGGTCCCTGCAGTCAGGACCGTCCCAGTGCCGGCCCTGGAAGCCGTCACCGTCTAAGTCGTGCCGAGCTTCGTAGGGCGTGGTTGGCACCATCAGAAAGGGGATGACCCGAGCCAACACTTCGGATGAGCACCGGAGGCCGTCGTGGCTCAGGAGGGAGAACGAAAGATTGGTGGCGCCGTCAAGGCTCGGCGATTCCGGGTTTCTGAGAAACCAGGTGTCGCCGAAGCGCCGTCCGTTGCGCACCGTCAGGTAGCGGGTCGTCCATTGCGTGTCCATCGACGTTTGGGGGTCAAAGGGCGTCTCGTTGGGCAGTAAAACGTCCTGGAGAAAGTCCGACCCCGGCGTCAGGGCGCAGCATAGGGGGAAGCCGTCAAAACAGCGTTCGTAGCTGCAGCGATAGGTGCCGTGGAACGGGCCGGCGACATAAACGACCGAATGTACGGCGTAGAACAGGTTGTACTTGACCAGGGTCGCCTGAGCGAGCACGGCGCCGGCGCCGTGGGCCAGAATATTGACCTGATTGGCACCGGTGTAGTGGAGCACGGCGAAGATCATCTCCTTGAGGTTGTCGGTGCGAAGTTCGAGGCTGGTGAGCTGGTGACCCTCGACAGGCGCCAGGTCGAGCATCCACAGCTCGAAGGAGTTGAATCCATGGTCGAGAAAAGCGCTGTAGACATTGCCCGCGGCGTTGCCGCAGTTGGTTCCCAACCAGTCGGTGTGAATCCGCTCGTTGTCGGCAATGAAAATAATCGGCAGGTGTTGAAGCGCTCCCAGTTCCCGAACTTCGGATCCCCCGGCGCCCCCGATGACTTCTTTGGGCTGAAGGAAGTCCGGGGGGAAATTGTGCTGATTGGCGAATGCCACGCTCATCGTGAGACAGGTCATTGCGAGGATGATTCTGAAGAGCATTGGCTACTCCCCTCCGCTTGGCTCGTGTGTTTGGGGATCCTGGACACAACGAAAACCGATGGTTGGGTTCCGAGTCTCGATGAGGTTCCGTCGGACGTCTGCGGCAATCAAATCGTCAATTGCGTTGTAAAAACCACCGCCCTTGACGTCGGAGCGATCGTCATCAGTGGTGGCGGTCCATTCACGAATGTTGCCGCCCATGTCCAGGAGTCCCTCGGGGGTGGCCCCTGCAGGGAAGCTTCCAACCGGGGCCGGTCCGGCAAAGCCGTCATCGTGGTCGTAGTTGTGCCACGCCTTGGGGCAGTTGGCGTCGCAGAAGTTGGCGCGGGTTCCGTCGGGGCTTTCATTGCCCCAAGGATAGCGGCGGCCGTCGACTCCGCGCGCCGCGAATTCCCACTCATCGGCGGTCGGAAGGCGTTTGCCCTGCCACCGGCAATAGGCATCGGCATCCTGCCGGTTGACGTTGGCGACCGGAAAGCCGGGTTCTCCGCTCCAGGATTCGGGCAGTGGGCGATAGCGAGTCGTTTCGACGAAGAGAAGGTAGTCCTCCCATCGGACCTCGGTGCGGTCCATAAAGAAGGAGTTCACCGTAACCTGACGTTGGATTTCGTCTTCGTACTTCCAGCGCGCGCATGAACCTTCGCCCAATGCGGGCTCGACGTATTGCTTGCAAATTCGGACGCGCTCGTCGATCTCGGCATCTGTCGATCCGGTGGTGAATGTCCCACCGGCGATCCACACCATCGACTCTGTGTTCCGGTCGAGGGCAGGCCCGGGCTCGGTGCGGGCGATCGAAAATGGGTCGAGGTCGAAGTCCAATGTCTCATCAACGATCGTAATCGGCGTCGATCGAGCTGCCCGGAGCAGGACGCGTCTGATCTCCGCCTGGATGTCGCCGGCAGTTATCAGATGGCGACATTGATCGTCCACCTGGTGGAATCTGTAACGGGCCGATGGGCGAAAGTGCATTGCCCGATAGAGGTGCTGCCGCCCCTGGGAATCCACTCGTTTAGTTGTTGAGCGAGTCGACTGGTGCTTCCACTCCGGCTTTCCCTGCCAATGGGCATGACCCGCTTGAATCCACCCAATATCGCCCCACTGCCGTCGACCGTTCTCCATCGCGGTGGCCTCTTCACATATCGTTGAGAATTCCGCAACCGACATTTTTGTCGAAAGCTCCATTTCCGCCTGTGGTGCACGGAAGTGGAGGAAACGCATCTGTGTCTTGCGGGTGAAAAGATGCCGGTGCTCGTCGAAAAACAGTCGTTGCTCCTCAGTCGTAGACCGAAATTGTCCTGCGATGTCTGCTGCCAAGCTGTCACGGGCCGACACCCCCCGCCCGGTCTCCAGCCCCCGTCGGGCGGTCTCCTGCTCCAACAGTTTCTCCTTCACCAACTCGGCCAGGATGTCCTTCGGTGTTGGCAGGATCGGTTCGGCGTCGGTGTCGCCAAACGGTCGAGGCTGCCGGCTGAGGCTGAGCAGAAGGTCGTAGCTTTCTCTGGATATGGCTGTCGAACCGACCGTGGCAACGATCGGTTCATCCGTGGCGTGATCGGATGGGCCGCAAGCGGTGAGACCGAGGACCACGACGGCGCCCGCCAACACTCTCGAGCGGAGTACCCGGCCGGACGGTTTACGGTACCGGCCGGTCATGTCTCGGAAAGCCCGGCGTCCAGGTAGGCGATGGCTCGGGGCAGCAGCTCATCCCAGAGCATTTTGGCCCGGTCCATGGGTAGGTCGTAGTGCTGGACGAGTGAAATTTTTCTCAGAGGCGAGGTGAAGAAGAAGGTGCTGAAGCCGATCAGGCAGAAGGGTTGGTGCTTAAGCTGTGAGGTGATGTGCAGTTTTTCGAGCACCTTGCTGCCGCGATCAAACCCCAGTTCTTCCAGCATCGCGATCTTTTCACTTCGGCCCATGTCGAACAAGAGCGGCTGGAGAAAGCGGAGTCCGTACGATGTGATCAGCGGCTTGACGTGGGCGGAGAACTCGGGGTGTTGGATGAAGATCTGGGTCTGCTCGACCGCGGCGCCGTCACTGATTTCCTCGATGCCATGTCTCTTGGCATAGAGGATCAGCTCGGTTACCGCGGCCATCTTGCAACCCATGTCGACGATCAGTGGGCTGCGGTACTCGTGCCACAATGCCTTGAAATCCTTCAGGATTGTCTGCATCAAAGGTTTGGTGTTGACCAGCGAGTCGATGATCCGGTCGGCCCCGAATCGGTCCTTCATCTCAGAGGCCCGGCGGACACCACCCTGGGTATTGATGCAGTAGCCGTTGTTGAATGTCAGGAGGTGAGCTTCGCGGTGGGTCTGCATCCGCTCCACAACTTCGAGGGTGGTGTCCAGTCCGCCGGAGAACAAGAGGGCAAACCGTCCTTGTGCGTCCGGGGCCGGCGTGGCGTTTGCTGGTACGTTGTGAGAGTCCATCGTCCGGCGAACCTCCTTGTTCAGGCTTGTTTGGACGTGTGAAAGACCGCATCGACGCGGGTTCTGATGAATCGCTGAAAGAGCAGACCTAGAGCGCGAGCGTAACGCTGAATATCCGACGGTCGTCGAAGCATCGTCAGGTGGCGCCAGGCGATGATTGGTCGGAGGTAGAAAGAAAGGTAGAACTTGCGGAAGAACTCTTCGATTTTCTCCCGAGACAGGCCCCGGGGGATGAAAACCGGTTGCCAGAAGGTGTAGTCCTCGAGGTTGTCACTGACGCTTTCGCCATAGCGTTGATAAATTTCGAACTGAGGTGCGCCGGGCAGAGGGGTGTTGATCTGAACGGTGATGTCGGTCAGTGGCAGGGAGCATGCGAAATCGATCGAATCTTGGATTGTCTGTTCGGTTTCGGTCGGGTGGCCGACCATGAAAAATGCCTTGGGATGGAGGCCCAGGTCGGCGGCGGCGCCGGCAACTTCACGAATCTCCTCCTTGGTCACTTCCTTCTTGATGAAATCCAGGACCTGTTGATTGCCCGATTCCACGCCGATTCGAACCCTCCAACAACCGGCCTCCTTCATCAGGGCCAGCAATTCCCGGCTGGCGATGTTGGCCCTGATGGTGCACGTCCAGTGGACCTTGATGCAGCGATCCAGTATCTCGGTGACAATGCCTCGAACCCGCTTGTCACTTATCATGAAGAGAGAATCGACGAAAGCGATGTCGCGCGCGCCGTAACGGGTGACCAACTCCTCCATCTCGTCGACGATCCGAGGCGCCGAAAAGGAGCGGTAGGTGTTTCCATAGGTGCCGTGATCACAGAAGATGCACTTGAAGGGGCAGCCCCTGCTGCTGATCATCGCCATCTTTGGCAGATAGGGGCCGTCGTTGGGCTGGGCGACGTATTTGTCGAGAGGCAGGAGATGCCTCGCGGGGGGCGGCAGATCGTCCAGGGTGGCGATCAACGGTCGTCGTGCAGTCTGGTGGATCCGCCCGTTCCGACGAAAGGCGATGCCCTCGACCGAGCCCGGGTCCCGCTCGTTGGCCAGAGTCTCGACCAGGTCCAAAGTCGTGTATTCGCCCTCTCCGATGCAGGCGAAATCGAAGCACGGTCGGGCCATCGCCTGTTCAGCCTGACTCGAGACGTGTGGTCCGCCGAGCACCGTCGTGATGCCGGGGAGGACTTTCTTGACTGCTTGGCCCAGTTCAATCGCGTTGCAAAAGAAGTTGGAAGTCGAGGTCAGGCCCAGGATATCCGGCTGCCAATGGATGATTTTCTCCACCGTTTCCTCGGGGCTGAAGCCCTCGACGGCGGCGTCCATCAGACGGACCCGCATGCCCTTGGATTCGAGGAGCCCCGCGATGTAGGCAATTCCGAGAGGGGGCGAGTTGAAGTACAGGTTCTTGATGATCGGACCCAGTGGTCCGGTTCGTTGGGCGTGCGTGATCGGCGGGTTGACCAGGAGGACCGAGGGTCGTCCAGAAGCCGGTGAGGACCCGGTGTTCGGGGAAATCGGAGAGGGATCGGTCAATTCCTGCATTTGCAAGCGGATCGTAGCACATGGGTAAGTGGCTATCGGCTATCAGTTCAGGCGCTTGCGAAGCTCGAGAAAAATTCTGAGCTGATAGCTGCTCAGCGGGCTCTTGGTTCCTCCTCCGCCGGGTTGCACCGATTGACTCTGGTTCCATGCCCCATTAGGCTGCAGGGCAGGAGTCGTTCGAGAGTTTTGAATCCATCAGTCGTGGTCGCCTATATTTGCCGTCTGGCCCCGAAGTAGTGCGGGGTGCGCCCGGCAACTCTTGTTCGCTTCGCCTCTGCTTCGGTGGCCTACAAGCTCTTCGGGAGGCGTCGGCCACTCAATTTGATGTTGGGCCTGACCGACCGGTGTACCGGCAGTTGTTCTTACTGTTCGATCCCCGAAAGGCGCTCGGAGGAGATGTCGCTTCCGGAAATCCTGAACCTCCTGGTCGAAGCGGCTGATCTGGGCTGCCGGCGGTTGGGGCTCTGGGGTGGCGAACCGCTGTGCCGGT
>JAIOSJ010000411.1 GCA_021107705.1 Thermoanaerobaculales bacterium | reverse complement strand
TTCGGAAGTCGATCAGGGTGAAGTAGTACTTCTTGGTGTCCTCGTGGACTCGGGTGCCGCGGCCGACGATCTGCTTGAACTCGGTCATGGAACCGACCTCGCGGTCGAGCACGATGAGGCGGCAGGTCTGGGCATCGACCCCGGTGGAGAGCAGGCGTGAGGTGGTGACGATGACCGGGACCTTGGCTTCCGGGTCGATGAAGTTGCCGATCTCGGCACAGCCTTCGGCGTCGTCGCCGGTGATGCGCATGACGTAGCGGCCGTGCTTCTGCACGAGGTCTGAGTTCTCGTTGATCAGGGCCTGCCGCATGCGGGCGGCGTGCTCGGTGTCGATGCAGAAGACGATGGTCTTCTGGTAGCGGTCACCGGTTTCTTTGAGAAATTCGCTGATGCGGACGGCGACTCGTCTGGTTCGTTCGTCAATGACCAGATTGCGGTCGAAGTCCTTCTGGTTGTAAATGCGGTCGGCGATCTCGTAGCCGTGTTTGTCGGTCTCGCCCTGGCGCGGGCGGTAGCCTTCGATGTCTACGTCCAGGTGGACTTTGACGACTTTGTAGGGGGCGAGGAAGCCGTCGCGGATGCCCTCTTTCAACGAGTAGCTGTAGACCGGTTCGCCGAAGTAGTGGATGTTGGAGACGTATTCGGTCTCCTTCGGGGTGGCAGTCAGACCGATCTGGGTGGCGGAGGAAAAGTATTCGAGGATCTCGCGCCAGGCGGAATCCTCCGCCGCGCTGCCGCGGTGGCACTCGTCGATGACGATCAGGTCGAAGAAGTCCGGCGACAGCTCGCGGAAGAGCTTCTGGCGATCCTCGGGGCCGGTGATGGCCTGGTAGAGGCCGAGGTAGATCTCGTACGAGGTGTCGATGCGGCGGCGGTCCTTCTTCGTGACCGCCAGCGAGACCTGCGCATCCGAGCCGTCGGCGCGCTCGATGGTTTTGGACGAGGTGGAGAGCTTGGCCATGGCGCTGCCGAAGGGCCGGAAGTCGTTGACCATGGTCTGGTCGACGAGCACATTGCGGTCGGCCAGGAAGAGGATGCGTTTCTTGCGACCGGCTTTCCACAGGCGCCAGATGATCTGGAAGGCGGTGTAGGTCTTGCCGGTGCCGGTGGCCATGACGAGGAGGATGCGGTTTTGGCCTTTGGCAATGGCCTCGATGGTCTTGTTGACGGCGTTGGCCTGGTAGTAGCGCGGCGCCTTGCCGCTGCCGTCGTCGTGGTAAGGCTGGAGAATGATTTTCTCTTGCTCGGGCGCGAGGTCTTTTGAGGCTCGGAATTTGGCCCAGAGTTCGGCGGGTGACGGGAAGGCGTCGAGGGCCAGTTCGGTTTCGACTTGGTTGCTCTGTCCTGTCGCGTCGTGGAAGAGAAAGCCGTCGCCGTTTGATGAAAAGACGAAGGGAATATCCAGGGTCTTGGCATAGCCGAGCGCCTGCTGCATGCCGTCGCCGACCGAGTGCGTATTGACTTTGGCCTCGATCACGGCAATCGGGATGTTGGCCTTGTAGTAGAGGATGTAGTCGGCCCGTTTGGCTTTGCCGCGGGTGACCAGTTTGCCGCGGACGATGATCCTGCCTGCGGTGAAGGGGACTTCCTCACGAATTTGGGTCTGGAGATCCCAGCCTGCCTGCATCACCGCCGGGGTGATGAACTTGGTGCAGATGTCGCGCTCGGAGAGGCCTTTTGTCGAAATCCTCATTTGCTCTCCTCGACATTCTCGATCGCGGCTCGATCTGTCTGAATAGGCTGGAATTGATCGGGCGCCGAACCTGTCGATTGAGTATAGCCGGTCGGCAGGGATCGGGAGGCGGGTGCGATTTGTTGGAGGAAACCAATGCCGACCTGGGGTTCGGCGATCCCATGCGCAGTTCTTTGGGGTTTTCGAGGGAGAAGAGGCGGCGACGGAAGAGGCTGTATTTACCGTTTAAATGCTCCAGCCACCGTTAAAACTCCAAATCGACCGTTTGAACGAATTTCAGACCGCTCACTCTTGCTTCGACGGGAAAGGGAACGATGCCAAACACCCTCCCCTGCTCCTGCCCCCTTCCTGGCCTCCTGGCTTCAATTAAAACCCTCGTCGTCTACAGTCATCTCATTGAAAACAAAACAATACGGAAGCCAGGAGAATTGACTATACACGTGATACACCCTATAATACACATAGGAGGCCGCCATGAGAACCAATGTTGTATTGAACGATGAGTTAGTGGCGAAGGCATTCCAGCTCACCGAGGCCAGAACAAAACGTGAGCTTCTCCATATTGCCTTGACGGAACTGGTGCGAATTCGCCGCAAGCACAACCTTGCCGATTTGGCAGGGCGAGTCCTGCTGCGTGATGATTTTGATCACAAAGAGGCGCGAAGTGTCCGTACCTACGATCGTTGATACCTCGGTCTGGATTGACGTCTTCCGGGATGCCTCACGGAAAGCAAAGCTACTGAAAACGGTCGATCCAGAGGACGTAGTGCTCACTCCATTCACGGAGTTGGAGTTGTTTCAAGGATGCCGTGACGAGCAAGAATGGTCTTTGTTGGCCTCCTATCTTGAAACGCAGGATTTCCTGGAACCGAACCGCACGACTTGGAAAGCAGCGGCCCGGGTCTATTTTGATCTTCGCCGTCAAGGATTGACCGTGCGCAGCCCGATTGACTGTTGTATCGCCCAAGTCGCCATAGATCACAGCATGCTCCTGTTACACAGGGACATGGATTTTTCTGTGATCGCCGGAATCAGGCCACTTCAGCAGATTTACTTGCAGTGGGATTGAATACAGGTCAATAGTCGTGCCGGTCAGGTCGTTCCTCCCCTGCCATCTACCCTGGTAGAAATGGCGGCCCTTCGGCCGGATAGTTATACTGAAGCGGTGGAATTTCGCACAAGGCTCCTGTCGACACTGAAGGCGATTCAGCTGGTATTGGACGTGCCCGGGGTTCTGGTCATCGGATCGGAAGTCCCGAATCTTCTGCAACCGGAGGCCGCATCGACTCTGGTGGTCTCTCAGGATGTTGACATTGGTGTTCCGGTGGCGCGCCTCGAAGACGTCAAAAAGGCGCTGCGCGAAGTTAACCATCTGGCGCCATCGGAGGAGGAACCTTCCGTTTGGCTACCTTCGCGCCCGGACCTCATCGAAGTCAACTTCGTGGGCATGGACCCTGATGGTGAAGACCCGGCTGACGCATATGTGGTTGAAGATGCCGAACTCCCATTGCTGGTCTTTGGTGCATTGTCGCTCCTGCGTCCAGGCGGTCGTCTTGGTCTCGAGGGTCTCGAGGTTCCCGTACCTCGGCCGGCCGGCTTGTTGCTCGAGAAGCTCCTCACAGAACGTGTGGCCGTGAAGGGCGCTCGTGATCTCCTGGTCGCTGTGGGGCTCCTTATTGTGATGCGCGAAAGAGATTTTGAGGAACTCGAGGAGGAATACTTCGACCTCACCGCTGAGAATCGCTACTGTGTCCGCTCGAACCTGACCATCCTGTCTCTGATGCCGCACGGGGTGGAGGGGATGCCGGATCCAGAACCTCAGAGGGCATCTATCGCCGCTCTTCTTGCCAAGCTTGAGGCATTGGAGGCTCGAACGGAATGAGAGGATCCTTGCATTCGCGAGCGCGGAAGGTGCGCGCTCAGGCGTTGATTCGCACCTGGGAGTATCGCCAGCGCAACCACTCGAAGGGTGTTTGGTTCAGGCTCCGACGCGTACTGGCCGACGCCGAGTCAGCCTTTGCCATCCCGTTTTCCGATGTTGAGCTGTTGGAAGAAGAGGGCTTGACACGAGAGCCGGTAGGCAACGAGATTCAGCCACAAAAAGCCATCATTTTCGTGCCGGCCGCCCGACTTGAAAAGATCCCTGACAAGCGCCGGCTTCAAGTAGCTCTCGACGAAGAGTTTTTCGCCGCGCCATGTGTGGCCCTTCGTCGCTTCGAAGAGGCAACTCAGTGAAGTCCAGATATATTCAGAGAACAACCCCCAACCGACCCATCTTCATCGTCAACCCATTGAAAACAAAATAATAAGGAAGCGCGGAAGGACGGCCAATATCCGGAAGAAATTAACGCAAAGGCGCAGAGACGCAAAGATTTTTCTCTTAGCGGCATCAGACATCCGCCGGCACCCTTCGGGCGCGCCGTCAGATCGGCGAACAGCTCGGAAAGCAAGCGTTCCTCCCTGCTCACCTCTCTGCCGACCGCGGGCTGCGCCCGCCTACGGCGGACCAGGTTATCGCGGTCCCATTTTTTACCGTTTCGCGCAACCATGGTTGATTGTTCTACCGACCCCGGAGCCAACGGATCACTAACCCGTGAGGCCTGCAAAAGAGAGCCCGCAGGCACGCGAAGCGGGCAGAGGCAGAAGAAAACGAGAGACAAGAGCTCGCTCTTGGAAAGAGTTTCTCTTCTTGCCTCAAGCGGACGCAGTCCGCGGTGGACGGG
>JAIOSJ010000090.1 GCA_021107705.1 Thermoanaerobaculales bacterium | reverse complement strand
TGTGATGACGAAGACTCAGTCCGAGTCGTGGCCGAGTTCATTGAGGTTTTGAGTTGGGACTAGGATCAACAAACGGGCAGATGATCCGGTGCCATGCGCCGACAAGGAGAGAGTCGCATCGGTGCCAGGAGAAACAAAGTTAACAAAGTTGCTTCTCGCACTCATTCGCCGGCCTTGCCTGGAACAAGATCTCCCCGTGCACATGCATTCAACGCCCATTTACTGAGTTCCTCGTCCAGACTATCAATCTTCCTCTGGTAGTCCCGGTCTTCCTGTCGTTGACGCAATGAGTAGGGAACAATGAGTAGGGGAAATGAGTAGGGGACAGTGTTCTTTTTAGGTGAAGACATTCAGGAAGTTCGTGGATCATTTCGGAAGTGATCGTTACACCATTCTGTGGGCCTGGGCGCCTGTATCGTGAAAACCACGGCGGTTTTCGGGCGGCCGGAAGCTCCATTTTTTATTGAATTCACGGATTTTTCAGCATTGTCTCGTAACACGCCTTGGCGCGATGGTATCGATCCGAAAGCCACCACAGCTCAATCGGTCCGGTGATGTGCACCTTGGCGATCTGACTGTTGAGCTTGTTGATGGCCGCGATCCCTTCCTGATATGCCCTGCGGGGATCCTCTGTCGAACTCATCAAGCATTTCTTGTCAAGAGTCTACGTCGAAATGCTCGATGGTATGGGATATGTATTGTTGCATTATGGGAGTCTCTCTACCATAATGCACATATGAACTACCGTCGACGATTCATCGAAAGCCACATTCGGGATCTGAGCGGCACATTTGGGGCAGTCCTGGTCACAGGTCCCCGCCAGGCAGGAAAAACCTGGCTGCTCACCCAATTGGCTGCAGAGATCTTCGCTGACGAGATGGAGATCGTGTCATTCGACACTCCCTCGGAAATCGACGAATTCCGGAGAGACCCCGACCTCTTCTTCGCAAACCACCCGGGACGGCTGTTCCTCGATGAAGTGCAACATGTCCCGGATCTCTTTCCCTACCTGAAACGGGAAATCGATCGTCATCCGGGGGAATTTCGATATTTTCTTTCCGGCAGCCAACACTTCCCAGTGATGAAGAAGGTCACCGAGTCCCTCGCAGGCCGGGCCGCAGTGTTGGACCTCTGGCCCTTTGCGGTTCAAGAAATTCGGGACTCCGACGTCAAGAGGGCAGAACTGACCGTCGATCTTCTGGCAGACCCTTCGCTGCTCAATTCGATGCTCGGCCAGGAATATCCGTGCAACGACCGGGATGATGTGATCCCCTCCATGCTTGCTGGGGGATATCCATCAGTCGCCCTCTGGAATGGGGCGGCGCCGTGGCTTGAGAGTTACCGTCGAACCTATGTGCAGCGTGACATCCGCGATCTCAGTCAAGTTGGCGATCTCGGACTTTTTGACCGTTTCGTCGTGCTCTGTGCGGGGCGAACGGGCACGGTGATCAACAAGACCGAGGTCGGACGCATCCTGGGGGTGACCCACAAAACGATCGACCACTGGTTGAGCCTGCTCGAGACGAGCTACCAAATCGTGCAGATTCCCGCTCATCACGCAACGGTCACAAAACGTCTGGTGAGGCGCCCAAAGTGGCTCTTCGCAGATAGTGGCCTGGGGCTCCATCTGCAGGCGATTCGTGATGGTCGTGCCCTGCTGAACGCTCCCCACTTCGGTCATCTCTTCGAGTCCTTCGTCATCATGGAGATCCGCAAACTCCATGGCCATATAGGCCGATTTTGGGACGCACGGTTCTGGCGAACACAGCGAGGACTCGAGTGCGACCTCGTTTTGCCCTTCGCCGGGCGCTTGACACCAATTGAAATCAAGCATTCCGCCGCACCTCGAAGGAGTGATTTCACTGCGCTGCACTCGTTTATCGACGGAGAAAAAGACGCCGCGGATTGCGGCGCCGTGATCTCTCTCGCCCCAAGGGTCGAACGCCTCACGGAGAAAGTCTACAACCTTCCGTTGGGCCTGCTGCTCGGGGGGCCTTGAGAGCCGGCGGACCAGTGTGGGTGACGTTGATCAGAAAAGAGCCGGTAGGTTGTGAGGTTTTGATCAGTGGCGCCAAAGCGTACGCGACCCCGAAGGCCGGTGTTAAAGAACAATAGTTCGTTGTGCTTGGCACCCTTTCAGGAAAGGGGTTCGCCCCGGACAGAAACCATCTGACAGGAAATTTGATTTACAAACTGGGTCGGCCGGACAAATTTCCTTTCATGAAGAGGGGCAACTTCGAGACCCTATTCTAAAATCGGGGTTAAGCGCACACCTTCAAATGGGTGGCACCGCTATGCTGAATTGGAAAACCGATGATACTCCGGTCAAGAAAGAATCGAACTTAGGTGCTGTATTTTTTGACGATTCTGCCGGTACATAAAAAAAGGAGGTGCCAGAGTATGCTGGAGCGCAAGTAAACACAAAAACAGGGGCATTGGAAACCACGCCGCCTGACTATGAAAGTCTGGAGTTGGGAAATTTTCCGGAAGGAGTGCTGCATAAGTTCGATTATGCTTTCTGGTATCGCAATCTTGAATGAAATGTAAAGCGTCGTATCAATGCCTACTTGGCAAAGCAGGATTTTGCCAATGGCGATTAGGCAACCCATCGAAATGAGGGAGTAGATCATGAATATGATAATAGTTAGCGGGTCGATTATTGCAGGAGGGTTACTTTTTGGCGGGTGTTCTTTGGTTAGTGAGCAGGCAGACATTGCGCCGCCAGCTCCTGACTATTCTGCTGAAGGTGCTTGGCTGACAAAGTCGGACGCAGTCGATAAGCCGGTCGATGTTTTCTATGTCTATCCGACGATCTATGCCGGAACCGATCCAAGAAATATGGATATTTCCGATCCGACACTTCGGGCCAACGCTGCCGGACTGCTGGAAGCACAGGCCGCCGTCTATTCGCCGCACGCCAATCTCTTCGCTCCGTTTTACCGCCAGCAGTCCGGCGCCACCCAGAGCATGCTGGCGGGCAACGGCGGAAAAGATCCCTTTCAGGATCCGGCCTTTCAGATGGGTGCCGCCGATGTTGAACGAGCGTTTGAATATTATCTGAAACACCTCAATCCTGATCGCCCGTTCATTATTGCCGGGCACAGCCAGGGGTCTATGGCGCTGATCAACCTGATACGCAAACGGTTCAACGATCCGGATCTCCAGAAGCGGCTGATTGCGGCGTATTTGATCGGCTATTCCGTGCCGATGAAAGAACTGAGCACTTATCCATGGATGAAACCGGCTCAGGGTGAAACGGATACGGGTGTGATTATTAGTTACAACACCGAAGGCCCTGACGCGGGGCCGTCGCCGGTTTTGTATCCCGGCAAGGTGGTGTTGATCAACCCGTTGAACTGGAAGACCGACGCGACGCCCGCCGGGCCGGAGGTCAACCTGGGCGCAAAGTTTTTTAATGACGCCACGGGCAGGCTGATCGAGGAGATTCCCAATTTCACCGGCGCCTGCATCGATACAGAAAAGAGTGTTTTGATCGTGAAGGACATGAAAACCCCGAAGTCTGATCGAATCGATCTGGTTCATCTGGGGCGCTGGTCCAAACAGGTTTATCACCGCTTTGACTACGCTTTCTTTTACAACAATCTCAGTGAAAACGCTCGGAAACGGATCAACGCCTATATGGAAGAAGGAATGTGATTGTGAAAAATACGTGGACCATAATCCCGTTGATTTTTATGGTAGTCGGCGCGGTCGTTGCGCAGGAATCGACTGAACAGGTGAGTTACGATGATATGGCTAGGGAACTGGCCAATCCCAATACTTCGATGGCCTCGCTGACACTGAAATCTCAGTTTACGTGGTTCGACGGCGCCCTGCCGAAGGCGGATCGGCAGTTTGGCTCCACGTTGCTTTTTCAGCCGGTTCTTCCGTTCCCTTTAAAGAATGGGGGGCAGATCATGCTTCGCCCTGCGGTACCGTTCATTCTGGATTAGGTGCCAGGACCCTGTTATCTACTGCCATGTTGGCCCGGACGAACGCAGCCGCCGGTTTCGGCTCACACCAAAACGAGCTTGCGCCGCGGCGAAGCACCGCCAGATCGGTACCGCCCCGGCTACCAGGAGTACGTGGAATGATTGCTCATTAAACAGTAGGCCAGCACTCGATGCCCGCCCGCTTCGATTCCAGAACGCACAATTTATAAGGGACACTTCTTCTCTTGCATGGCACCGAAACCGATGGCCATGAGGCAGTGGCGGCTGAGTATCGAGGACTGCACCGCCTACTTCGGGTCCGAGGCTGAGCGCCATTGATCACAACCTCAAATCCTTCAATTCGAGGCCGTTGGAGGACCGGTCAGGGTACTGCGACTGTCCACCTCTCTGTGTCGCCGGTTTCGAAACCGTCCATGAACAACATCTGAAACTCGACGGCGCCTATGTCACAGCGCTCGATGTCATCACCGTTGCCGTCAATCGGCCGCCAGTAGCCTGATCCGCGTTGATCCGCGTAGAACGGCACGCTATCGAGCACGTTGTCGCCGTCTTCGTCGCCATAGCAACCGCCCGGATCGCCGGCGTCTATGGCCGGGCTGTCGGCCAACAGTGCGCTGGTTTCGGTGCCTCCTCCATGGTCGCCAAATTCGAGAAGACCCACGGGATCCACGAGCTGCTGGTCACCCGCGGCCGTGAACCCACAGGAGGTCCCACTCTCGATGTTGTATCCGTAGGATTGGAACGAGCCGGCCGAGTTGTAACAGTCCTGTCCGTACCACTGGTCGGCCACAATGCTGTTGCGTGCGTAGGTCCAGGCTCCCAATCCTGCGTTGAAGATGCCTCCGCTAGAGTTTTTGGTCACCGTCGAGCTGTTGAGGGTGAGGGCCGAGATCGTCGTACCGTCAGAGGTTGAGTAGATCCCTCCTCCATCGCCAGGATTAGCCTGATTCGCGGACACAGTGGAGTTGTTGAGGGTGATCCTGTTGACCGGTACCGACCCGGTGCCGCCCCGAAGGCAGATGCCACCTCCGTCTTCGGCTATGTTTCGAGAAATGGTGCTCGAGTTCACCACCAGGTTGCCGGCCCTTATGTAGATGCCGCCGCCGCAGCAGTACTGGCAGGTATTTTCAGTGATGGTGCTGGCGCGGATGGTGATGACATCGCCGTCCCACACCGCAATCCCGGCCCCGTCGCTGCCGGCCGTGCGGTTCCCTGTAATGGTCGAAGCGCCGACGGTCAGGCGCGCGCCGCCGGTCACGTAGATGGCGCCGCCGCGGTGGCTGGCGTCCGCACATCCGTTGGTGATGGTGAGACCATCCACGGTCAGGTGAGCACCGGCGCCGTCGACCCTAAAAAGACGAAAATCCGGATACGTGCCGTCACAGGTGACGTAGCTCGGGTCGCGGCGAAGGGTGGCTGAGTGACCGTAGATGCTGATGACGCTTCGGATCACCGGTAGTCCGTTGCCGCCGAAGTCGATGTTATCGATCTCGGTGAGGTTGTACAGGCCTCCGTGGGCGAGACTGATGATGTCGGCGCCCGCGCTGCCGGGCATGCACTCGTCAAGCACCCCTCCGACGCCGCCGGAGTGGGTACCTGTGGTGTTCGCCTCAGCGATCGCCTCGTGGAGGGAGCAGAGATTGTCGTCGACCACTCCTTCTGCCGCAAATGGGCTCACGGAAATCGTGGCGCCCGCCAACTCAAGTGTGGTCGCAATTGCAAGGATCGCGAAAAGGAAAGTTCTGATTGGAAGATGCCCATGAAATCTCATGACGACCCCCTGCCTTGAACATTCTGGTGTGCGACTGTCTCACAAGATATCACGTCGCTTCGCTTTCGGCCACAACAGCGATGGATAGTGATTTGCTTCTTCCCAAATTTAATAGGGACATCTGTTATATTCTTGCGTTATATTCTTGCGAGGGTAGTAAGTGGCTGATCATTCCCCTGAAAGACTGTTCGGACCTGGAATCGGACCGTTTCTTCCTCTGGCGGACTGTTGAGGGCGTAATCAGCGCACCGATGTTTTGAGCGACCTCCCCGTATGTGGCCCGGTTTGAAGCACCGGCCTTCTGGGGTGGTGAAAGCCACACCAGAAGGCCGGGGTCCCAACCGAGGTCACTCTTTCGAGGTCGATCCAAGAAACGCCAACAATCCCGCCACGTCCCGTACGGCTTTCACCGGGAGATCGAAATGCCCATCGGCGTCCCTAGCCGGCAGGGCAACGCTCTCGAATCCCAGAGCGGCGGCTTCGCGAACCCTCTCGGTGGCACGACTGACGGCTCGCACCTCACCCATCAGACCGATTTCCCCGAAGACTGCCGTATCGGCCGGAAAGGGCCGATCAGAGACCGATGAGAGCAGGGCGGCTGCGATGGCCAGGTCAAGCCCGGGCTCCCGCAGCGTCAGGCCCCCGACCAGGTTGACGAAGACATCCTTGTCGCCAAAGTGAATTCTGGTGTGGCGCTCGAGCACGGCAAGGAGAAGCGAGAGGCGTGAGTTGTCGAGTCCGTGGGCCACCCTTCGAGGGGTTCCGAGATTCGAGGGAGACACCAGGGCCTGCACCTCAACCAGAAGGGGCGCCGTACCCTCCAGAGCCACGGCCACGACCGATCCTGGAGAACCCGGCCTCCGATCTTCCAACATCCAGGCCGAAGGATTCGAAACCGCCTCCAAACCGTTGCCGGTCATCGAGAAAAGGGCCATTTCGGACACGGTTCCAAATCGATTCTTGGTCGCCCGCAGGACGCGCAGATCGTGGCCCGGCTCACCCTCCAGAGAAAGAACGACATCAACCAAATGCTCGAGCACCTTCGGCCCCGCGATGAGTCCATCCTTGGTGACATGACCCACCAGCACGACCGGCACTCCCCGGGTCTTGGCGATGTGCTGAAAACGAGCCGCCACGGCCCGTACCTGATTTGGTGAGCCGGCGAGAGAATCAACATCTTCCGAGACCAGACTCTGCACGCTGTCGATGACGATGACGGCGGGCTCCGAATCTCCGAGGTGTGTCAAGACCGCTTCACAGGAGGTCTCCGCATGCAGCATCAACCCGCTCCGGATGCCGTCGATCCTTTGGGCACGCAGGGCAACCTGTTGGGCGCTCTCTTCGGCGGAGACATACAGAGCCGGCCGCTCTTTCTCGGCAAAGGCCGCCGCCACCTGCAGCAGCAGCGTGCTCTTGCCCACTCCCGGCTCTCCGGACAGCAGAACGAGGGATCCGGGGACAAAACCCCCGCCGAGAACCCGATCAACGCCCTCAACCTTTGAGAGAATCCGCGGCGTCGTGCTTTCGGCGGCATCGACAACCGAGATCGGCCCGTCTCCGCGCGGCGGCACGGTGGGTCTACGTTCGACCTTCTTGGGCCTCATACGAGGCTGTTCGGTGAAGGAATTCCAGGACCCGCAGCCCGGGCATTGTCCGAGCCATTTGCCCGACTCGTGGCCGCAATCGGTACAGAAGAAAATAGTTTCCGTGGCCATTTTCTGGGACTCAGGGGGCCGCTGCGGCCAAACCGGGGCCGTATTTCAGATCCTCGTCGTTCCAGGTGACGCCTCCCCCAAAAAGGAACGAGGCACGATCACCGAAGAGCGGATCATCCCAGCCCGCCATCAAAAACAGATTGCAATTCACAAAATATCGGCCCAGCTCTTCGAAACCACCGATCACAAAACGCCCAAACCCGTCCAACCTCCGTAGAATCAACCGCATCAGAAAGGTTCGTTCCCCGGTTCCTGATGATGGGTATCGGCATTTTCGAAGCGCGTGAACTCGTTCTGAAACACGAGAGGAATCTCACCCGTCGGTCCGTTTCGCTGCTTCGCAATGATGAGTTCCGCTTCCCTACGCTCGGCCTCGTCGTCATACATCGACGGCCGCAAAATGAACATCACCACATCGGCATCCTGCTCGATACTCCCGCTCTCACGAAGATCCGAGAGCTGGGGCCGACGGTCGCTCCCACGCTGTTCGGGCCGACGGGAAAGCTGAGACAGAACCAGAAGGGGAACATTGAGTTCCTTGGCCAATCCTTTGAGCCCACGGGAGATGGCCGACACCTCTTCCGTTCGGTTACTGTGTCTGCTTCCTCCGGACATCAACTGCATATAATCGACCATCACCAGGTCAAGACCATGCTCCTGCTTCAGCCGCCGGGCCTTGGCCGAGAGTTCCATCACCGTGATACCGGGCGTATCGTCAATCCACAGGTCGATCTTTTTCAGGGTCTCCGCGACTTCCATGATCTTCGGCCAGTCCGTCTTTCGCGAGAGGTAACCTGTGGTCAGGCGTTTCTGGTCGACTCGGGCCTCCGATGACAGGAGTCTTCGGACCAGCTGTTCCGAGGACATTTCAAGCGAAAAGATCGCGACCTTCTTGTGTGTCCGAATGGCCGCATGGGCGCAAATATTGACCGCCAACGAGGTCTTCCCCATCGAGGGGCGGGCCGCCAGAATCACCAGGTCGCTCTTTTGCAGACCCGCCGTCATGTCATTGAGTTGGTAATAACCGGTGTCGATCCCCGTCAAAGTTGAGTGCGTTTCCTGCGCCTTTTCCAGGTTCAGGATCTCCTGGTCCGTGAGCTTGGCTATGGGTTCGAGGCCTCCGCCAAGGGTATCCTCAGCAATCTTGTACACCGCCTGTTGCGCAAGAGCCACGGCTTCCTTGGCCTCGCCCTGGTCGATGCCACAGGTGTCGAGAATGGATCGTGCGGCGTGCATGAGGCGCCGCTTAACCGCCTTGTCGAACACGATTTCCGCATAATATGCAACATTGGCGATGTCAGGCAGCGCATCCACGAGCGCCGAGACCAAAACCGCACCCCCGACCCGCTCGAGCAATGCCTCCTCACGGAGGTGATTGGTGACGGTTAAGAGGTCCGCCGCCTGGCCACGTTGCTGCAAGGTGATGCAGGCGCCGTAGACGATGCGGTGTTGGTCGAGGTAAAAGTCCTGCTCTTCCAGACGCTCCATGACGGTGTTCAGAGCAACCGGCTCAACCAGGATTGCGCCGAGAACAGCTCTCTCCGCCTCGAGGTCGGCGGGCGGGCTCTCTCCGGGTCGCGGCGGCGGCGCAGTCAGGTGCTCAGGGTTCACTGCCATGGGTTGATCATCGTACCGCAGACCGGGGCGACACGGAATGAATTTTCGTGAGGTTCTGGCCCGGTGGGGCGATTTTCGAATTCACCACAGAGTCACAGAGAACACAGAGGGACACAGAGTGGCGACTTCGTGGCTTGACGGCACGCTTTGCGTGCCTATCGGAGAGAATTCCGGCCGAACCGATCGCAAGCGCCCGGATTCAGGGCGAAGGGATTGGTCGCAGTAGCACGCCCTGCGTGCGGTCGGGTACGTCCCAACGAAGGACCTTCTCTGTGCCCCTCTGTGTCCTCTGTGCCTCTGTGTTATTTGTCTTCTTCCACGGCTCAATTATCCTCGACTCCTCCAACTCGAACCGAAAGGGGAGTACCATCACTTTATGGAAAGATTGACGATATCCACCGGCAACGGTTCCAGTCACATCGTGGTCGGGCGTGGTTTGCTGACTACGCTTCCTCGGCTGATTGCCGATGCCGAGCTTCCTCCGCCCAAAGCAGTTGTGAGCAACACCACGGTCGGACCGCTCTACGGCCGGGACCTCGCCACGGCACTCGAGCCCGAAGACTACTTCGAACTCCCGGACGGCGAAGAGTACAAGGTCTGGCCGCAGGTCGAGGGCCTCTGTACTGGATGGTTGAGACAGGGACTTCACCGCTCGGATTGCATCCTGGCCGTCGGCGGGGGCGTCGTCACCGACACCGCCGGATTTGCCGCGTCAATCACCATGCGGGGTCTTCGCTGGATTGCGGCGCCGACGACCCTGTTGGCGATGGTCGACGCTTCGGTCGGCGGCAAGACCGGCGTCAACCTGGATCAGGGAAAGAACCTGCTTGGGACCTTCTGGCAACCCTCGCTGGTCCTGGCTGATATCCAAACCCTGACGACTCTGCCCGGCCGGGAACTGCGAGCCGGGCTGGCCGAGGTGATCAAGAGCGCATGGATCGGCGACCGGGACCTTCTGGGCCTCGTGGATCCGGAGAGACCGATCTCCAACCCTCTATGGGAGGAGTTGGTCATGCGCACGATCCGGGTCAAGGCCCGCATCGTCGAAGAGGACGAGCGGGAGTCCGGTCCCCGAAAGGCCCTCAACCTGGGCCACACCCTGGGCCACGCCCTGGAGGCAGTCACCGACTATCGGCGTTTTCTGCACGGCGAAGCGGTCGCCTGGGGCCTCGTGGCCGCCGGCCGCCTCGCCCGCCTGAGAGGAATCATGAGTGACGACGCTGCCGATCGGCTCGAAGGAGCCGTCAATGGGCTTGGAAGCCTCCCACCCATCGACGACCTCGACCCCGAGCGCCTCCTGGAGAACCTCAGGCGGGACAAGAAGAGAGACGATGGCGGCGTCGGCTGGGTGCTGCCGTCCGACGACGGCGTCGTTCTGGATCAGCGCGTATCGGCCGAAGAGATGAAGCGGGTCCTGAGGGAAATCTCCACGGGCTAAGGCCTTCCGAAAAAAAAGCGGGGCCCGAAGGCCCCGCTTTGATTCAGGTCAAGATGTTCTCAGAAGCGGAACCGCACACCGAACTGATAAGCGCGCGGGTCGCCGACCCTATTGAGTTCACCGAAATCATCTTCGATTTCCCCGTAACGATTCACGAGAGAGTTATTGGTGGTCCACCAATTGTCTTCGTTGGTCACGTTGAAGAAGTCAAGCATGAGTTCGAGTGAATAATCGCTGCCGAAGTTGAAGATCTTGGACAGGCGAAGGTCCATTTTTCGGTAGTAGGGCTGGTTGAAAGTGTTCCGACCATAGCGGAAGACCGAACCGTCATCACCCTCGATCAGGGCGAATTCGTTCCCGCTTTCACCGTCGGTGTTGGTGTCCCGACCGTCCATGGCGGAATATGGGAAGCCCGAACGGACGTAAATGATCCCGGAGACCACGAAGTCCCAGGGGAGCTGGTAACTGCCCGACACCACAAATTTGTGGGTTGTGTCGAAGTTCGAGGGACCCCACGAGGATGAGAGGTTGTATTGATCCATCGGGTAGGAGGTCGTGGAGCGCTCGTTGGAGTTGCTGTCACGGGCCTCGGACCAGGTGTAGGAGCCATCCAGCATCCAACCGTTCGAGTAACGCTTGCGGGCCTTGAGCACGATCGCTTTGTAGTCCGCGTCCACGTCCGACGTGTACTGGTTGATTTCGTCGAAATCGGGGTGGTTCACACCGGTGTCATAGGTCGGAAGACCGTCAGGCGTGGTGCCTCCGTTGGGGGCGATGTTCTGATTCTGCGAACGCTCGAGTTTCTGGCTCTCCGAATAGATGAGATCAAAACCCATGGAGAAGTCGGCCAGGATCTCACGCTCGTACCCGAGGGACATACGCCAGGTCTCGGCATTTTCGAAGTCGGGATCCATGACCTTGATGCTCGGTGTGCCGCCCCCTTCGAGGTCGCCAATCGAACCCCAGGGAGCATCCCCATAGGCCGGGCAATCACCCCAATTGCAATATTCGCGGATTGTAACGGTCCGCAGTCCGTTGTCGTTCATGGCATTGGAAAGCGTCAGTGTGGGGGTGGTGTCGTAGAACATTCCGATTCCACCACGCACCACCGACTTGCCGTCGCCGTTGACGTCCCACGCAAAACCGACGCGCGGTGCGAAGTTGTCGGTATCGTTATTGATCTTTGCGGTGTCCGGGTAAAGCGGATTGGCAACGTCCGGGGTCGGATTGTCCTGGAGGTCGTAACGCAGACCGTAGGTCAAGGTCAGGTTCGGATTCACACGCCAGTCATCTTGCAGATAAAGGGCATAGTAATCGACGTCAAAGTTGATCTCACCGTCATAGTCCGAAAAACTCTGCCGGTAGTAGTAGGGCTCATCGTTGAAGAAGTCGTCCCAACTCGAATAGGAGTACTGGCCCGCATAATAACGGTAGAACACATTCTTGAAACTCACCATGTCAAAGTTGATTCCGGCCTTGAGGGTGTGGGCCCCCATGTAGTAGGTGAAGTTGTCGATGATCTGAAAACGGTCCTCGTCGAGAGAGTTCGGCAGGTAGGCGTTCTGACCCCAGTTCGCCCGATAGCTGTAGATGCTGGTTTCCGGGAGGGTCATGTTGTTGGCGGAACGCGGCCGCTCTTCGGCCGAGAACTGGAGAATCAACTCATTGAAGGCGTTTTCGGAGAGAACCGAGTTCAACGACGCAACGAAGGAGTTGAAGTTGTTCTCCTCGAGGCCGTTGCTGGACCGTCCGGTATTGGAGTACGACGAGGTCAGGTTCTCACCCTCTTGAGTGGAGAGATTGTCGCGCAGGGTCAGAAGGTGGTTGTCCGACAGCTGCCAGTCCAATTTGAACATCATGACATCGGCGTCGTTGGTCTGGTCGATTTGGCCGGTTTCGTAGTCGTAGTCCAGCCCGGTGATCGCTTCCCATTCAGCCGTCCGCTCAACCGGAAAGTCCCGGAAAACGGCTTCATAGGGGGTGGTGTAACGCTGGCCGTCGTACGACACGAAGAAGTGGACCTTGTCGCTTACGATCGGTCCACCCACGGCAAAACCGTATTGCAGCTGTTCAAATGTATTTGCGTCAAAGCCCCTACCGTCTTCCGTCCTCATACCGTCGTCGGTGTAGTAGCCGAAGACCTGACCCTTGAGATCGTTGGTGCCCGACATCGTGATCGCGTTCAGCACACCACCGGAGGAGTTGAACTGAAGGTTGTATCCGACTTCACGACCTGGGACTCTTTGATCGCGGCCTGGGAGAAGGTGAAGGGCGGGCGGGTGCCGCCACGCTCTTCGCCGAAGAATGAACTCTGGCTGTTGGAACCGTCAATGTTGAACGAGTTCTGGATCGCACGCGCACCTATGTGAAGGCCACCGCGGCTGCTCTGCTGCGAATCGTCAGCACCTACAGTACCTGGTACCAAGATGGCGAAATCTTTGAAATCCCGACCCTGCAGGGGCAGATTCTGAATCGATTCCTCGCCGACACTCGCGGCAACGGAGGGATTGGTGGTCTCGATGATCGGCGCTTGAGCCGTGACGACGATTTCCTCTTCGATCGTGGAGGCCGCCATGAGGTAATCGATGCGCACCGAAGAACCAAGGGACACGGTCACGCCCTTTTGAATCTCGGTCTTGAAGCCCGCCAACTCGGCCCTGACGTCGTAGACGCCCGAGGGCAACAGGTCAAGGCGGAAGAAACCCGCGCCATCGGTGATCGCCGTGCGGCGGAAACCCGTGTCGGCATTCTTCGCTTCGACCATGACACCGGGGAGAACCCCCCCGCCGGCGTCATTCACCGAGCCGATGACCTGACCGGTGGACTGACTGCTCTGGGCCCACGCGGCCTGCGGCGCTGCAAGCAGAGCCAATGCGGCCAGGAGGCCAATTCCTACATAAAACTTTCGCATTTTCCTCTCTCCTTCCTCAAATAAGTGAATAAAATCACGTTCGATCCTCATTCAACCAAAAAACAAGTGGATTTCACTGCGTCAATGTACTCATTCACCGGAACTCTTTCAACCAATTTCCCAAAAAAAATCAGTAAAAGGCCAGGGTCAAGGCCCAGCGTTGCGACCGGCTCTCTTTTCGCCCAGAATCCGAGGCGAAATATTCCAGTTTTCATCGGCCGACGGCTGCCAGACTTCCATCTTTTCGAGGTATTCGATCACCAGCTCCGCCACTTCTTTCGAGGACTGCCATACGATGTCGGCCTCGGCGAGATGTGGAAAAGAACCGCCCCCGACAGCACGATAATTGTTGCAGACCAATGTGAAATCGGCATGAAGATCGAGAGGCATGCCGTGGCGACTCAGACCGAAGACCTTTGCCCCTTCCCTTCCGTTCGGGTCGATCCGGTAGGTGAGACCCTGGATCGTATCCACGTTGTAGTGGCGAACATCGGGGTTTGTGAGAATTTCACAGCCGGCCGAGCCCGAGCACTCCAGCCCAACATAATACCGTGCGGCATGCTCGAGAACGTCCTTGACCTGGGCCCCGGTCAACTTCAAAACCCTCAAGGTGTTCGGATAGGTGTAGAGAGAACGAACCCAGCGTTGGGTCACCGGCCCGGGCGCCAGATCCGGCGTCGAGTTGGTCAACAGACTGGCCAAGGAAAGATCGGCGCCGGACACGGCCAGCTGAACCTGGTGGATGAGATCGTTGGCGGCGCAGTCCCTCACCCGGCATCCCCGCACACTGACCGCCCGGTCCACCACCGTCAGTGGCGTGTCCATCTCTACCAAGATTGTCTTTCGCTTCTCGTCGAAGGCGGCAACGAGATCTTCGTCGATCTTAGTCCAGGAAAGATCCAGATTCCGGCCCTCCCAGTGAACCATCTTCCATGCCTCGCCGCTGCCCTCGAATTCGAGATCAATCCGAGTCAGACGCCGGCCGCGAGAGGAAGGCTGGCTTATGATGACCCCATTCATATCGGTAGGCGAAATGTCTTGATGCGCATGTCCGGTCAAAAGGAGATCAATTCCCGGCACCGCCACCAGGCGGTTCCCGAAATTCTCGTATTCCGTCCCATTGCTTTCGCCTGTCTCCGGATCAACTTCAAAGCCGGTGTGGGCCAGCACGATCACCACATCGCAGGACTTCTCCTCCCTGAGGTATCGCACCCAATGGCGCGCCGATTCGTCCATCGGTTCGAAGTGCATGCCCCGGTAGTGCTCAGGCGTCTCCCACCCGGGAATATTCGACGTCACCAGACCCAGAATCCCGACAGTCAGGCCGTCAATTTTCTGGATGAGGAAAGGTTGAAATGCCGGGTTCTCAGTGGCGGTGTCAACCGCATTGGCGGCGAGAAACGGAAAGTCGGCCTCGGCTTCGGCTCGACGCAACACTTCAAGACCGAAATTGAACTCGTGGTTTCCGACCGCCATTGCCGCGTAGCCCAGATGGTTCATGGCTTCGATTGTCGGGCTCGGTTCCTTCCGGCGCACATTGGTGAATTCCTCCAACAAGGTTCCCTGAAGGCTATCGCCCGAGTCGATCAACAGCACTGAGTGATCCGTCGACCCGCGAATGGCGTCCACCGCAGCCGAGACCCGGGCGAGAGAACCCGGCGCCGGTCGATCACGCGCATCGTCAAAGGGCAAGACCTGACCGTGAATATCCGACGTATGGAGCACGGTGAGGCGAATTCTCTCCCCTGCCGTGAGCGGTGAGAGCCACAGACCCGCCACCAGCCCTGCCGTAATTGCCGTTCTCCGAACAAAATCATATTTCTTCATTGCTGCAGGATACCAAGACAACGCACGGAGTCGTCGGTATTGAAGGGGAAACGCAGAAGGATGGGCGAAATTCGGAAGAAATTAACGCACCAAAGGGTCACTCTATGTTTCTCTGTGTCCTCTGTGTTGAATTATCAGAAAGGTGAATTCAGGAAAAACGTTCCGGCTCCGCCGAGCTGGTTTTACGTTATGATCCCGGCCCATGAAGAGATCGAGTTTCGTCTTCCGATGTATGGCAGTCGTCACAATCCAACTCCTCGGGGCGTCTTTCTCCATCTCTTCGGACGATGACCAAGGGCCGCCGACATTTCGCGGCGCCACCGAAGTCATCGCCGGCCGGATCGCTGACGAACCCGGTGAAATCGGGCGGCGCGAGGTGATCATCGAACGGGATGAGATCGCCCGCCTGCCGGTTCAGACGCTGCAAGATCTGCTCGCCGCCCTGCCCGGAGTCGGTCTCACGCGACGCGGCGCACGGGGAGTTCAAGGCGATCTCAACCTGAGGGGCTCGACCTTCGAACAATCGGTCGTCATGGTGAACGGAGTGCGGGTGAACAACCCCCAGACTGGTCACCACAACCTGGACCTCTTTATCCCTCTCGAAGCAATCGAAAGAGTCGAGGTGCTTTACGGACCCGGTTCCGCCGTCCACGGACCAGATGTCTTCGGCGGCGCCGTCAACATTGTGACGCGGGTCGTCTCCCGTGCCGCCGCATATCTCAGAGTTGGGGAAAACAACCTCACCGGGGGCGGAATTTCCGGATCCGTGAAAGGTCTGTGGGCCTCTGCCGAACGTGAAGTCCACACCGGCTTTCGCGACAATACCGAACACGACGTCAACCAAGGCGCCGCTGGATGGTCCTGGGCGGGAGAAAGATCCCGCCTCGAATTGACGGCCTCGGCGGGGCGACGTCGATTCGGCGCCCACGCCTTTTATTCGACCCGCTTCCCGGACGAGCGTGAACACACCGAAGGACGGCTCCTCATGCTGAGCAGTGAGACCACACTCGGCAAGAACCTGATACTCACCTCAGCCCTACGATTGATTCGCCACGAGGATGACTTCATTCTTGACCGTCATCGCCCAGACTGGTTTCACAACCACCACGTGACCAATGGCGCCCTGGCCCAAGCGGAACTGCGGGGTCGACATCAGGGCTGGTCCTGGGTCACGGGTATCGAAGCTTCTCACGACGAAATCCGCTCGTCCAATCTTGGGGACCACCGCAGCGACCGGACGGCCCTGTTTGCCGAAGCCGGATATCTCGACGGCCCCCTCACCTTCGCCCTTCAAGGCCGAGTGGATCATCATGACTCGTGGGACACGGTCTCGACCGCCGCGATAGGAGGACGCTGGAAGATCCGCCCCGCCCTGGCCCTGAGGGCCTCCTGGGGCTCGAGTTTCAGAGCACCCTCCTTCACCGATCTTTACTACCGTTCCCCCGCAACGGAAGGGAACCCAGGGCTGGAACCGGAGCGCGGTCGAACCCTCGAAGTCGGTCTTGAGGCGGCGGATTTCTATCTGACCGTCTTCAGGAGACAGGCCGACCCGATCATCGATTATGTGCTCGACGCCGACGGGATCTGGCGGGCTCAGAATCTCGGCCGAATCACGACCACCGGCATCGAAGCCGGATATGACCTTGCCGCAATTGGCCCAATCCGTCACCAGCGCATCGGCGTCACCTGGCTGGAATCAGACATTGCCACCGATCCAACGCACTCGAGGTACGCTCTGGCGCATCCGCGCCTGGAAGCCGCCTGGACCGGTGTGGTCGACTCGGGGGGCGCCTGGCGCGCCGGTTGGGCGCTACGTTTCCGCGACCCTTCCGAAGGTGGATCGTGGACGGCCTTGGATCTTCGGCTCAGCCGACGTATCCTTCCTACTATGTGGATTGAACTCGAAGGCAATAACGCATTTGATCGTGAACTCACCGAGTTTCACGGCGTTCCGTTGCCGGGACGCTGGGTGAGCGTCTCCGCCAAATGGGAAATACCCACCCAATGAGACGTCTGCGCTTGCTCACCGGCGGCGAAAGCCACGGCCCTCGACTGACGGCGATTCTGGAGGGCTTGCCCGCAGGACTCCCGCTTGACCGAGAAGCCCTGAACATCATGCTCCGACGAAGACAACACGGCTTCGGAAGAGGTGGTCGGCAAAGCATCGAGAAAGATGAAATCGAGGTGAGCGGCGGACTTCGGGATGGCCGCACCCTCGGTTCTCCTCTGGTGATGCATGTCAACAACCGAGATTGGGTCAATTGGCAGACAGTGATGGACCCGTGGGAGGTGGACGGGCCTGCGGCCGCGCAACGAGCCGTCACGCGACCTCGTCCGGGTCACGCCGACTATTCGGGAGGCGTCGCCACCGACCAACTCTCCGACCAGCGAAACGTTCTCGAAAGAGCCTCTGCCCGAGAGACCGCCGCCCGGGTCGCAGCCGGAGCGGTCTGCAAACAACTTCTGGATCGGTACGGCATTCGCATGCGTTCGGCGGTCCTCGCAATCGGGGCCCACTCGGCCTTCGAAGGACCGCCGACCTGGCACGACCTTGAGAAGGTACGCCACGATTCGCCGCTCGTGACCCCGGATCCGGACAACGAAGATGTCTTGGTGGAGAGCGTACGGGCCGCTCGCGAAGAGGGAGAGACCCTCGGAGGCGTCGTCGGCCTCGTCATTCGAGGTGTGCCGCCAGGTCTCGGCGCCTATGTGCACTGGGACCGCAAACTGGACGGGCGACTGATGCAGGCCACGGCCTCGATCCCATCGGTGAAGGCCGTCTCTCTCGGCGCCGGACTGGAAGTCGCGAGAGGAACCGGTTCCAAGGCCCATGACCCATTCATCCGCGGCGAGCACGGCCTGGATCGCCCCACCAATCATGCCGGCGGCCTGGAGGGAGGCGTCACTAACGGTCAGGACATCGTCGTGCGGGCGTGGTTCAAACCAATCGCCACCCTCAGGAAAGGACTGCCCTCGGTCGACCTGGCGACCGGCGAGGCCGGCGAGACCGTGTGGGAGCGCTCCGACGTCACCGCAATCGGGGCCGCCCCGCCGATCCTTGAGGCCGTAGCGGCCCTCGTTCTCGGCGATGCCCTGCTCGAAAAGCTCGGAGGCGATGCCATCACCGATCTGGATGCCGCATGGAAGACGTACTGCGCTCGCATCGGCCCATGGTGGCGCCCCGACCCAGCCCGCACTTCTTGAAAATCCTGGGAGTTTCTTAGAAGGATCCATGAGATATGCAAATTAGGGTCAAACTGGCCGAAAAATACGGATTCTGCTCGGGTGTGAGGATTGCCGACATCAAGGTCCGGCGATTCGCGATCGACGGCGGAATCGGCGCCATACTCGGGCAGGTTGTTCACAACGAGCGAGTCGTCTCCGAAATGGAATCAATGGGAATGCGCACCGTTGAGACGATCGACGAGGTCACGGAACCGGCGATCGTCTTTTCCGCTCACGGCGTGCCCCCATCCTTTCATGACCACGCCCACAAGAGGGGTCTCGAAGTTCTCGACACAACCTGCACCTTCGTCTATGACATCCACCGAGAAGCGGGCGCTGCCCTCGAAGACGGCTGTCACCTGGTGTTCATCGGGGAATCCGGCCATCGGGAGGTCGTCGGCTACACCCACGACCTCGATCCGGAGGATTATCACGTCGTTTCAAGCCTCAATGATGCTCAGGCAGTCGACTGGTCGGTCTATTCGAAGATTCGACTTTTCTATCAGACCACGCTGAACGCCGAACATTACGAGGAGACGGTTCGCCACATCGAAAAGGTGAATTCTCGGACCATCAGGGCCGACACGATCTGCTACGCCACCAAAGAGAACCAGACGGCCGCCGAGAAGTTGGCGGCAGACCCCGAAGTCGAACTCATCTTCGTAATCGGCGGCACAAAATCGGCCAATACCCATCATCTGTGGGAAATCACCTCCAAAATCAAGCCGTCGAAGCTGATTCAGGGACCGGACGACATCGATTCCGTATGGTTGCAAAAACTCACATGCGTCGGAATTACCGCCGGTGCCTCGACTCCGGACTCCCTGATCGAAGAAGTTGTTTCCTTCCTTGAGCAATACAAGAATCCGGAATAGCGCGTTGCCAAATTGAAAACTGCGCGGGAATCCTCGGGTTCGAATTTCAATTCAGAATCACGCGATCCTCGAAAATCCGGGAGGTTTCTTGAGAGGCAGGGATTCAGGGTCTCAGAAAGCGCTGTTCCCACTTCCTGATGAACTCTTCGAGGCTCTGTTGCGAACCGGCGTCCCACCGGCCTTCGAAGGGAGGTCTCCCCTGGGCGCGGTCGATCCCGAAATCTCCACTACCGGCCTCGACCCTCAACCGGCCGGTCTTGCGGTCAAAATGTACTCTACTTTTTTCTTTCTTCATTCCGGCACCTTCCGTCGCTCTCCTTCCTCCTTGTCTACGGCGCTGGAAATGATTACGTCGGGATCCGACTCACCGGCGGGTGGGACGCCTGCTGCCACAATCGGTACGACTGAATATGGTGATGGCAGGCGTCTCTCATACCGCGGATTGGGAGCCTGCTATTCTGCGGGCCGCAGTAGGAGGGGTTATGCGAAGTTGTTTTCTGAATTCTCGGTTCTGGTTTGCCGTATTGTTCATCGTCTTCGGAGTGGGCTGCGCTCCCAAAACTGAGGCGCCGGCCGTCGTGGAAGTCGGACCCCCGCCCGTAACCCGAACTGAAAATGTGGTCGATGAGATCCACGGCGTCGAGGTGGCGGATCCATACCGCTGGCTCGAGGACCAGGAGGCGCCGGAGACCCGGGCTTGGATCGAGGCTCAGAACGCCTACACCGACTCTGTGTTGGAGCAGATTCCCGGGCGCGATGAACTGCGCCGGATCATCGCCGGTATCGTGGAGACCGACACGGTCGCCATTCCCATTGAGAGGGGCGACCGATATTTCTACGCCCGGCGACAGGTAGGACAGGACCTGGCCGTCATCTACCGGCGCGATAGTCTGGACGGCCCCGAACAGGTCCTGGTCGACCCACATGGAATGAGTGAAGACCACACCGTGACCGTAGGAATCGGAGATGCTTCTCATGACGGTTCCCTGTTGCTCTACTGGGTTCGCTCAGGGGGTCAGGATGAGGTGGAGTACCACATCCGCCGCGTCGATGCCGGAGAGGACCTGAAGGACGTGCTTCCTCGCGCGCGCTACTCCGGCGCCGAGTTCGACGCGACTGCCGCCGCGGTGTATTTCACCCGCACCGGGGAAGAGGGTCCGAGGGTCTACCGCCACGAGCTCGGGCAGGATCAGGCACAGGACGAGGTTCTCTTCGGCCAAGAGTACGGCCGCGACCGAATCATCTACTGCCGACTGTCGAATGACGGCGAATGGCTCCTGGCCCATGTTCTCGAGGGCTCTTCCGGCCCCATCGACCTGTATCTGAAAAACGTAGCCGAGGACGGCCCGTGGCGGCAAGTCATCGCCGACGGTCTCACTCGTTCCTCGGCAACAGTGGTTGACGGAAATCTTGTCATCAAGACCGACCTCGATGCGCCCCGTGGACGGGTGATGTTGGCGTCGGTCGAAAATCCCACCGTGGACCACTGGCGAGAACTCGTTCCCGAGCATGACGAGGCCGTTCTCGACTCGATCCAGACCGTAGGCCATCAGGTCTTCGTCGGGTATCTCCAGAACGTCCATTCAATCGGCTTTGTCTACGACCTCGAGGGCCGACTGGTCCGCGAGGTGAAGCTGGACACCCTCGGCACCTTGGACGAATCTGCGGGCCGGTGGTCAAGCTCGGAGTTCTTCTACAATTTCTCGTCTTTCCACATGCCTCCCTCAATCTTCAAGCTGGATCTCGAGACCGGGGAACAGCAGCTGTGGGCGCGCCAGAATGTGCCCATCGACAGCGATGCCATTCAGATCGAACAGGTCTGGTATCCATCCAAAGACGGAACCAAAATACCGATGTTCCTGGTCCATCAGCGCGGAGTGACCCTCGACGGCGCCAACCCGACCTTGCTCGAAGGCTACGGCGGCTTCAACGTCAACTACACCCCGGCCTTCCGTCTACGGGCCGCCTCATGGGTCGCCGCCGGCGGCGTCTATGCCCTGGCCAATTTGCGCGGAGGCGGCGAGTTTGGTGAGGAGTGGCACCAAGCGGGAATGATGAAGGTCAAACAGAACACCTTCGACGACTTCATCGCCGCCTCCGAGTGGCTGATCGCCGAGAATTACACCTCTCCGGCTCACCTCGGAATTCGAGGCGGCAGCAACGGCGGCCTGCTGGTGGGCGCTTGTATGAACCAACGGCCGGACCTCTTCGGGGCGGTCATCTGCGAGTATCCCCTGCTCGACATGGTCCGCTACCACCTCCACATGATGGGTCCCTACTGGGTGGCCGAGTACGGCTCGGCGGACGACCCTGAGCTTTTCCCGATCATCATGGGCTACTCGCCCTATCACAACGTTGCCGACGATACGGCCCACCCAGCCACCCTGTTCACCACCGGCGACGGGGATACGCGGGTTGCTCCTTTACACGCCCGGAAGATGGCGGCCCTGCTCCAGGCAAAACAGGCGGGCGAGACTCCAATCCTGCTGCGATATCACACGAAATCAGGTCATTCGGCGGGAATGCCCACAGATGAAATCACCAATCAGCTGCTTGAGGTCGTCTCCTTCCTCAAATGGAGCCTCGAATAACATGAAGGCCACTCAGAGACTGGAGAAATCATGATCGGAGCGGGAGACATCAAACGAGGTTTCATCCTGGACATCGACGGTGCACCGTGGCTCGTGACCGACGTCAATGCGCAAACCCCATCGGCTCGCGGGGCGAGCATGTTGATCAAGGCCAAACTCAAGAACCTGGCCACCGGCCAGGCTCAGGCCAAGACCTACAGAAGCGGTGAGAACCTTGACGTCGCCGACTGTGAGAGGCGGCCGATTCAGTTTTTGTACGGCCAAGATACGGACTACATCTTCATGGACCTCGAGACCTACGACCAGTTCACATTGTCGACCGAAATCCTCGGTGATGCGGCCGGCTACCTGATCGACGGCCTCGAGCTGATGTCCCTGCTGTACAACGGACAGGTCCTGACCGTAGAACTGCCGACCACGGTGGACTTGGAGGTCACGGACACGGCGCCCGCCATCAAGGGCGCGACCGCACAAGCCCAACTCAAGACGGCCACTCTCGAGACCGGGATCGAGATCCTGGTCCCACCCTATTTGACAACAGGGGAACGGGTGAAAATCGACACCCGCGACGGCCGCTTCATCGAGCGTGCAAAAGGGTAATCACCCTCTCTCCCCCATTTCGGTGTTAAAGTTTGGGCAATCGCCTCTCCGGGCGAAACCGTCCTCTGAAGGAGTGTCCCAATGAAGAAGATGTATTTCGTGCTGCTCGCCCTGGTTCTGATCACCCATCCGCTTCTTGCGGCCGAGCATGTCGAGGGCAAGACCTCAGAGGAGGACCCCCTGATGTCCGCGGACACCTTCGCGGGCCTCCAACTCCGGTCGATCGGACCGGCCATCAACTCGGGCCGGATCACCGACTTCGCGGTCGTACCGGACAAGAACCAGGTCTATTACGTGGCCACGGCCTCCGGCGGCGTCTGGAAGACCGTCAATGCGGGCACCACCTGGACCCCGATCTTCGACGAACAACCGTCCTACTCGATCGGTTGCATCACGCTCGACCCGACCAACCCAAATGTCGTGTGGGTCGGCACCGGCGAAAACAACAGCCAGCGTTCGGTCGCCTTCGGCGATGGTGTCTACAAGAGCCTCGACGGCGGCCAAAACTGGGAAAATGTGGGATTGGCGTCCTCAGAGCACATCGGGATGATCACGATCGATCCCCGCGACACCAACACCGTCTACGTCGCGGCCCAGGGACCGCTGTGGAACGCGGGTGGGGATCGCGGTCTTTATAAGACCACCGACGGGGGCGCCACATGGACTCTCGTGCTCGAAATCTCGCCCGACACCGGCGTCAACGAAGTCTACCTCGACCCGAGAGACCCGGACACACTCTATGCTTCGGCCTACCAGCGGCGGCGCCGGGTGTGGGCCCTGCTCGACGGCGGCCCGGAGTCGGCGATCTACAAGTCCACCGACGCCGGCGCCACCTGGCGCAAAGTCGAGGAAGGCCTGCCCAAAGTCGACATGGGCAAGATCGGACTCGCCGTATCTCCGGCCAACCCGGACGTGATCTACGCCATCATCGAAGCCCAGCGGGACAAGGGCGGCGTCTTTCGCTCGACCGACCGCGGCGAAACCTGGACAAAACAAAGCGACTATGTCGCCGGAAGCCCGCAGTATTACAACGAGCTCGTGCCCGACCCGGAAGACGTCGACACCATCTACTCGATGGATATATGGCTCCACGTCACAACCGACGGCGGCAAGACCTTCACCAAGGTCGGCGAAAAACACAAACATGTAGACAACCACGCAATGTGGATCAATCCGGAGGACACCGATCACTTCCTCATCGGCTGTGACGGCGGGATTTATGACAGCTTCGACCGCGGAGCGACCTGGTTCTTCAGGGAGAATCTCCCGATCACCCAGTTCTACCGCGTCACCGTCGACGACTCGACACCCTTTTACTATGTCTACGGCGGCACCCAGGACAACAACACCCTGGGTGGCCCGTCGCGCACGCTCAACAGCTCCGGCATTTCCAATGAGGATTACTTCGTCACCGTCGGCGGGGACGGCTACAAGACCCAAATTGACCCCACAAACCCCGATATCGTTTACAGCCAATGGCAGTATGGCGGCCTCATTCGTTACGACCGCAAGAGCGGCGAGGTGGTGGACATCCAACCCCAGGAGGCGCCCGGCCAGGATGCCGACCGCTGGAACTGGGACACCCCCCTCATCATCAGCCCTCACCTCCACACCCGCCTCTACTACGCCAGCCAGCGCCTTTACCGGTCGGATGATCGAGGCGACACCTGGCGCTCGATCAGCCCGGACCTGAGTCGTCAGATCGACCCACACACCCTGCCCGTCATGGGCAAGATCTGGGGAATCGACGCAGTTGCCAAAAACATCTCCACCTCGAACTACGGCAACATCGTGTCTTTGACCGAGTCCCCGTTGGTCGAGGGCCTCATCTATATAGGGGCCGACGACGGTTTGATCCAAGTGACCGAAGACGGCGGAGAAAGCTGGCGCAAAGTCGATCGGGTGCCCGACATCCCGCACATGACCTATGTCAGCCGCCTCGAAGCGTCGCTGCATGACCCTGACACGGTCTATGCAGCCTTCGACAACCACAAGAACGGCGACTTTAAACCCTACATCGCCGTGAGCCGAGATCGCGGTCGCACCTGGCGCTCGATCATGGGAGATCTGCCGGAGAGGGAGATCGTCTACGCCATCGCCCAGGATCATGAGAAGGCCGAACTACTCTTTGCCGGAACCGAATTCGGTCTCTACTTCAGTGTCGACGAGGGCGCCCAGTGGACCCGTCTCAAGGGCAATCTCCCGACCATCGCGGTGAGAGACCTGGACATCCAGCGCCGCGAGAACGACCTCGCTCTCGGCACCTTCGGCCGGGGCTTCTATATCTTCGACGACTACACATCACTGCGGGAAGTCTCTGAAGAGGCCCTGAGCCAGAACGCGATCCTCTTCCCCGTCAAGACCGCCCTGAGCTACCACGAGAAACGCTCGCGAATCGGCTCGCGCGGCCACGGTTTTTGGACAGCCGACAATCCACCTTTCGGCGCCACCTTCACCTACTACCTCAAGAACGGGCTCGAGACCAAGCTGGAGATGCGAATTGAGGCCGAAAAGGAAAATGCCGAGGCTGGGAAAAAGCCCATGATTCCCAGCTACGAAGAACTGCGGGCAGAAGAACAGGAAGTGGAACCCAAGGTCATCTTCACCGTCCGAGACGCCGACGGAGCCGTCGTGCGGCGCTTTGAGGGCGACCGCAAGAAGGGCATGCATCGCGCCACCTGGGATCTTCGGTACCCGTCGACCAAACCGACATCACTCAAGGGAGCACAAGAACGCGCACCGTGGGAGTCCGAAGACGTCGGTCCGCTGGCACTGCCCGGACGATACACCGCGACGCTCTCCTTTGTGATTGACGGCGTCGAGACCACCTTGGCGAGCCCTCAAGAATTCGAGGTCGTTGCTTTGAACCTCGCAACCCTCTCCGCAGAAGATGCCGCAGAGGCCCTCGCCTTCGAGCGGAAAACAGCGGACCTGCAACGAGCAGTGCACGGCGCCCTGGCCGCCGCCGATGAGGCTGGAGACCGACTGGCTCACCTGCGAAAGGCACTCCAAGACACTCCGGCGGCCGAAGCTGCCTTGAGCGCACAGGTCGAGGAACTGCAGGGCGATCTCAACGAGATTTTCCTCGTTCTGAATGGCGACCACACCCGATCGAAACGCAACGTTTTCACGCCACCTTCGATCGTCGAACGTGTCGATCGCATTGTCGGCAACCAGTGGACGACATCGTCAGCACCCACCGAAACCGAGCGCAGCGCCTATGTCTGGGCAGGCGAGGCCTTCGCAGCCGAACTCGCGCGGCTGAAATCCCTGGTCTCGTCGATTGACGATCTCGAGAGCCAGGCAGAAGCCGCGGGAGCGCCCTGGACTCCGGGACGGCTTCCGATGTGGGAGATGAAGTAGCCGGGTTCACAGAAGCCCGCTGAGGACCGGATCCTTCTCCGCCGCGGCCCGAGCGCGCTCGCCACCGGCGGCGAGGGCTTCATTGAGGGCCGCACGGGCCTCCCGACGGTTGCCGCGATCGAGTTCCAGACGCGCGATCTGCAGCCAGGCGCCAGGCTGGTTCGGGGCAAGCTCATGCAGAGCCGCGAGGGCCTCATCGGTGCGGCCCAGGGCCTGCAAGGCCCGGGCGCGGAAGACCGCCGCCTGAATGAGCCCAGGTTGCCGGGCGAAGGCATCCTCGAGCAACGGCAAAGCCTGCTCAGGCTTGCCGGTCGAAAACAGGAGTGCGCCCGAGGTTGTAGGTGGCCTCGACGTTCTCCGGGTCCAGCTCCTGGCCCTTGGCCACGTACTCCAGCGCCTGTTTACGGTTGCCCAGGCGATCCATCAGTGAGCCGAGGTTGTTCCAGCTCATCGAGTGCTCGGGCTCGAGTTCGATGGCCTCGCGATACAGGGCCAGCGCGGCCGGCTGGTCGCCCTTGCGCTCGGTGACGACCGCCAGATTGTAGGTCACCGCGTGGCTGGAGGGATCATGTGCGCGCGCGGCCGTGAGTAACTCCAGGGCCTCGTCCAACCGGCCCACCCTATTGAGACAGTTGCCCAGACCCGAAGCGGCGAGCATGGAGTGGGGGTCGATCTCCAGGGCTTTACGGAAGTGCTGCTCGGCCTCGACAAACCGACCCTGTTCAAGGAAGGTGTCCCCGAGAGCCGTGTGGCCCTGAGGGTCGTTGGGCTGCATCTCGATGGCCGCACGCACCAGATCGGCCGCCTCGTCAAACCGGCCTTGCTCGCGCAGGATCTTGGCCGATCCGAGGTAGGAGGTCTCGCGGTGGGGGTCCAGGGCCATCATCCGGCGGTAGACCTCAAGGGCTTCGTCGTCGTGCCCGGTTCGGGCCAGGGCGTTGGCAAGGAAACCCATCGCCACGACGTTGTCCGGGTCCTCGGACAGCAACTCCCTGATGGCCGCCACCGCCGCTTCGAACTCGCCTTCGCGCATGAGTTTCTGGGACTCCTGGAACTGCTCCCAGTAGACGATGCGGTCCTTGGGATCGGGCCTCGGCCCGGTTGCCTCGCTCTCGGTCGCAGTCCACACATAGCCGAGGACTGCGAGCTTGTCGCGGGTCTCACCGCTGAGTTCGTCCGGCCGCTGCTCCCCTCGTGTGAACGGATCGGCTTCGACCATCCCGCCCAGGTCTTTCGCCAGTCGATCCATTTCGCCGGGCACATTACCCGCACCGTACAGATCCTTCAGCTCAGTCGGGTCGGCCGGCGGCTCGTAATCCGCGTGCGGATCGAAGAAGTGCAGCCAGAGGAAGAACGGCTTTTCTTTCGAACGTTCCTGCTCAAGCCAACGCACAGCCTTGCGGGCCACGGCATCGGCCTTGATCTCCTTGAACATGAACATCTTCTGTTTGGGCCCACCGGAGAAATCGTCGTCGTAGCCGGCAAAACCCTGGTCGAGGCCGAACTGGCTGTCGAGCACGAAGGCCGAAACGACGGCGTGGGTCGCATAGCCCTCTTCTTGCAGCCTTTCGGCCAGCGTCACGGTCTCATCCGGCACGATGTAGGTACCGTTGTTGCGCACCCCGTGGCTGAAGGGATAGAGCCCGGTCATGATCGAGGTGTGGGAAGGCAGAGTCAGGGGCTGCAGCGTCAGGCAGGTGGGAAACCAGACGCCACGCTCGGCCATGGCGTCAAGCATCGGTGTCAGGCCCGGCCGTCCGGACGCGAAACCGACATGGTCGGCTCGAACGGTGTCGAAGGTAATCAGCAAAACGTGGGGCCGCGGCGCCGGACCGCATCCCGTCAGTGCCAGGATAACGATCAGTAGGAATAAGCTCTATCGTTTCATGGCTGAATGCTATCACTGCCGACCCGGTTGTCGCCCCGGCCTTCTGGAGTTCCTTTCTCGGGTAGGTCCCCCGGAGAAGACGGTGCTTTGAGGTACCTTCGCTGGCGGTCTGGGTCGTAACACCGGCCTTCTGGTCCTCCTCACGGCGGCCCAGCGTCGCCAGGCGATCCAGAAGGCCGGGGTCTCAAACAAACCCACTCTCGGCGCGCCCCGCCGGAACGTGGTTATGCGGCATTGTGTCGGATTCTCACTTGGCTATCGTTTCTTCTTCCGCGCCTCGTAACGAAAACTGGTGAGAGGGACGGATTAAGACCATTCCGAGGTATACTGCGGAATGGTCTTGACTATTCCGCAATAGTATTCATAATGGTCCCATGAACAACCGGGCGCGTCTGTACCGACGCATTCTTTCCGATCATCTCTCCGCGCACCGCCAGATGGCCTTTGTCAGTGGTCCGCGGCAGGTTGGAAAGACGACCACGTGCTCCGATCTCAGCGAGGTCTACCTAGATTGGGACAACGAGGATCACCGCGAGATCATCCTCAAGGGCCCAGTGTCCGTCGCAACCTATGCCGGTTTGGACCAGGTGTCGAGCGGGCCCATCATTCTGGCCCTCGACGAGCTTCACAAATACCATCGCTGGAAGTCTTTCCTCAAGGGGTTCTTCGATACCTATGAGGCCCGCGTCCGCATCATCGTGACAGGCTCGTCAAGGCTCGAGGTTTATCGGCGTGGCGGTGACAGCTTGATGGGGCGGTACTTCAGTTTTCGCATGCACCCCTTTAGTTTGGCTGAATTGATTCGTCCTGAACCCAGCGAAGGCCCCGTTTCCCCGCCGGCGCCAATTCAGACTGAGGACTGGAACGCTCTTCTGGTGCACGGTGGCTATCCCGAGCCCTTTGTGACCCGTGATCCGCGTTTCTCGCGCCGCTGGCAGCGGTCTCGAATGACCCAACTCTTCAGGGAAGATGTTCGTGACTTGACCCGAGTTCAGCAGATCGACCAACTCGCTATGCTCGGACGGTTGCTCGCCCAAAGAAGCGGTCAGCAACTCGTATATTCCTCGCTTGCACGTGCCGTACGCGTCAGCGAGAACACCATCCGCTCCTGGATTGCGACCCTGGCCTCGCTTCACTTCGGCTTCCTGGTACGGCCCTGGTACAAGAACGTTTCCAGGTCCCTGCGCAAAGAGCCCAAGTGGTTCCTCAGGGACTGGTCCGGTATCGAAGATGTCGGTGGGCGGGCGGAAACTCTGTGTGCGTGCCATTTGCTGAAGGCGGTCGAGGGATGGACTGATCAGGGACTTGGCGAGTTCGAGCTTTTCTACGTGCGGGACAAACAGAAGCGCGAAGTGGATTTTCTCGTGGTACGCGACGGGCAGCCCTGGTTCCTCGTCGAAGCAAAGCACAGTAACACCCGGCTTTCTCCCTCCCTGGCCTATTTCAGGGATCAGCTCGATTGCCCGCACGCTTTTCAGGTGGTCGTCACTGCTGATTACGTCGACAGCGATGTATTCTCATATGAACGACCCGTCGTCACCCCGTTTCGCACTCTCTTCTCCCAATTACTTTGAGTTTTGTGCCCAACCGGAGCCGGAGAGCCTTGAACCCGAGCCCGAGCCCGTTATCGTTACCGGTTGAGACCTCTGTCTGATGTTGCCCTGTCTACTGCACAGCGTTGGACCACTCATCGGTATTACCGCTCTCGAAATCGTCGCTGAAGAGCGAACTCAGGATCGTGGTCGTCGGATCACTGTCCCCGCCCACGCTCGGGTCGTCGGTGAGCAGGTCACCGAGCTGGTAGCAGCTCAGGGTGCCCTGGGATGTCATGTTTTTGCCGCCGTCGACCATCACGTCCCAGGTGATGATCACGGTTTCTTCAACTTCGAGGGCGCCGAGGCCGACCTTCAGCTCGGGGTGGAGATCATTGAGCGTGTCGTTGATCAGAATACCTCTCGAGGTGCCTAAGGAGTCGTGGATGAAGATGCCGTTGTCCGGTATCTCAACGGTGAAGAGCGCGGAAGCACAGCCGCAGTCACCGGTGCCCTCAAGCGTCGCGGTGTAGCGGATGGTATCGCCATTCGACGGGCCGGGTGGGGAGAGGTCCACCTCGAGCGCATCGACCAGGCTCGCTGTGGCCGATACCGTGGGGACCGCCGACAGGAAAGCCGAGAAGTCCACGGCGCCACCGGTCTCCTCCTCGTTGTCGGAGATGCTGGCGTCGATGGTGGTGTCGTCGGTCGTGCCCCACCAGTTGAACTGGGCCATGACCGAGTCCCCGTCATCATTGTAGAAGTCAAATCCGCCGTTGCCCATCAAGGTGTTGAGTCCCAGCGAGGAGAGGTCGCCGCCGCCGAAGTCGGGATTAGGCGCATGGCCGTCTTCGTCGAGGTAAATACCGTCCGAGATGCTGTTGATGCCCTGTCCGTAGCCGCCCACGCCTTGGAAGTGGTTTTCCGAAATAACGGGCGCCATGTCTGCCGAGGCCAGGGTGAAGCTCATTGCAACGTTGGCGAGGTCGCCGGCGTCGTGGGTCAGCGTGAAACCGCCCAGGGTGGTACCGCCGGCGAGTGGGGTGTCATTATTGAGAAAGAGCACCGAGGCCATGGGGCCGATGATCGTGGTGGTATTCGAGTCCGCGCCCGCAATCGCCACACCATCGACCAGGGTCATGGGGAAGCTTTCGCCCAGCGCCGTATTATAGGTTCCGCCCGCCACGTCGATTGTGTCGCCCGCAGCAAGGGTTACCTCAGTGATTGCCCGAGTGATGGTCTGCCATGGCGTGGCAGCGCTCTGGGCTTGAGCCGGGGTGCGGCTGTCGTCGCCGGTGTCGTCGTTGACGTAGTAGGTGGCCGCCCATACACCGGGAATGAAAACCGTTCCGGAGGCAAGACTCCATACCAGCGCGAATCCGATCGCACGGCGAAGAAGACCTGTAGCGCGAAGGATCAGCGAAACTGGGTACCAATAAATACGCCAGAGACCGCACGTCCCAAAGGAGGGGCTTGCTTCGTATTGTCGAGGACCCACGGGTTCGACCATCACTCCGGCCTGAAGGGCCGTATGCAATCCGTCCGACAGATTGCCCGGGAGGCCGGGGTCTCGAAGAACCGTCAGTAATCAGAAACACCGGCCCTGGCAAATTCCTGCGCAACCAGTTAGGATTCCACCCGTATTCTTGAGGGATGGACCGCGAGAACAACGCAGGCCCACGCAAACTCTGGAGGAGAAACAATGAACAAAGTCGTCGTATTTTCAATGATCGCCCTGACCCTCGCCGTCGTCACGGCTCAGGCTCAGACCGGACAGAAACCCTCAACCCTCGATCGAGCCGAGATTCCGGTGGAGTACACCTGGAATCTCAGTGACATCTATCCCGATTGGGACGCTTGGGAGGCCGACCTCGGAAAACTCCAGGGCCTCATGGACCAATACCAGGAACTCAAGGGCAAGCTCTCCGAGGGACCCGAACGCATCCTCGCGGCATCTCAGCTCTCGGATGAACTCGGTCAGTTGGCTTACAAGGTCTACCAATACCCCGGACTGACGCGGACACAAGACACCCGGGACAACGAGATCCAGGCGCGACTCGGCAAGGTTCAGATTGTCTTTGCCAAGTTCAGCCAGGCCGTAGCATGGTTCACCCCTGAGTTGCTCTTGATCCCCGAAGAAACGATGATGAGGTGGCTCGACGAGACCCCCGAACTCGCGCCCTACCGCTTTGGCATCACCGAGACCTATCGGCTGCAGGAGCACGTCCTGGACGAGGACGGTGAACGCCTACTGGCCTTTGCCGGACCCTTCAACGGCACCCCGGGTCAGACCTACAGCATGATGGCGAATGCCGACGTGAAGTTCCCCACGGTAACTTTGTCAAATGGCGAAGAGGTTGTCGCCACCAACGGCGTCTATGGAAACGGCATCCGCTCCTACCGCGACCAGGCCGATCGGGAGGCAATTTTCAAGGCCCACTTCACCATTTACGACGACTTTCCCAATACCTATTCCTCGATCTACTCCGGGATCCTGCAACGAGACTGGTTCCTCGCCCAGGCGCGCGGCTACGCGTCAACCCTCGAGGCCGATCTGGACGGCAACAACATCCCCGTAGCCGTAGTCGAGAACCTGATTGCCACCGCAAAGGCAGGCGCGGGCCCACTGCAACGCTACCAGGAGATCCGTAAAGAGGCCCTCGGTCTCGAGCGCTATCGGTATTTTGACTCCTACATCCCCCTCGTCGAGATTGACTGGCCACTCTATTACGACGAGGTTCAACCGATTCTCGTGGAGTCGGTCGCCATCTACGGCGCCGAGTACCAGGAGACCGTGAAACGCGCCTTTGCCGAACGCTGGATCGACGTTTACGAGAACGAGGGCAAAAGATCGGGCGCCTTCTCGGCCGGTGTATACGGTGTCCACCCCTTCATGCTTCTGAATTACTCCGACGCCCTCAACGACGCCTTCACGGTAGCCCATGAAATGGGTCACACCATGCACACCATGCTGGCCCATGGGGCCCAACCCTTCTCCACCGCTTCCTATACGACCTTTGTGGCCGAAGTCGCGGCCATGACGAACGAGAATTTCTTCCTCGACCGCCTTCTGGAGATCGAAAAGGACCCGAAAAGACGCATCGCCCTCCTGGAGCACGCGATCGAGGACATCTCCTCCGGATTCTATCGCCAGACCATGTTCGCGGACTACGAACTCGAAGCCCACCGCGCCGTCGAGCAGGGCCGACCGATCACCGCCACCACCCTGCAGCAAATCTATTTGAAATCACTCAATGACTTCTTCGGCGACAGCCTGGACGACCAGGATTGGTACCACAACACTTGGGCGCGAATTCCCCACTTCTTCAATTCCCCCTACTACGTCTTCCAGTACGCGACCTCAAAATCCGCGGCGAGCCTGTTCCACGCCCAGATGACCACGGGCGATGAGGCAGAGCGGGCGGAAGTCGTCGAGCGGTACTTGAACCTCCTCAAATCGGGCGGCAACGACCATCCCGTCGAATTGCTCAAGAAGGCCGGGATCGATTTCACCACCCCGGCGCCGATGGAAGCCCTCGTGGCCACCATGGACAGGCTCGTCACCAAGCTGGAGAACGAGCTGAGGACTCAGGGGATGCTGAAGTAAACACCCCGAAGCCTTGATCGAAACAAACCCACCTGAGAGATCAGGTGGGTTTTTTTGTTGGTCTTTGGTTGAGTGGCCTGGGTCGCCGCCAGGCGATCCAGAAGGCCGGGGTTGAAAAAATCCAATATTTTCCAAAAATCTAAGAACCTTCACAGGTGAACCTTCGTATTAGTTGGCGTGCACAGGCAGACCCGGGAAAGCCTGCCCCAAAAAAAGAAGAGTTCTGAGATATTTTTGTTCTACAACTGAGCATTTTGTGACTGGTATAATGAAGGAGAAACAATGAAAAACCTCAATCGAATAGCATTTCTGACATGTATTGTCTGTGTTTTGGCGGTCGGCGTGGCTCAGGCCGGCGACTGGCAGAAAATCGGCAAACAGACCCTCTTGTTCAACACCGACAGTGACGTGATCAATGTGAAAAAAACCGACATGGCCTGTTCGCAGATCATGTTCAAGATCAGCAAGAAGGCCATTAACATAACCGACGTCACGATTGTGTTCGATGACGGTACCGACCAGAAGGCAACACTGAACGAAAATATTAGGCCGGGCTTTGAGAGTTCCGTCATCGAAATCAACGGCGGCGCAAAGAAAATCGTCAAGGTCGAATTCGGCTATGCCCCCACGAACGGGCAGAAGAACGGTCGATCATTCGTTACCCTGGTCGCAACTGCCTGAGAAGTACCTCTCAACAGCTTTCCCCAACTTGGCTGCGGTGTGACGGACAGACCGACCGGCGCCCGTGACCATCCCCAAAAGGGCGATGGCACGGGCGCTTGTTTTGCAAAAGGCTCGGCTCAGAGCTGTCCGGCTTTACCGGTCGGTGTCACAATGCAGTATGGCGCCAACCACGAAACATCCACCTACCATCGACGACATCCGCGCTGCAGCGGAACGAATCCGTCCTCACATTCACCGGACCCCGGTCGTGACCTGTTCGAGCTTGGAATCAGGGGCGTAAACCAGCCGCTCACGGCGCTGAGTCAAGGAGAGCGCGCGCGATCACGGACATCGTTCGGATGCCGGTGTGAAGGGTCGGGCCGGGATCGTAAAGACGTTGTCCTGCCCGACCACCTGGGCCATCACCTCGGCCGCGGCCGCGGCCGCCGCCAACATGGGATCGTTGTAGCCCGAAGACGTGAACTCCCCATCGCGAACGATGATTTCCGGATCCCGCGGACAGCCCATGGCCCGCATCTCTTATGGCTGCCGCATGGGAACAAGCTAATCGAGTGGTAATCCAAGCTGCCGAAACACATTGGCGCAGATAAGGCATCGACGGGCATGGCGCCGCCATCGACGGACGTAGCGCGACCGGGGCGGAGCAAGTTGGAGCAACGACGGGTTTACGTGCCCGCTCGAGGGAGCGGTCGTCGGGATTCTGCGGAATCGTATGGAAAAACCGGGCTCCACCATCTGCATGACGAGCTTGTCAAGCACAATTCGTCTCCCGCTGATGGTAACCGCAGCATTCATCCTCTGAATCTCACCCTGTATACAGTGTACCTTAGGAGTATTATTTCGGGTAAAGTAAAGGGGGAGGCCGAAAATTCACACCATCGAAGTGAGATCGACAGCTCGGCAGCAGATGACGGACATTTCTGCGCAGGTGTCCCGGGTGGTCTGCGACAGCGGCATCGGCGACGGACTGTGCCACGTCTTTGTGTCTCACACCACCGCCGCGGTGACGGTGAACGAGAATGCAGATCCTGATGTGCAGCGTGATCTCATCGCTGCCTTCGAGGCGATGGTACCTCAGATGACATTTCATCACGCCGAGGGAAATTCCGACGCTCACCTCCTGTCCAGCTTGATCGGCGAGTCCGTCATCCTGCCGGTCGAAAGTGGCCAACTCCGCCTCGGGACCTGGCAGGGCATCTTCTTTGTCGAACTTGACGGCCCCAGGCGCCGCAAGGTCCAGGTCAGCCTGATTGGCTGACTCGGCAAAGCCGGGAGCTGCCGGCTCTCAGCCAACGAAAACACCAGGCCACCGCTCAAAAAGCCCCCTCAAAATAGAGGGGGCTTTCTCAATCATTCTCCGCGTTTTCCGGACACTTAAAGCCGATAACTGAAAGCTGAGACCTCCTAAAACCTTCCAACGAACTCGACGCCGATAATCCGGGGCTCGTTCATCATGCCGGTCAGATTGTTGAAGTCGATCCCGTTGCGAACGATCTCTTCATCGAGAATATTGCGGCCGAACAGCGCCACTTCGTACCTGGCGTTGTTCCAGGCATAGCCCAGACGAAGGCCGATTTCCAGTGAATCGCTCTGGAACTCCTCCGACTCATAGAGGAAGAAGTTCTTCTCACTGTAGTAGGCCCAGTCCAGCACGCCGAAGAGACCCTTCTCCTCTGGATCTGATCGGAAGTTGATGATGCCGTTGACGATCCACTCGGGAGCGTGCGGCAGAGGGTTCCCGTTGATCAAGGCCAAACCACTCTCATTCAGCGGGTCGGTGACCGTGCACCCACCGCCGCACGGCGCAACCGTGAGATCCCTGTCCTTGATCTTGGTCGGGTTGTAGCTCAAACCGAAGGTCATGAGCCAGTTACCCGTGGGAATGTACTCGATGTCGGCTTCGAAGCCGTGACCCTCGGTCTTGTCGGCATTGAGCAGGGTCGCTGTGTTGTACTGGCCGCCGACGGCAGTCAATTGCTGACCGTCCACCTCAAAGATGTAGGCGGTCAGGTTGAGGCGCAAACGATTGTCCGCGAGAATCGACTTGACGCCGATCTCGGTCGACAGGATCTCTTCGGTGTCGGCCGTCGTTACGCAGTTGGTGGCGGGGTTGGTACCGCCTTCAAAGTCGCCGCAGAACATGATTCGGCCCTGGATCGAAGGGGCACGGAAACTGGTGGCAACACGGCCGTACCAGTTGACGTTCGGACTGGCCTTGTAGGTCACACTCAGGTCCCAGCTGGTGTAGTCCTCGTCGGTCTGTTCGGTGATCGGCGCCACCAGGGGCGGCTGAAAGATGGGCTGCGGCCGGTCAACCCAGAAGTCTTTCTCATCGTGAGAGAAACGCAAGCCGGCGGCCAGGTCCCATTTTTCGTTGACCTCGTAGCTGACCGATCCGAACAGGGCGTAGGCCTCGGTCTCCTGCCACTGGACGGCATGGCCGTTTTGCGGGTTACCCGGGGCCAAGGTGTCGTAGCTGAAGTTGTCAATCATCACTTCTTCGTTGAAGTAAAAGAGGCCCGTCAACCAACGCAGCGGCCCCGAGCCGTTGCTGGTTAGACGAAACTCCTGAGTGAACTGGTCGAGATCGGGGATGCCGCAGGCCGATTCCGACGGGAAAGGGATGAAACCCGGCCCATAGTTGCCCTCACCCAAGAACGCGGCGCCCCAACCGCCGTCGATGTCACCCCGGCTGTACATGTCCAGGGTCTCGAAACCGGTGACCGAGGTCAGAGTCGCCCCACCGAAGTCGTAATCCAACTTCATCACGCCGCCGAAGGCACTGATTTCTTGCGAATTCAATCCATCGAGGTAAACCATGTCCTGCTCGAAGCCGGGGACAAGCTCATCGTCACCCGGGGTGATGATGTTGGCGCGGAAAATGCGGGCGGTTCCATCGACGTCCCAACCGTGAATGTTAAACAGGGCGTCGAAGTTCTCGGTCGGCTCCCACAGAAGCTGCAGGCGGTAGCCCGTGGTGTCATAGCCCCCGAGCTCATCATTCACGCCCGTATGTCCGTTGTCGATCCAGTCGCTGCGGGATTGATACAGACCCGAGAATCGCAGCGAAACGGTATCGCTCAGGGGACCGCCGACCGCACCGTTGATGTCGATTGTGTCATAGGTTCCATAGGATGCTCGGAAGTCCGCTTCGAACTCCTGCGTCGGCTTCTTGCTCTCGAACTTGACGATACCCGCGGGCGTGTTGCGCCCGAACAGCGTCCCCTGGGGACCGCGCAGGACCTCAACCCGATCCATATCCCAGATCGGCATGCCCTTCACCACCGGATTCTCCATGACCACCTCGTCGATGATCATCGAAACCGGCTGGGAAGCGTTCAAGTCGAAGTCGGTGTTGCCCAGGCCCCGAATGTAAAACCGCGGGAAAGCCCGTCCGAAGGAACTCTCGAGGATCAAGCTGGGGACCCTCGCCGACAGAGCCCGGACATCGGGAGCACCCGACGTGATCGCTTGGAGATCCTCACCGCTCAGGGTCGAAACGGCAAGCGGGACTTCCTGAATGTCGACCTCACGTTTCTGTGCGGTGACGATGATCTCACCGACCGCAACCTGTGGAATTATCGCCTCCTCCTCGGCGCCCACCGGTTCGGCGGAAGGGTTTTCCTGTGCTAGAACAGGTCCACCAACCCCTGCGATGAGAAGAGCAAGACCGATGATACCGATGACGCGTCCCGTTGCTCCCTTTGCTTCCTTTGCCATGAGAACCTCCTTCTTCCAATGATATTTTGCTGGGTCGAGGATACCAGCACCCACGTCTTAGATGAATGTAAAATCTGACGCATGAGAACGCGAACTCGGCAATCGCAACCCCCAGTTCGGTATCCAGGAGTCTTGACCTCTTTGACTCTTTGACCCTTTAACCATTTCTTTAACCCGCCCCTGTACTTTTTCGTACCTTTTTGTGGCTATTTTTTGAGTTTTGCAAAAGGCGAGGCACCTCATAACGGAAAGAAACTCGTTGAAACCTTCACTCCCATCGCCGTACCTCTCTTTTGAGATCAATTGGGGGTTGAACATGAGACGAATTCAATATCTGATTTGTTTGAGCGCCGCAATTGCTGCGGCCTTTCTTGTGGCTGTACCGACCGCTGTCGGGGAAGAACAGACACCCATCACATTTGAATCTGAAGACTGGACCCTAGGCAACGGTCGTCTGGTCCAACACCTGGGGGAAAATGCCCTTGCCGGGTCAGCCTTCCTGAAAAATGTTGAATTCACCGACGGCGTCATCGAAGTGGACATGGCGATGGACGGCCGGCGTTGTTTCCCGGGGATCCTCTTTCGCGCCGAGAACGAAAACGACGCCGAGACCTTCTACGTCCGCCCGCACCGGCCGAGAAACTACTCCCACGCCCTTCAATATGCGCCGCGGTTCAACGGCCTGACGGGGTGGCAACTCTATAGCGGAGCCGGGTTCACGGCGGGCGCCGACATACCACTGGACCGCTGGGTCCACGTCAAACTCGAGGTCAAGGGGACCCGCGCCAGGATCTATTTTGACGACATGGAGACGCCTGCCCTCATCGTCGGAGACCTCAAGAGAGGGATCGGCAGCGGCTTCATTGGGGTCATCGGCCCACCGGACGGCCGAGTTCATTTTTCGAACTTCCGCTATTCCACGGGCGATACCCTGGATTTCGGCCCCCAACCGATCCGGGCACAGCCCCCGGCCGGACTCACCACATGGCAGCTCTCCCAACCATTTGCGCCGTCGCGCATCAATCGGGACCTCTTGCCTTTGGCCCAAGACCTCGGAGAGTTCGAATGGAGGAAGGCGTCTGCCGACTCGACCGGACTCATCGATGTCGGGCGCTTCCTCGAAGGACCGCCCCAACTCCCCGGCATCATCCTCGCCCGCACAACCATCATCAGCGAGGCGGCCGTGAGGCAAAAACTCCTCTTCGGCTACAGCGACGAGATCTCCATCTTCCTTAACGGCGAGTTGCTCTTCCGTGGCGACAGCACTTTCAGAGTCCGCGACAGCGAGTTCATGGGCATCGTCGGCCTCAACGACGCCGTCATTCTCGACCTGAAGGAGGGCGCCAACGATGTCCTCTTCGTTCTCACCGAAAGCTTCGGCGGCTGGGGTTTCCTCGCTCGGCTCGAGACCCTTCGCTCCGAGCCGGTCTTTCTCGCCGATGGCGTAACGAAGGCGTGGGAGATCACTGAAGGCCTCGTGATGCCCGAAAGCGCCGTGTGGGATCCAAAGAGACGCCAGTTCTACGTTTCGAACATCAGCCCGGCCGGGCCCGAGGGCTACGGCGAAACGGGCTTCATCACCCGCGTTTCCGCAGCAGGCGAGGTGCTCGACGGAAAATGGGTCACCGGCCTGAGAGGACCAACCGGCGTCGCCGTTTCCGGAGATCGCCTCTTTGTCGTCGAGAGAACGGGAGTGGCCGAGATCGACCTCGGGACAGGCGTAATCGCCGAACGACATCTCATTGATGCTGAGGGGGCTTTTCTCAACGACATCGCGGTCGGGCCCGACGGAATTCTCTTCGTCAGTGATAGCCGAATGGGCGCCATCTACCGGGTCACCACCGCCGAAACTGTGCTGTGGCTCAAGAATGAGACCATCGCGGGTGCGAACGGGCTCCTCGTCCAAGGTAATAACCTCTACACGACAACCTTCGGCTCGGGATATCTGGTCTCCATCAACGTGAAAACTGCTGAGGTGGAAACCATCGTCGATCTCCGGCCCTTCGGCGGAGACGGTCTCACGGCCGACGGGAAGGGCGCCTTCCTGGTTTCCGACTTCAACGGCCTGCTGCTGCGGGTGACCGAACAGAGCGACCGCGAGGTGCTCGTCGATACCCGGGACGTCGGCATCAGCCTGACGGATTTCGGCTTTGCACCGGGTCCCGACCTGGTGCTGATTCCCACCCTGCGCGGAAATACTTTGATGGCGTTCCAACTGGATCCGAAGGATGCAGACTGAACCCGAAGGGCCCGGTGCCTCGAAAACACGCGAAAAGCGCCTCCGACGGGACGTGGTTTCGAGGACCCACGACCTCGACCATCACTCCGGCCTGAAGGGCCGCATGCAATCCGTCCGACGGATTGCCCGGCCTATTTCTTCAACGGCCCCTCATCGGAGACGATGTCGAGGATGGTGTCGATGAGCGCCACTTCAAGTTCATCGGGCGCCTCCTGCATCAAGAAGTGACCGAAGCCAGACAAAATCGTGGCCTCAAAATCAGCATATTCCTGGTTTCCCTCTGTGTCGGTAGGCCATTTGTCGGCGTTGATACAACGCACCGGAACTCCTGCTGCCTGGAGGGCGCCCCTCACATCGTAGGCGAAATAATTTCTCAGTAGAGCCACTCCGATGGTTCCGGGCCCCGCGCACATGTCGGCGGTTACCCTGTCGATGAGCGCCGCATCCGCGTTTTCACCGAACATCGAGCGCACAAAGGTCTCGCAGTTGGTGTCAAAATCCTGCTCGAACTCTGCCACGATGGCCTGAGCCTGCTTGGGATCCATCTCGTTGTCTGCTTTTTGCAGAGTATCGACGCCAACCACCCCAATGACCGTTTGGGGCAGCAAGCGCGCGACCTCCAACCCAACTCTGCCGCCCATCGAGTGGCCGACGACCACGACCCTCTCGAGTTCCAGCTTTTCGATAACGGCCTTCACATCCTCGCCAAGTGAGACTGTGGTCCATTCCTCCCGCGAGCTGCCGGAGAGACCGTGACCCGCCAGATCGACCGTTACCACACCGAAAGCCTCTGCAAGCACCTCGGCTTGATGCTCCCAATAAGTCTGATCACACATCCAACCGTGTACAAGTACGAGGTTCTGGACATCGACACGATGCACCGTGAAGGCGATCTCCTCGCCATCGAACGAGGCGACCGTACCGGGGCCGAGGACGGTCGCCTCGACCTCCAGTGTCTCCAACGGAACCGGGGCGCCATCCTCTGAACCGGTCGGCGAACATGAGAACGAAAGTACACAGAGACTGAGAAGAACCAGAGTCTTTTTCATAATTTCCCCCTGTTGGGTGATATTTTAATCCAAATGCCGCCTCTGACGCCCCGGCAGAGCGTTTGAACCGCCCCGCCGCCGTCCCTCTGTACCATCAATCTGCAAACGAATCGGAGAGCGTCCGGCGTTTTCGAAGTCCTTTCCCAATACAGTGGCGACCCTCTCACCCGGAATCTCAAGCTCGGTGTTCAGGTAAAGCGCGAGCAACCGTGCCAAGCGATTCAGAGCGATGCGGTGACTCTGCCCGGTCATTTCGTACAGCCAATCCGAGAAACGGAGAAAACGGTCAAAGGGTGAGATGCCGTGCAGCAACAAGGCGGCTGCGCCGGGAAAGTTACCGTTGTTGAACACCAGATCGAAAGAGCGCGCGAACCGGCGCAGGCGCTGCATCGACCGGAAATCAATTTGGTCGCTCTGCAGCACTTCATAGGGTGGCTCGGAATTGAAAATGAGGCCCCATCCATCCGCCTCTCGAGCAACGGCCGTGCCTCGAAGCCTCTTCAAAAGGCCTATCTGAATTTCGTGCGGCTGCATCGAAAAGAGGCGATCGAAGCCGGCGCCGAAGCCGTCCATGCTTTCGCCGGGCAAGCCGACGATGAGATCTGCGTGAATATGAACTCCCGTCTCCCATCGGAGATATCGAAAGGTCTCCTCTACGCGGTCGAGATCTTGATGACGCCCGATGCGCTCGGCGACCTCAGGATCCAGGCTCTGAACTCCGGCTTCCAGCTGCACCGAACCCTCGGGAAAACGCGCCAGCAACTCACCCAGATGTCGAGGGAAATGGTCGGGAACCAACTCAAAATGGAGGAAGGCGCCTTCCTCGAATCTCTCAAGGAAGAACTCGAGAACCTGTGGTCCGATGCCGAAGTGGAGGGCCCGGTCCACAAATTTGAAGTGGCGTGCGCCACACCGCCACAAGATGTCCAGCGCCGACAACAGGTCCTTGATAGGTACCTTCCGAACTCGCTCATCGAGACTCGAAAGACAGAATTTGCAGCCGTAGGGGCAGCCCCGCGAGGCCTCGACATAGAGCTTTCGGTGCGCCAGATCTTCATCACTGTAGAGGTCATAGGCCGGCTCCAACTGAGCCAAATCCGGCGGCTCGGCGACGATGAACCCGGGGGGAGCATCACCACCACTGAGGAGTTGCTCGCACACTCGGCGGAAAGCCACTTCGGCCTCGCCGGAAATGACATGGTCGGCGCCCTTCGCAACCGGTGGTAAGTCGTCTCGGCAAATCACCTCAGGCCCACCAAGGACGACCGGCAACTCGGGCCGCAACGCCTTGATCATCGAGACCACTTCGGCGCAGACGGCGGCGTTCCACACATAGACTCCGATGCCGACAATCGCCGGGTCTCGGTCAAGAACGGCCTCGACAATCTCCACCGGCCGGTCGGTGATGGTCTTCTCCACCAGTTCAGCCCGGTTGCGCAGGTCGCCGAGATTGGCGATGAGCGAACGAGCGCCGAAGGCGGTGTGCGCCCATCGCGCATTGACGGCCAAAACCACGATGGACTTCAGCATTCGGCCCTCGCGGCCCTGTGCAGAAACCCGTTTAGCTTGCCTGCGAGAGGATCGAAGGATAAATGGCAGTGGGTGTCGATGATCTCCACGAAGAGGCCTCAAACCAATGGTACCAGCGGCGCCTCCGCTGGAACGTGCCGGGTCTCGAACTTCTGCTGACAACTTCTTTATCGCAGCGACTCCAACGCTTCAGCTTCGTTTGCGAAGACATCAAGGACAGAAACGATCTGCGATGCGCCGAGAGAATTCAAAAGGCGGGGCGGCATGTTCACCAGCTTGAAATTTCCCCCCAATTTCGACAGCTTCTTGTGACCGGCGATCAGTTCACCCATCCCTGAAGAGTCCATCCTCGTCACACCGTTCAGATCGAGCAGGAGATTCCTGACCCCCCGGTTCACGGCTTCGTCTATCGCTTCCCGCAACTGGACATCACCAACTCCTATCGAAATCTTCCCCTTCGGGGCCAAAATCGTGGCGTCATCGATTTCTCGCGTCGAAATTTTCATTTTTCTTCTCCTCTCATCATCTTCTCACACTGCATTACGATATTTTTAACTCTCGGGTTCACAATAGCGGCAACGAACTCGAGGGTGCTGGTAGGATCTCCCGGTTGCTGCGGCCTTTCAGGTTGCCTTTTGGAGGATTACATGAGGTCACTCGCGGTTGTATCTTTCGTCGTCGTTCTCGGAGTGGGATGCGGTGCCTCGAATCAAAATTCGGTCGGGACGGAGGTCAATCTTGATCTTCCGACCGGCTGGGAACAGGCATCTCAATCGATCCTCGCCGAGGACCTTCTGGCGGACGTGACACAACTCGCCTCCGACGAGTTTGAGGGCCGTCTTCCCGGCAGCCCCGGAGGTCTGCTCACCCGCAAGTACCTTGCCGGCCGCCTTCAGACTTTCGGCTTCGAGCCGGCTTTCGGGAGTAACGGCTGGGAGCAGCCGTTGAAGATCGTCGGCCTGACCTCAATGATGCCGGAACATTGGACTTTCCGGGGGCCCACCGGGGACGAAGTCTCCTACCGTTTCCTCGACGACTACATGGGCGCCTCCGGCCTGCAACAGCCCAAAGTGGACATCAATGACGCCGAAGTTGTTTTCGTCGGCTACGGCATCGAGGCGCCGGAGGAACAGTGGAACGACTTCAAGGGCGCCGATCTGCGAGGCAAGGTGCTGCTGATGCTCAACGGCGATCCACATTGGGAAAAGGGGCTTTTCGCCGGCGAGCGAAAACTCTATTACGGGCGCTGGACCTACAAGTATGAAAGCGCTGCCCGCCAGGGAGCGGCCGGCGCCATCATCATCCACACCACACCATCTGCAGGCTATGGTTGGCGAGTCGTTCGTTCATCATGGTTCGGTGAACAGTTCGAACTCGAAGCCGGTGACGAACCGCGCCTCGGGCTCAAAGGATGGCTGACCGAAGATGCGGCGCGGCGCCTGGTGAAGCTCTCCGACAGAGACCTCGACAGACTGGTCGAGGCGGCACGGTCCCGGGACTTTCAACCCATTGCCTTGCAAACAACTACCTCCCTCGAATTCACGGTCGAAGTTCGACCGACCGAGACCGCGAACGTCGGCGGGATTCTGCGCGGCTCGGATCCGATCCTCGCCGACGAAGTCCTCGTCTACTCCGCACACCACGACCATTTCGGCATCGCCGAACCGGACCATACAGGCGACGCGATCTATAACGGAGCACTCGACAATGGGGTTGCCGTAGCGCAGGCACTCTCGATGGCCAACGCCTTTTCCAAACTTGCCCAGCCACCGCGAAGAACCGTAATGGTCCTCTTCGTGGCCGCTGAGGAGCAGGGGCTCCTGGGCTCGTCCTATTTCGCCCGCTCCGGGGTGATCCATCCCGGAAAGATGGTTGCGAATATCAACTTTGAACTCGGTAACGTGTGGGGCAAGACTCGTGACGTAATGGTTTACGGATTCGGTAAGTCAAATCTGGACGAGGTGCTTGCCGTGGCGGCAGAGAGCCAGGGACGGGTCCTCGTCAGTGAGAAGGACGTCCGTGCCGGCTGGTTCTATCGCTCGGACCAATTCAGCTTTGCCCGCGTGGGGGTACCGGCCATGTGGTTCAAGTCGGGTATCGACTTCATCGGTCGCCCACCGGGTTGGGGCGAAGAACGCTACGCGGAGTGGATTGACCTCCACTACCATCAACCGAGTGACGAAGTCGTCGACGGCTGGGTTCTCGACGGTCTGGCCGAAGATGCACAGCTGGCGTTCATGCTCGGCGCTGCGGTCGCGACCAGCGACAGAATTCCGGCCTGGTATCCCGGCGACGAATTCGAGGACGAGCGCAAGGAGTCACTAACTCGCATTTCTCACCAGTGATCTACTACGACACCCGATACACCGTACCCTGCCGTGCCTTTCGCAACTCGCCCTCCTCAACGGACTGCCAAGTACGCCTACGTCGGCCAAGTCACGAAAAACTCAGCATGGCACGGCGTCTCGAGCATCTCGCCACGAAAACTGGTGAGAAGTACGGGCTAGGAGACCCGGCCGTAAACCCCCTCACGGCTGCAAATCGCGAATAAGGCAACGCCCACTCTGGGATTGTCCCAGGGCGGGTCCCTATCTGTGTTTCCGTAAGTCATTGAAGTAGGATGAGAACATCATGGGGCCGTAACCGACCACCCGGAAGTGTCGCCGTTTTCAAAACCGTCCGAAAATAGGCTCCGGCCCACTTCGGGGACGCCGAGGATCTCGACATCGTCGATGTTCCAGCCGCAGTAGGTCCATCCGGAATCGGTGGCGCCCATGGTCCAGCGTAGGTAGAGGGTCTCGGCATTGTCGGCGACGCTCGAGATGTCGATGTTGACGAGGACCCAATCCGTGTCCTCGACCCCGGTATCGTTCTCCCACACGGTGGTCCAGGTGGTTCCGTCAGAACTGACTCGGACCGAGGCGTGATCATAATCCGGTTGTTCAACCCCGAGCCACCGGCGGAAGCGTAGGCGAACGCCGTACAGGCCACTGCAATCGAAGGCCGTACTGGTCAGATGGGTCTCCGACAAGTTGTTGGGGTAATCGCCGTCCAGGTTGTAGCCGTAAACCGTCAGGTCGGTGAAGCCGCCGGTCGGGTCGGGACCGCCGTGGTCGCCGCCGAGGCCCGCGGGCTGCCCCCAGGCCCACTGCCCCTCGGTCGTCCAATCGGGGTCGCCGTCAAGTGTTTCGAAATGTCGGACTTCGGGATCCCCGACGGCCACGACGATCATTCGACTGGTGTCGCCCAGGTGGTTGGTCGCGTTGTTGAACAGAACCTGCGTGGCGTAGGCCCCGGCCTCCAGCGCATCGGCAGCGCTGTTGACCTCCACCGTAATGACGACCGTCGATCCCGGTTCGAGCGATCCCGAGACCGGCCCGTTCAGGGTGATCCAAGAGGTGGGCCGGTCCAGCGTGACATCGTAGGTGATGGCAGTTGGGTCACGGTTCTCCAGTGTGTACTGGACGGTCGAAGGCTCGAAGGGCCCTCCGACCGGGCCGGATGCGACGATGCCATGCGACTCCAGAACCCACAGACCCGGAGTCGAGGTCAGGGCCTTGATGCAGATATTCCCGGTCTCCTCGATGGTCGTAAAATCGACCCACTCAGAACCCGTGCGAACGAAAGTTTCACCGGGCGCGGCCGTGCTTTCGACGGTTGTCCTGCTCTTGGCCCCCAGAAGGACCGGGACGTCTGAGGTTCGGTCGAAGGCCAGACCCCCACTCAAAACCTCGAATTCGACGAAGAATTGGTCGTCCTCCACGAGAGAAACCGGAGTTGGTAGATCGACTGTGTGGAGTCCAGTATGGGCAAAACTGCCCGTGGTCGAACCCAGGAGGTCGAGCAGCTCACCACCCTCGAATCGGTCCCATACCTGGACGGTGTAGCTGGTTTCGTCCTCGGTCGTAATGATGCCGACGGCCTCTAGGACCTCATCGCCGTGTGTGGTGAAGGCACTGAAGGCTCGGCCGGCATCCGTATAGGTGTCGCGCCATCCGTGGTAATCGTGAGAGTAGGTGGTGTCCCAGTCGGGTGGACCGACGTCACGGAAGGCGATGGCGCCCATCTCCGGGTGTTTCCCGGCGTGCTTGTCCCAATAGGAAATCCAGAAATAGCCTCCGAGGCCCCAGCCCTCTCCCCAGCTGTTCTTGCACTGCCACGCGCCCGGACCCGGGGCGCCGGCAACCGCCTGGTCGTCATCCCAGCCGATAATGGCCACCGCGTGGTTTGGGTCAAAAGCGGAGGAATCGGGCTGGTAGTGGACGTAGCCGGCGTTGATGAAGGCGTCGTCGTAGCACATGCAGGTCCCGAGCACTCCGTAATCGATCACGGCCTGCTTGATCTGATCAATGGTCTCGAGGTTGTCTCCCGCGACGTACCACTCAATGTGGCGTGGCGCAAAATAGTGGAAATTGTCACGATAGCGGTCCGGCGGGGAGGTATAGGACTGGCCGTCAACGTTTCTGACGGCGCCCTCGCCCCGCCCCAAATAGGCCGAAGTCACTCTGTAGTCTCCGCCCTGGTGGAGCACCAATCCGCTGCCGGACGGGGGGTCCAGATCGTCGTTGTTGTGCTGGTT
>JAIOSJ010000370.1 GCA_021107705.1 Thermoanaerobaculales bacterium | reverse complement strand
GGAACTCATCCATGTAGTAGCGTATCGTCGAGAGCACCGGGTTGGGCGCCGTCTGACCGAGACCACACAGGCTGGCTTCCTTGATCTGCTCTCCGAGTTCCGACAGCATTTCGATGTCCTCAACCTCACCCTCGCCACGTGTGATGCGCTCGAGCGTCTCCAGCATGCGCAGGGTCCCGATACGACAAAAAGTACACTTGCCGCAGCTCTCGTCCTGTGTGAAGTCCAGGAAGAAACGAGCCATGTCCACCATGCAGGTCCGGTCGTCCATCACGACCATGCCGCCCGATCCCATGATGGCGCCGGTCTTGGGGATGTTCTCGAAGTCGACCGGCGTGTCCTTGAGATGTGCCGGAATACATCCGCCAGAGGGGCCGCCCATCTGAACAGCCTTGAACTCCCGACCTTCCTTGATGCCGCCGCCGATCCCGAACAGAATGTCCTCGATCGTCCTCCCCATCGAAACCTCGGCCAGACCACCCTTGGCCACCTTGCCTGCCAGAGCAAAGACCTTGGTCCCCGGGCTCTTCTCGGTCCCGTACTTCCGGTAGGCCTGTCCGCCTTTGGTAATGATCCACGGTACGTTGGCGTAGGTTTCGACGTTGTTGTTGTTTGTCGGTTTCGCGAAAACGCCGCTCTCCGCCGGAAACGGCGGCCGGATTCTCGGCATGCCGCGTTCACCCTCTATCGACGCAAACAAAGCGGTTTCTTCACCGCAGACAAAGGCGCCGGCGCCCTGTTTGATCACGATGTCGAAATCAAAGCCGGAACCCACGATGTTTTCGCCCAGGTAACCCTTGGCAGTCGCATCCGTGATCGCCACCTGCAAACGATGAATTGCCAACGGATATTCGGCCCGACAGTAAATGTAGCCGAAACCGGCGCCGATGGCCTTGCCGCAGATGATCATGCCCTCGAGAATTGCGTGCGGATCGCCTTCCAGGATAGAACGGTCCATAAAGGCGCCCGGATCGCCCTCATCGGCGTTACAGACGACGTACTTGACGTCACTTTCGTATCCAGCGCAAAAGGACCACTTCAGCCCTGTCGGGAAACCGGCGCCGCCGCGGCCGCGCAGTCCGGACTCCTTCATCTCGGAGACGATCTCTTCAGGAGCCATCTCCAACAAAGCCTTGCGGGTCGCCTGATAGCCGCCTCGCACCTCGTATTCCTCGAGGCTTTCTGGATTGATCAGACCGCAATTACGCAGGACAATGCGTTCCTGGCGCTCCAGAAACGCCTGTTCCGAACCGCCGCAGGCCTTGCCGGCCTCCTCCTGGTAAACGATGTACTCTGGAACCTCCTCGCCACCCTGGACGTGGCGCTCGAAGATCTCTTCCGCCCTCTTGGAATCGACATGACCGTAGATGGTTCTGCGATCACCCTCGCGAATCTCGACCAGGGGTTCCCGGAAACACATGCCGATACAGCCGGTGAAGGTGAGTTCGTTCTCAGACCCATTCACAAGGCTTTCCAGCTTTTTGTAGGTATCCTTGGCTCCGGCGGACATGCCGCAGGTGCTCAAGCCAACTAGGATTCTGCACATAGGCTCACTCCATCCCTCAACCGGCCGATGGGGCCGCAGCCTCTTCTTCAGCCTTCTTCGCGGCGGCTTTCTCTCCGGCCAGGGTCGTTCTCCGAACCTTGCGGACGATTCGACGGGTCGTCACCGGCGTCAGGCTTCCGTGAGTCTCGTCATCCACCATCATCACCGGCGCCAACGAGCAACACCCGATGCACGCCACCGAGAAGAGGGTGAATACACCGTCCTCCGATGTGCCGTCCACCTCGGTGCCGATCTCATCCTCGATGACATCCAACAACATGGAGGCGTTCGCTACGTGGCAGGCTGTCCCGGTGCACAGCCTGATGGCGTGCTTGCCCATCGGCTGCAGTCGGAACTGACTGTAGAAAGTAATGACACCGTAGATCTTGGACTCGGGCACCTTGGTCACACCGGAGATGTACCTGATCGCCCGTCTGGGGATATAACCAAAGTGTTCCTGTGCCGACTGAAGCAGTGGGATCAACTCTCCCTGAGCTCCATCGTGACGCCAGAGACGGTAACTGAAGTCAGCTTCTTGCTGGTGCATAATCATCCCGTTGGATCAGGGCAACCCGGCCGCGAGTTCCTGGTTACCAGGTCAGACGAACCCGTTCGAACCTGTCCGGCAGCACCCTCTGGAGTGCTCCCGCGGCCACCGGACACGTCTTGCTTTTCTCTCCGGACTACATGTCCATCAACTGGATAATGTTGGCCTGCTTGACCCGCAATACCCCATCGATGTGGGAGAGTTTTTCGATGATCTTCGGCGTTTTGCCAAAGGCGCCTACCGAAGAAATGATGCCGATCAACTTGGTACCGTCATCCACCATGTCACACACCAACACCTCGTCAAGAAAGAAGAGGGTCGTGAAGACCTGCTGGATGAATTCCTTGTCGATGTCGATAATGACGTAACTTCTGATTGAGGACGGCTTCGGCACTTGCTGAACGGCCGGCGCTTTGACGGCCTTCTTGTAGATGTCCAAGAACTCATGCACGTCGCGATCGAGTTTCGGTCGTTTAACCCGCGACATCGAAACCACTTCGAGATCACTCATCCCGGCAATCTTGGCCTGCAGTGTTTCCATCTCCTCTTCAGAAGAGGAATTGAGCACGCAGATCAGGTCGACGTCACCCCTCACCGCGTCACAGGACACGACTCCGGGAGTCTTGATGAGTTCCTGGTAGATGGCCATGTCCCGCCTCGGGTCAGAAATACGGATGCTCAAATAGGCGCTCATGGCCTCGCGAATCTCGCCGGCGCCCACAGCCTCAGCCGATTGATCGAGGGTGGTCCCACCCGGAGTGAGCGCGCGCAATGCCTCCACGAGTTCCGAAATCTCAAAGGGCTTGTCGAGAAAGCCGGTGTTGAACTCCGCCAGAGCCTTCGACTCCAACATCTCGTCGCCAAAGCCGGTGATGATGAGCACGGGCAGGTCGGAAAACTGGCTCTTGATCACTTTGAGAATCTTCAGGCCGTCGATGTCCGGCATGAAAATATCTGAAATGAGGTAGTTGTAACCGACCCCCTCCTCGTGGGAACGATGCAGTTCATGAATGGCCGAGATCCCATCCGGACAGGCCGTACAGGTGAACCCCTCCTGGGTCAGTCCAAAAGTGAGATTCCTACGAATCTCCGCTTCGTCATCAATAATGAGAATTCTTTGACTCACTGGCTATCCTCCCGGTTTGAGGCCTACGGCCCAAAGATAGGTACTGCCCCGTCCCGGGCATCTTACTCAAACCCTGGGATTGGAATCAACTGTAAATTCATTGCCCTCCGAGCTTCGGTCAAGCGAAATGAAAATTGTCATGGAAGCCCTTTGCCAAGTCGTCCGCGAAGCGAAAGGCTCGAGAGGCTGTGAGCTGTGTGATTTCTCGCGAAGTCGCAACCCGAAGGCGTATCAAGAGATACGTTGAGGGTGACGGCGAGCGAAAATCGCGCAGATTGCTGTCTATCGGGCATTGCAGCCGCGAGAGGGCTTTTTCACAGGGCTTATGGGCATTGTGAAATTTGCCGCAGCACGACGCGTCCCGGATGCCGCCCCAGAGCCAAATGTGTTGACCAACGTCAGTCTTCCTTCGCCAGCTCCCGCCGCATCTTCACTCCAAGAGCCTCCATCGCGGTATGCCTGTAGAGTTGTAGAGGGTTTCGGCGATGACGGTGGCGGTACCTCCGGATTGGAGAAATGCCTGAGCGATGTGAATCAGCTCTGAAACGTTGGGGACATCGTGATGTTGCCGTATGCTCACAGGTGTTTCGACTCATTGGACCCATGACCGTCAGACTGATCACGCTGCTCCTGGTGCTGACTCACCCTCTCGCAGCCGCCGAGAAGGAACCCACCCGAATTCTCCTGGTCGTTGATGCTTCGACATCAATGAACTCGGCCTTCGGCCAGGGGAGGGCCACCCGCTTCGGCACCGTGCGCACTGCCATTGACCTCCTCGCCACCGCCCTGGAGGGAATCAAAGACCAACCCGAAGTGGCGGTGAGGATCTTCGGTGGAACCATCAATCTGAACGACCAGCTTTCCTGCTCCGATACCACCCTCATTCGCCCCTGGGCCCCTGCATCGGAGGGCAATCTGAACGCCGTTCTCGACAACGTGAGACCCCGAGGTGGGAGCCCCCTTGCCTGTGCGCTTGCAGCGGCGGTCCAGGACCTCGGCAATCCCCGACCTGATGACCTTGTCATCGTGATACTGGACAGTCTCGACACCTGCGACTCCGATATCGACCCAGCCATCGAAGAATTGCTCGCCGGAGGTGAGGGCGCCGAGGTCCACTTTCTCGGACCGGGCCTGCCAATTGAGGACCAGGCATCTCTTGCAGCCACGGGTGTGGCGTTCCATTCGACCGGTTGGCCCTCCCAGTTCAAGGCAGTTTTCTTTGCCGTAATCTCCAAGCAGATTCCGCCGGCTGGTGAGAAAATCCCCATTCCTTTGGATCCGTTATCCGATGTTCCCTTCGCTTTCCGACCGACCTCTCTTCACTTTGTGCTCCCAGATTCGACCGAAGTAATGTCGATCGACCTCTCGACCACCGACCGAACGTCCCCCACCCATCCGTTTTCGGCAACTATCACCATTGGGGGCGCGAACGAGGACGATAGGGTGCAATTTGTCAGAGCCTCCATCAGGCCCGGTCTCCCCCTCATGCTCGAACCGTTGGAAGAGAACAACACGAGCCTCAACCTTGAGTTTTCTCCAGCCGGTTGGGGTTTACAGCCCACGGTCAGGGTCTCGTGGCAGAACGCACCCGGTGGGCCTCTTCGTCTCGTACTCTCCCGTGAAGGGGCGCCAGGCGCCTCATGGATCGAGGCCCTCGCCATCAGCGGCTCTTCCGGACAGGCATCATTCCCTCTGCCCGACCGTCCGACGCCGGTTGTGGTTCAACTCCGTCGACGAGGTCCCTACAACACCCTTGTTCTGGCCGAGTCGCCCTTCGCGGCCGAGGGTCGCCGCGTCGAATTGCACGTACCAGCCCAGGTCGAAGCAGGCACCTCTCTCCCGGTGAGCTGGGATGGAGACGTCGTTGCGGGAGACACCGTCACCCTTGTCCCCAAAGACAGTTCTGTGGAAAATCTCGGACCACGATTCTCTCCAGTCGACGCACCCTCAACCGACCTGGGCTTCCCCTTGGATGAATGCACCTGGGAGATTCGTTTCCTCGCCTCCCGCACCTCGCAGATCCTCGCCCGTAAAACCGTCAACGTGACTCAAGCCAAGGCCGGATTCAACGCGCCTACGCAAGTCTCTACCGGAGCGGATCTCCTCGTTCGCTGGTGGGGCCCAGGCCATCGTTCCGACGCCATCACCATCGGTGAGCCTGAAAATTCCCCTGGAGAATACATCGCATGGGCGGATCCCAGACTCGGCAGCCCAGCCATTCTTCAGGCGCCCCTTGATCCGGGAGAATACGAAATACGCTACCTGAGCGATCGAGATGGAGTGCTGGCCTCACAGATAATCACCGTCGAAGAAACGCCCATCCAAATCGAGGCGCCGTCCCAAGTCGTAGCCGGCCGGAGATTCCCCCTCTCTTGGAGAGGTCCGAACGGACCGGATGACTTCCTGATCATCGTCCCAGCCGGCGCCTCGACCAGCAAGCATAAGGATTTTGTTTTCGTGTCAACCGGGAGCCCAACCACACTCGCGGCTCCCGACAAGACCGGCGCCTACGAAATCCGCTATGTCGCTGGGAATCCGCGAGAGGTCCTCGCTACGGTCGAGGTGACGGTGGTGGAATAGGAGGCCGCAGGTCGTAGATCACTTGGGCGTCAACCCACCAGATTCCACTACTACCCTTACCCGCATGAGACGCAATGTTCAATAGCTCAGACAGAGGTTTCCCGGTCAAGGAGTCGATTTCGTCCCCAGTCGTCCGCGAGGACATGAAGAAGAGGTATTTGCCGTCGGGCGACAACGACGCCGACCACTCCTGACCTGTTGGTTGGTTGATCTTCTCTCCAAGGTTCACCGGCTCACTCCAGCTGTCGTCATCGTTCCGGAAGACGACGTAGTAGTCGACTCCGCCCAGACTGTCCGGACCACCTATAGCCGGCACAATGACGAAAGTCTCATCCGGCGCCACAAAGGCGTTAAAACGATTGGTCCCAAGATTAACCTGGTCCGGCAGCCGTTCGATCTCGGAATAACCACCATCGACCAGCCGGGATCTGAAAATTGCCGATACCCGATTCTCTCCCTCGCGCGTAAAATACATCGTCCCATCGGAGGTCACCGAAGGAAAATACTCCGGAGCATCGGAATTCACCGGGGCGCCCAAATTATAAGGCTCTCCCCAACCCTCCTCCAGGCGGTCCATGACCCAAATATCCTGGTAAACCCAGCCCTCCTTTGCCTCCTGGCCGGGCAACGGCCGAGTCGAAAGGAAAAAGAACCTCCCCCCATCGGGCGAAATGCACGGTTCTGCGTCAAGAAAACGTCCCGAGAAGGGCGCGACGACCGCCTCGGACCAGAGGTCATCCTCAAGTGCCGAGACCATGATCACCGCTTTGCCCCCGACAAATGCAACGAAGTAGAACTCCTTCCCGTCGGGAGTCATCGCGACATCACGCGTGTCGAGGCCGGAAGAAACAAAATCCGGAGCGAAGAGCTGCGGCTCGGAACCGGGAACAGCCTGACCAAAGTACGGCCCCCTCAGCTCGGCAACCTCATTCGAACTTGTGTCGGCACAATCATTTTCCGGACCACAACAGCCGGCAATGACGACGATCAGAGCAAGCAGAACGACAGAACGAATTTTCATGGGTACCCCCTCGAACGATGTACGGCACTCTCGTTCCAAGGTTCTGATGAAGGACAAAAAGAGCCGATTCTCCGGCCAACTGGGCTGTAGGAACCCGATTCTGGGCCTCCTCTCAGCATGATAGACTCGGCCACGAAACAAGATAACGCCTATCCCCAAATTCGTAATGAGCAGCCGGAGGCGTGAATGAAGAGTGAATCAATCTGGACTACCGCGGTGACGGCTCTCGACAACGAAGAGTCCATAACTCTCGTTACCGTCGTTGAACACCACGGATCGGTGCCCGGTACCACGGGCGCCATGATGATCGTGACCCCGGGCGCCGTCGCGGGCACAGTTGGCGGCGGCTTGGTGGAACACGAATTGATCGAAATGGCCCGTCGAGGCCCACAGGCCCAACTGTTCGCCTTTTCCCACGATGGTGAGACATCTGATTCGGTCTGCTCGGGAGATCAACTTTTTGCGATTCTCCCTCTCAGCGCTGACCACCGAATGACCCTCACCACCCTCGAAAACATCCACAGAAACTGCTCGACGGGCACCCTGATTCTGACGGACAAGGGCCTGAAAGCCAAAGCAGGACGACCGAAGACCGGAAGTTTCACCCGCACGGGTAACAGCTGGTCCTTTGTCATGCCGATCGGCCGGATCGACACCCTGACTATCGTCGGCGGCGGCCACGTATCTCTCGCCCTTTCGCGCGTGATGGCCACCCTCCCATTTCGTATCGTCGTGCTCGATGATCGGGCCGTGCTGCCGACCCTGGAAAACAATCAATGGGCTCATGAGATCCGCCATATTCGCTGGGATGACGTTGCGAACCAGATCAGCGAAGGAGAAAACTCATGGGTTGTGATCATGACCAGCGGACACCGTCACGACACTGACGTTCTGCAACGGGTGATCAGACTCGACCTCCGCTATCTGGGAATGATGGGAAGTTCCGCAAAGGTCCGTGAGGTCTTTTCCGTACTCGAGTCGGAGGGGTTTTCCAAGGAAGAACTCCGGCGTGCCCATACGCCAATCGGCATCCAGATCGGCTCTCACACTCCCGAGGAAATCGCGATATCAATCGCCGCCGAGATCATTCAGGAGCGCAACCGGAGCTAACGCGCAGTTGTGAGAAATTCGCTCTCAGAGATTCTTGACAGACATGCAATATTCACCACAGAGACACAGAGGACACAGAGGAGGGCACAGAGTTTCACAATCGGCTAATCCTCACGACCCTCGACACGAATGACGACCTTCTTGATCAGAGGAATGACATAGCTGAGGGTCTGGTGGTTGATGCTCAGGATCCGTGCTTCGTTGTCCAGTTCCTTTTTCAGCCTGGCGCGATCGATGACCTCGCCGTCCCGATCGAGAAACTCGACGGTGAATTTGATCTCCCACTCATCCCTCGTCGGATTGTTACACTCAAAACTCACAAGGATATGGGCGTGGGCATCGTTGTCATCCCCCTTGAATTTGCCGAGCATCGTCTGGCCGAAACCACTCCCGGTCCCACCTTTTGAGAATTCGACAGATTCTACAAGAACGGGGCCGACCGACTTTGCGATTTCAATCGTCTCATCAAGTTCAAACCCGACCTTTGACGTAAAACGCAGACTGCCGGCGTCGGTGACGGGCGCCCAAAGAAACATAAGCATAACCAAGCCACCCAAAAAATATTTAACTCTCATCAGTCCTCCTTCAAAAATCTTCGACCTCACCCATGATCTCAGAAACTTCGCCGAAAAACTCGTCCAGATCCGCGTCAACGAAATAACGATTTGGGCCTTGTTCCAGCCCAACATCTCCCCTGTTGACAACCACTACCGGACAGCGCGCATGCTGAGGCAGCGAAGCCGACGGGTACACCGTGAGTGAAGAACCCAACACCAGCAGCAGCCCGGCCTCGTTCACGGCCTCTGCCGCTTCACTCATCGATTTCACCGCTTCCCCGAAGAAGACGACATCCGGCTTGATCAGGCCTCCACAAGCGTCACAGAGGGGAATCGCTTCGCTGCGTACTTTCAAACACAGGAGTTCGAACCCAATCTCCAGGCCGCAGGCGAGACAGTGAGACGTCCAGTAGTCGCCGTGAACCGAAAGAACCCCTTTCGACCCGGCCTTCTGGTGAAGAAAATCAATGTTCTGCGTCACAACGCAAAGAAGAAGGTCCAGTTCCTCCAACTCAGTCAAAAAACGATGCGTGAAGGTCGGCTCGAGGCTCTCGACTTTGGCGAGAAAATCACGACTGAATTCGTAAAAGGGCCCCGGATCACGAAGGAATGCGTTGATGTCGAATACTTTCTCGGCATCATACTGACGCGTAACATAGAGGCCCTGCGGTCCCCGAAAATCCGGAATTCCGGCGGCCGTCGATATTCCGGCGCCGGTCAAGGCGACGACTCTCCCGTTCTCTCTGATGAGATCCGCGCAGAATCGAGGTGTCATGTCATTCATCGTCGTGCCCATCAATTTACCACTTTGCGGTCCGGCCGGAAACCCTCAGCACTCTTGGCACATCTCATCCGCCGGAATCGCCCATATAAAGTAATATGGAAATGTCCGCTCGGTTCCGGGTCGGAACCCGTTAATATAGGTTTAAGGGGTGGCAAATATGCGTACTCGGTTCGTAAATCTGAGAATCCCGAACTCAGGCAACGACACGACTCAGGCAGAGATACTGGTGGTCGACGGCCTGATCGAAGAGGTCATCGAGGCGGGCACTCACACCGCCGTTGGAGAGGAAGAATGGGTAGACCTCGAAGATGCTCTTGTCCTTCCCGGAATGATTGACGGCGGCGTCGATCTCGCGGACCCGGGCTACCCTCTGCGCGGCGACTTCTCGAGCGGCACCACCGCAGCGGCGGTCGGTGGAGTCACCTGTGTCGTTGACCTACCTCACTCTTCCAATCCCCCGGTTACAAACATCAAAGCCCTCGAACTCAAGGGTCGAATCGCCTCGACCAAGGCTCATGTCGATTTCATGCACTGGGGGGGCATCTCCGACAATGTGTGGCGCGAGGGGGCCTGGCAGGAGCATCTTTACGCAATGGCAGATGCCGGAATCGCCGGACTCTTCGTCACCATGCGATCGGAGTTGGCCGATTTTCAGGAACTCGACTTCGAACAGTTGGCAACGGTCCTGCAGGAGGCTTGGAGAATCGGAATCCCGGTCGGCATCCATGCCGAAGTTCCGGATCTCATTCACCGAAATATTCGCGAGGCTCGGAGCCGAGGAGAAGACGGCGCGGCCGCATGGTCGGCTGCCCACCCGTCGGAGTCCGAGTATTCGGCCGTCGCAGTAGTACGGGAGATCTGCCGGACAACGGGTGTTCGCCTGCATTTTCTCGCCGTCGGATCCGGGGAGGCCCTGGACCTCGTTCTTGAGGGACAACAGGAGGGGATCCCCATATCGGCTGATACCAGTCCAACCCGCCTCGAGTTCAGTGCGGCCGACTTTGAGGGGACCAACTCGATTCTCAAACTGATGCCGGCCCTCAAAGAATCGTCAAACAAGAGCAGGCTCTGGCAGGGCCTGCGCGACGGCAGCATCGAGATGATGAGTTCGGGTCATGTCGCATCCCAATGGCCGGAAGAGAAGCAAACAAAATCAATCTGGACCGACCGCGCAGGATCTCCGGACCTCGAACTTACCCTGCCCTACCTGTATTCGGAGGGTGTCTGCACCGGCCGTATCAGCCTGGAACGACTCGTGGAACTCACCGCCGCCGCCCCGGCCCGATTCTTCGGTATCGACCACCTAAAAGGCGGCATCACCCCGGGACTCCACGCCGATTTCGTCGTCTTCGACGACAATCAAACCTGGACCATCCACAACTCTGAGATTCACGGAATCAATCGATTCACCCCATTCGAAGGCCGCCGGCTTACCGGCAGGATCCGCGCCACTTATCTTCGAGGCGCCTGCGTTTTCCGGCGAACCCCTGACGGCCGGGAGATGTTTGGCCCTGCGGGGGCCGGCCGCTGGATAAAACGGGGTTAATTTTTCATCTTGAAAAATTAAAACAGTTGTTTTATACTCCTGTTCTAAACAATCGATCAAAACGATCGATTGACTAAAACGGGAGTAACAATGGCTTCACATGCTCAGTCGGACCACGCCGAGACCCGCGAGCGAATCCTCCGTTCCTCGGAACGCCTGTTTTCGGAAAAGGGTTATGACGGGACGTCAATTCGCGACATCACGGCGGAAGCCGAATGCAACGTCGCAGCTGTCAACTACCACTTCGGCGGCAAGGACAACCTCTACGTCGAAACCTTCAGGCGGTTGTTGATCGACCTCCGCGATCGCCGCATCAGCAGCATGCGTCGAGACATGAGCAACGTGGCGGACCCGACCCTGGAACACTTTCTCGAAAGTTTCGTAAACGCGTTTTTGGAACCCCTGGTCGACGGCAGCCGGGGCCGCCTGCTCCTGTCGTTCTTCGCCAACGAGATGACGGGGGCCCACTTGCCGCCGGGCCTCTTCCTCGATGAGTTCATTCGGCCGATGGTCCTGGTGACAACCGAAGGACTGGACCGCACCGGGCCGCCCCTCGACCCGATGACGGCCCGAATGTGCATGATGTCGATCGTCGGGCAGCTCCTCCACACGCTCAAAGCGCTCCCCTACTTCTCCAACCCCGAGGGACCCCACATGGTACCCACCAACCTCGGTGACCACATTCAACATGTGGTCCGATTCTCCGCAGGCGGCATCCGGGCATGTGCTGCGACAGAGGAGGCGCCCTGATGCGCAGATTCGCACTCCCCATGTTGACGATCACCCTGGCCGTGACCGGCTGCACGCTCGGCCCCGATGCCGAACGTCCCCTGACCGCCGCCGACACCGCCGCAACCTTCGTCAACGCCCAGGACGCCGAAACCCCCGATAGCGAGCTGGCGCCGTGGTGGACCCGATTTGGTGATCAGACGACAACCGATCTGGTGGAACTGGCCCTCGAGAACAACACCGATCTTCAAGTCGCCGCAGCCAGGCTCCTCGAGGCTGAAGCGGCATGGGGCCAGAGTCGATCGACTCTGTGGCCGAAGGTTGACTATTCCATCTCGGGAAGCCGCACCAAGAGTTCGTTCGTCCTTCCGGAAATGGGTCGGCGGACCATCTATTCGACCACCTATTCCGATGGAATCAACGTGTCCTACCAGATCGACCTCTTCGGCAAGCTCAAACGAAGCCGGCAGGCCGCATGGGCCAACCTCCTGGCCGAGCAGGCCGCCCGGGAGACCATAGAGCATTCGGTGATCGCCGGCGTCGTTCGCGCCCGAGTCCAGGTCGCGACGGCCGAGCGGGCCCATGAAATCGCCAGAGAGATCCAGACCAGCTGGGAACAGACTCTTGCAACCGTCGAAAGACGCTACCGCTCCGGTCTCGTCGGCGCGGTCGACCTGCATCTCGCCAGAGAAAATCTCGCCGCTACGCGCGCGGCCGAAACTCAACTCGATGCCGCGGTGAAAATGGCCCGGCACGGCCTTGACGTGTTGGTCGGCCGAACACCGGGAACCGGTCCTCTCTTACCTGACACTCTGCCCGAACTGCCCGACTTGAGTCCGGTCCCCGCCGGCCTGCCCGCCGCCCTGCTTGACCGCAGACCCGATCTTCTCCGGTCCGAAATGCAACTCAGCGCGGCCATCTACGGCATCGGTGCGGCCCTTGCGGACCTCTACCCCAGCCTCAGTCTGACCGGTTCGGCAGGCTCGTCCTCCGATTCGCTTGGCGACCTCCTGGACATAGACTCGGTGGTCTACAACACCGTTGCCAACCTGATCGGACCGATCTTTTCCGGTGGCGCCCGGAAAACCGAGGTCGAGGCCGCCAGGGCAAGGGCCAACGCCGCCGGCGCGACATACGCCGGCGTTGTGCTCAATGCCCTGCGAGAGGTTGAAGACGCCCTTGTGGCCGACGAGGCCAACCGGCGCCGACTTGAACACACACGGTATCGTCTGACCGAAGCCACCTCCGCCGACACGCTCTCTCGTGAGCGCTACAGCCGGGGAGTCGAGGCGTTTTTGAAAGTCCTCGAGACCGAGCGGCGACTGAGAAGCGCCGAAGAGGCACTGATCACCACCAGAGCCGACACCTGGAACACCCGAATCGACCTCTTCCTGGCCCTCGGTGGAGATTGGACTCTGCCGAATACCGCACCCGAATCGGCGGGCATTCCGACCGAAGGCATGTCCAGCGGAAAATCCACCACCGACCCGAAATCGACCAAAACAAAGGTGTCACCATGACCAAACGCACCCTCAAGATCGTCACGCCGATTGCAATCCTGATCCTCGGACTGGTCGCCGCCAAGATTCTCGCCTCGTCGAGACGGGCGCCGGAGCGCCTACAAAAACCGACCCTCGGCCCTCTGGTTGAAGTGATCACCGCACAACCGATGACTGTAAGGACGGTCGTCCGCGGACACGGCGAGGTCAGGGCCAAAACGACCGTTGAGATCGTTCCCCAGGTTGCCGGCCGTGTGATCGCCATGCATCCGGGCATGGTCACAGGGGGCCACTTCGGCGCCGATGAACCACTGCTGACAATCGAACCTCGGGACTACGAATTGGCCGTCGAGCGCGCTCGAGCGGCCGTCGCCCGGGCCGATGTCGCTCTTGAACGCGAACAGGCCGAGGCCGAGGTCGCGCTCCAGGAATGGGACGCAATCCACCCGGGCGAGGACCCGAGTTCGGGCCTGGTCGTCCGGGAACCCCAGGTTCGCCAGGCCGAGGCTGAATTGGCTGCCGCCCAGGCGGATTTAGCCGTGGCCCGCCTCAGCCTCGAACGCACCACCATCACCCTTCCCTTCGACGGCATCGTTGAGAGCGAAACGATCGATCTCGGCCAATACGTGACGATCGGCAAAAAGCTGGCAACGGTCTACGGTACCGCCGTTGCCGAAGTGCGAGTCCCACTGGCCGAGCGCGAGTTGGCCTGGTTCCGAGTCCCGACCCGACCCGGCATCAAGGGACCACCGGCCACCGTCATCGCCAATTTCGGCGGCATGAGCCAGACCTGGTCCGGCGAGGTCGTCCGAATGGAAGCCAAGATCGACACGACCTCCCGCATGGTCCCCGTCGTCATTGCCGTTTCCGACCCGTTTCGAACCAACGGCCATGATCTCCCGCTCCTGCCGGGAACCTTCGTCAAAGTCGAGATCTCCGGTCACGACCTCGAACAGGTTGTCGCCGTTCCTCGACACGCCATTCACGAAGGCAACATGGTCTGGATCGTCGAAGGAGAGAATCTCAAGATCGTCCCTGTCACGACCGCTCGAACAGATCTGGACACGGCCTACGTCGTTGAAGGTCTCGAGCCCGGCGACCTCGTGGTGATCAGCCAACTCGATGCCGTGACCAACGGCATGGTCGTCAGGACCATTGAGACGCCGACGAAATTGGTCGATGACACCGCAACATCTTCGCAAACTCGAAGCAACGGCCCAGGCGTCGGGTCTCAGGTCTCAGGTCTCAGACATCAGGTCTCAGGCATCAGGTCTCAGGTCTCAGGTCTCAGGTCTCAAATCGCAGAATACGTTGTATTGCCTGAAACCTGTTACTTGCGACCTGAGACTGCTACCCAGCGGGCCCGGTCAGCGGATCTTGGATCCGGCTCCACCGGGTCGGGGAGTTTCGCGTGAGCTTCGATCGCGGCCCACTGGCCTGGTTTGCCGGCCACCATGTGGCGGCAAACCTCTTGATGGTCGGCATCCTGGTTGCCGGCGCCCTGTCGCTGTTTCAGACCAAACTCGAGGTGTTCCCCGAATTCGACACCGACACAATCAACATCCAGGTCCCCTACCGCGGCGCGACCCCCGCCGAGGCTGAAGAGGGCGTCTGCATCCGCGTCGAAGAGGCGATCGCCTCGATCGAGGGCATAAAGCGCATTCGCTCGGCGGCGATGGAGGGCCTCGGCACCGTCACGGTCGAACTCTATGAGAACGCCGATGACCAGGAGGTCCTCGACGACGTCAAGGCTGCCGTAGACCGGATCGAAACCTTCCCGGAGGAGACCGAGAAGCCGGTGGTTGCCATGGCCGATACTCGTCGGAGAGTGATTACCGTCGCACTTCACGGGGACGCATCGGAAAAGACCCTGAAGGCCCTGGCCGAAACTATTCGAGACGATCTGACCGCCGGTGACGGCATCTCCCAGGTCGATGTCAGCGGGGTTCGCAACTACGAAATTTCGATCGAAGTCTCCGAAGAGTCGTTGAGGCGATACGGCCTCAGCTTCCAGCAGGTAGCCAACGCCGTTCGGCTCTCTTCGTTGGACCTTCCCGGCGGCGCCGTCAAGACCGCCGGCGGTGAGATCCTGCTCCGCACCAAGGGACAGAAGTACCACGGCGAGGAGTTCGAGAACACCACCGTCATAACCCGATCGGACGGCACCCGACTGCTCCTCAAGGATATCGCCACGATCATCGACGGATTCGAGGATTCGGACACGGCTTCGCGCTTCGACGGTCAACCGGCCGCACTGATTCAGGTCTACCGTGTCGGCGATGAGGGCGCCCTGCAGATCGCCCGCATCACCAAGGACTACCTGGAAAAAATCGCACCGACGCTCCCCGCCGGCATCTCGGTCGCAACCTGGGATGACGACTCCATCGTCCTGCGTCAGCGCATCGGGCTCTTGCTGCGCAACGCACGCTTAGGGCTGGTCCTGGTCTTCCTCTGCCTGGCCCTCTTCCTCAACCTGCGCCTCGCCCTGTGGACGACCATGGGCATCCCCATCTCCTTCCTCGGGGGACTGTGGCTCGCACCCCATTTCGACGTGTCGATCAACATGGTCTCCCTGTTCGCCTTCATCATCTCCCTCGGCATCGTCGTCGATGACGCGATCGTTGTCGGAGAGAACATCTACAGCTATCTGGAAAAGGGCATGCGTCCGATCGAGGCAGCCATCCGAGGTGTACGCGAAATGGCCGTCCCGGTGACCTTCGCGATCATAACGACCATCGCCGCCTTTGCTCCCCTTCTCTACGTTGCCGGAATGATGGGCAAGGTCATGAGGCAAATCCCGATCGTCGTCATTGCCGTCCTGGCGATGTCACTCGTCGAGGCGCTCATCATCCTGCCCGCCCACCTCAGCGCCCGCAAACGGCATTGGCCCTTGATTTCAGGGATCACCTCCGCAATCGAACGCGTGCAACTGAAGGCGCAGGGACTCCTGCAGTCATTCATCAACGGCCCGTACCTTCGGCTCCTGAACCTGACGCTTGAGTGGCGATACGCAACCATCGCAACCACTCTGGCAAGCCTCTTGATGGTCATCGGCCTCGTGGCCAGCGGCTACCTCAAATTCAGCCTGATGCCGAAAGTCGATGCCGACAACATGGTGGCCTCCCTGACGATGCCCCAGGGCACGCCGGTTGAAGTGACCGAAAGAATCCTGTCACGCATCGAAAAAGCGGCGCACGACGTGGTGGCCCAGTTCGAGACCCAAGAACCCGACAACGACGAGCAGCTCCTCCGACACACCTCCCTGACCGTCGGCGAAAGACCGTCTGCAGGAGGTCATGGACCAACCGCGAAGCAGAGCATCGGCGGAACGTCTTCGAATATCGGCGAGGTCAACGTCGAGCTTCTCGGATCCGACGTCCGCACCGTCTCCTCCAACACCCTGGTCAACCTCTGGAGGGATGCCGTCGGTGAGGTCCCCGGCGCGGTCTCACTGACCTATCAGTCGTCGATATTCAGCGGCGGTGACGCCATCAGCGTCCAATTGGCCCACCGCTCCTTCCCGACCCTGCTCAAGGCCGTCGATAGCCTGGAACATGTTGTCGCCGAGTACCCCGGCGTCAAGGACGTCGACAACTCGTTCCTCATCGGCAAGAAAGAGCTGAAGCTGGAGCTGACGACCGAAGGCCGCACGCTGGGCCTGACGCTCTCCGATCTCGGAGGACAAGTCCGAGCAGGCTTTTACGGCGAGGAAGCACAACGCATTCAACGCGGCCGCGACGACGTCAGGGTCATGGTGCGATACCCGGAATCCGAGAGACGCAGCCTCGCCGACGTTGAGAACATGCGTATCCGGCTGCCGGGCGGCGCCGAAGCTCCATTCACCACGGTCGCCCAGGTGACCGAAGGCCGGGGCTATGCGACGATCGACCGGGTTGACCGACGGAGAATTGTCACGGTCACGGCCGACGTCGACGCCG
>JAIOSJ010000161.1 GCA_021107705.1 Thermoanaerobaculales bacterium | reverse complement strand
CCCCTCAAATCAGCGAATCTGACTTCGACGTTGGACGTTGAGCGTTCATTTTGTACGCAGATGTGACGGTGGCCCCGAAGGGGCTCGGCGGACGCCTGATGCCGTTAAGAGAAAAATCTCTGCGTCTCTGCGCCTTTGCGTTTTTTCTTCCGGATATCGCCCGACCTTCCACGCTTCTCCTTCGCACCCAACTTCGCAAGCACCTGAGCTGTCAGCGATCAGCTGAGCCTGTATTCACAGACCACTTTCCGGGTACTGAAGGGAGAACACCGTGCTCGACGGAAGGGCGGCAGGTATTCAGGAGGAAGACACCATGGGAACGCTGGACGTCATTTCAACTGCCGAAGGGCGCCTTGCTCTGGTTGGGCACGCAGATGTCCACAACGCCGAGACTTTCCATTCAGCTCTTACCGCCTTGATGCAGGGGGATCGGCGATCAACTCGTTTGAACCTGAGCGGACTCAAACATATCGATTCGGCAGGTATTCAGATTCTGATCGCGTTCTTGCGCCTTTTCGATCCAGGCGAGATCTTCGTTGAAGAATGTCCGAAAAATATCGCCGATACCCTTCAGCGGCTCGGCCTTTCCCGACAGATTCTCAGGGCCTGAAAGATGAAACCGACGATCCTCGTCGTTGACGATTCAGTTGTGCTGAGGGTATCCGTTCGTTCATCACTCCTGAAGTCGGGCTACAACGTGGTCGAAGCCTCCAACGGCAAGGAGGGCCTCGAAGTGCTCGACTCCCTAGTTCGCCAAAACACACGACCGGCGGTGATTCTCAGCGACATTAACATGCCCGAAATGGACGGCATAACCTTCATCCGCCGACTGAAAGACGGCATTCACCGATTCATTCCGGTTTTGGTATTGACGACCGAGTCGGAACAATCGATGAAGGTGAAAGGAAAAGATGCAGGCGCCGCAGGGTGGATCGTCAAACCCTTCAAAGAGAAACAGTTGCTTTCGGTCCTTCAGAAATTTGTGGCCGTCGCCTCCCGGGGGGCCTGAGAGATCTCGATGGCCGACACCAACCTCCTCGACGTTTTCATCATCGAAACCGAGGGAAATGTCCTGGCGTTGGAACAGGGCCTCCTTGCCCTCGAGGAAAAACCGAATGACGAGGAGCAGGTCAACATGATCTTCCGCGCCGCCCACACCATCAAGGGCAGTGCAGCGATCGTCGAAATGCCCGAGTTGGAGAAATTCACTCATCTCTTGGAGCACGTGCTCGACAGGGTCCGACAGCACGGTCTTGAAATCACCCACCAATTGATCTCAAGCCTCCTTTCATCCGTTGACACGATCAAAGAAATGCTGGTGAAGATGGGGGCCGGAATATCGATAGACGCTATCGATCCGACTCAATTCGAAAACCTCAAGCGATGGTCAGGCCCCCAGCACGAAGCTCAGGACGTGTGTTCAGTACTGCCCGAAGAACGGACCTACTCGATCGAACTGGCGCTCCGAAAGGACATTTTTTCTACCGGTCTCGATCCGGAAATGATCATCGCGGAACTCGCCGAGCTCGGCACGCTGACGGCGATCGAACCCAATCTGGATGATCTTCCCCCTTTTGAGGATCTCGATGTCCACACCTTGTACCTACGATGGCACATTGAACTCCGCACACGGCGTCCCCGCTCGGACCTCGACAACGTGTTCGTCTTCGTCATTGAAGAGAACCCGATCCGGATCGTCGAACTCGGCCACGCCGATGATCCTCTCCCGAACGGTTTCAAAACTGTTTCCGATGATCGGTCCCCCTCCGATCTTGGCGAACTCAACACTCAGCACGGTCCCAGTTCGGTGATCCGGCTGGATGTCTCGAAACTGGACGACATTGTCAACCTGGTCGGCGAATTCGTAATCGAGGCATCACAGGCCGGTCAAATGCTCCGTACCGGAACTGAGTCCCTTCGCACACGTGTCGAAGCGGCAGATTCGCTCGCCAAACGAACCCGCGAGTTCCGCGAGAAGGTCATGGCTCTGAGAATGCTCCCCGTCGAGGTCACATTTTCCAGGCTTCACCGTGTCGTGCGCGATCTGGCCGGCGATCTTGGAAAGAAAATCAGGTTAAAAACCTCGGGAACCGAGACCGAGATCGACAAGAACGTCTCCGACCAGTTGATTGATCCCCTGATCCACCTGGTCAGAAATGCCGCCCACCACGGTATCGAGGATCCCGAAACGCGACTGAGAAACGGCAAGACCGAACAGGGAACAATTGAGGTCAAGGCGGCCCAGCGCGAGGGATCAGTCTTGATCGAGGTCAGAGACGACGGACGAGGTCTTGACGGTGGAAAAATCAGGCAGAAGGCTCTGGAACTCGGCCTCCTCGCCGAGGAAGAGATCCCTTCCGACAAGGACCTCTTCGACCTGATCTTCCGGCCCGGCTTCTCTACGGCCACCCAGATCGACAGAGTTTCGGGACGGGGTGTCGGGCTCGATGTCGTTCGCACAAATCTCCAGGCCCTCGGCGGGGACGTCGAGGCCGGCGCCGAGGCCGGCAAAGGCACCTGTTTCAGGCTTCGAATGCCTTTGACGTTGGCCATCATCGACGTGATGAAGATTGAGGTCCGCCATGAGATTCTGATGGTTCCCCTGCTCTCGATCGTCAAACAAATGAAGGCCCAATCTACCGCTATCCACACCATCGAGCCGGGGTGCGAGGCCATTCGGTTCTCCGGAGAATTTCTACCGCTTGTACGTCCGGCAGAACTCTTCGCACTCGAAGGCGAGGCGTCGGATCAGGGCGACGGCATGGTCCTGATCCTCGAGAGCGACGGCAGGAGACTCGCGCTACTGGTGGACGACATCCTCGGGCAGGACCAGGTGGTCATGAAAAGTCTTGACACCAACTACCGAAGAGTCAGAGGCATCTCAGGCGCTTCGATCATGGGCAACGGGCATGTGGCAATGATTCTGGACGTCCATGGCATGGAAAAATTGGCGTTCCCGGACACACGAGAAAGGTTGACATCATGAAAACTCTCCGATTGACTCTTGGCACGAAATTGGCGACGGCATTCACCCTCATGGCCCTGGTCCCTCTCTCGGTGACATCTTGGCTGAACTACCGAATCGCACACGATGAACTGGTGAACAAGACCGAAAACAAGCTGACGGCGGTACGTTCGCTCAAGGCGAGTCTCATTACCGATCATATCGAAGACTCCCTTCGTGAAATGGAAATTTTCGCAGGTTCTCTCGAAATATCAGAGTTGTTCTTCGAACTGAACCGGCTCCACGAGCTGAATCAAACCAGGGCTGACGGCCCCTTCGATGTTACCTCTGATAACTACCGGACCATCGTCGAAGAAAAGGCACAAAATTTAATGTCATACTGGCGGGGATCCGACCACCACGATGTGCTCCTCATTTGCGCGAAGCACGGCCACGTGCTCTTCAGTTGTGCTGAACAAGCTGATCTCGGCACCAATCTTGGACACGGCCCTTTTCGTGAAAGTGGCATGGCGACACTCTGGCGAAAGGTGACATCTTCAGGCGCCGGCGCCCTTGTTGATTTTTCCCTCTACGCACCGTCGAACAACAGTCCCGAGGCATTTGCGGGATTCCCGGTCTTTGACGACCAAGGCCTTTTGGAAGGCCTGATCGCCTTCCAAATCTCCAGCGAGAACATCGATTCCATCATGCAGGACCGGACAGGACTTGGCGAAACCGGCGAAACATATCTGGTCGGTCCCGATTTCCTCTTTCGTTCGAACTCCCGATTCTCTTCAGAATCGACGGCACTCAATCTGTCGGCGAGATCGCCTGCGACGGAAGCGGCAATGGCGGGAAAAACGGGATTCATGAAGGACCTCGACTACCGGGGAGTCCCGGTGTGGAGTGCATTCACTAAGCTCGATCTTCCGGGAGTTGAGTGGGCGATCATGGCCGAGATCGACGATAAGGAGGCCACGACAGGCGCCGTGCACATCCAGTCCCGGACCATGTGGGCACTGATGATATTTGCTTTACTGTCGTTAGGCGCATCGTTCCTCATTTCACGAGCTTTTCGGAACCCCATACTGATAATCGACAAAGCTCTGCAGCGATTGGTGGAGGGCGACCTCAGCCAGGTGATCGACATCGACCGCGGTGACGAGATCGGCGTCATGGCGGCCAGCCTCAACCTCGTCACCAGCTCACTCTCCAGCATGGTCGAGCAGATCCAGCACATGGCAGCTACTGTTGCCGGCGCCTCTCAGGAGATCGCCGCCGGAACCGACGACCTTGCCCAGCGCACCCAGGAGCAGGCGGCGGGTCTCGAGGAGACCTCCGCAACGATGGAAGAGATGACCGCCACCATCAAACAGAACGCCGAAAATTCCTCCATTGCGAACCACAAGGCGCAAGAAACTTCGGAAATGGCCGAAGAAGGCGGCAAGACCCTTCGAGAGACCGTTGCGACCATGCAGAGGGCCATGGAAGGCTCTCGCAGGATTATCGACATCGTCGACATGGTCAAGGAAATCGCATTCCAGACCAACCTACTCGCTCTCAACGCAGCTGTGGAGGCCGCCCGCGCAGGGGAACACGGGAAGGGCTTCGCCGTTGTCGCACAGGAGGTCCGCGAACTCGCCCGACGCAGCGACGAAGCGGCCCGGGAAATCAGGGGACTGATCACCGAAGGCACGAGCCGTCTCGGTGAAGCGGACACACTGGTCGCGTCTTCGGGCGCCACCCTGGAGAAGATCCTTGGTGTGGTCGGCAATCTGGCCGTCTCGATGTCCGAGATCGCTGCGGCCAACAATCAGCAGGCATCAGCGGTCGACCAGGTCAGCCGGGTATTGCTGGAAATGGATCAGGCCGTTCAGGAAAATGCCGCTCTCGTGGAGGAATCATCGGCGGCGGCCGAGAGTCTGGCGGCTGAATCCGCCCGACTCAGAGACCTGGCCGAAACCTTCGAAACGGGGAGCACCAAAAGAGAAGAAGGTCCTCCTGTCCCCAATCGTCCGGCCAATCGGCCCGTTGCCTCGCCGGTTCCTGCCCGGAGGCCCCTCCCTCGTCCGCCAACAAATGTCCGACAGACCGAAGATTTCTTCGATGCCACCGACGACCCTGACGTCGAACTTTTCTGAGGCCGGGTGGGGGGTCATGCCATGAATCAAGCGCTCGACATCAGTACGACCGCAGAGTCTTCCGCCTCAATAGCCACCCGTCAATTCGTTACCTTTTCACTGGCCACCGAGTCGTACGGCATCGACGTTTGCCGGATTTACGAATTCATCGCCTTCAAGGGCTTTACCCGAATCCCCAATGCGCCGGAGTTCATCAGTGGCGTCATCAATCTCAGAGGCACCATCGTTCCCGTCATCGACTTGCGCCTGAGGTTGGGAGTGGAGGCACGTCCGGTGGACGGCTCCACGGTGATCATCATCGTCGATGTGCACGAGAAAACCATCGGGTTGGTGGTCGACGCCGTCGATGAGGTCATCACGCTGCCCAGCTCAATGATTCAACCAAGCGAGGCCCTGTCCAGGTCCTTTCGCTCAGACTTCATCGCGGGCATCAGCCAAATTGACGAAAAGATGATCATCATCGTTGATATCGAACGGGTACTTTCCGCCTCGGACCTCGACGACACCGAGGTTGCGCCGTGAGGCTTGTTCTCTCTTATTGGGGTCTCCCATGATCGGCCGGCTCACGCTCAGTCAGCCGAGCTTCAGCCGCATTTCGGAATTGATGTACGCCCGGTCGGGCGTGGCGCTGAGACCACAAAAAAATGCAATGGTGGTGTCACGCCTCACGCCTGTGCTCAGGGAATTGAATATGGACTCCTTCGAAGGCTACCTGGGGTACCTCGATAACCACTGGGAAGACAAGGACATCGTCGATCGATTCGTCAATGCGATCACCACCAACAGAACCGAGTTCTTCCGAGACAAGAACCAGTATCGGGCGCTCGCCAAAGAGCTGAGGAGCCTTCGCGACTCAGATCACAATGCTTCGAAGCTCATCCGGATCTGGTCAGCGGCCTGCTCGACAGGCGAAGAGGCCTACAGCATCGCCATGGTCGGCAGAGAAATCTTCTCTGCGGACGAGTTCGGCAGGCTTCGAATCCTCGCATCCGATATCGACACCGAAGTCCTGACGAACGCCAGTGCAGGGATCTTCAAGAGCCATCAGCTGAATCCCATTCCTCGTCGGTGGCTCAAGTCCGGTTTCGGAAGCCCTGACCCCAATGACCCACTGCGGAGGACCATTCATCCGGATCTCCGCAAGATGATTGTCTTCCGGCGCATCAACCTGGTGACCGATGAATTTCGTTTCCGGAAACCGGTCGATATCGTATTTCTCTGCAATGTCATGATCTACTTCGACATCAAGACCCAGGATCTGATTCTCGAAAAAATCCGCCGAATTCTTCGTCCGGACGGCCTGCTCTTCGTGGGTCATGCGGAAAGCAGTGCAGTTTCCAGACATGGTTTTCTCCACCTCGGCAACAACGCATTTCGCCGAACCGGAGACCTCGAAAGGATCGAGGTATGAGAATTTTCTGGGACCGGGAGCACGCCACGGAGAGAGTCGTCATCGAACCCGGCGAGTTTCATACCGCGTCCGACGATAGGGTCATCTGTACCGTTCTCGGGTCCTGCGTCTCCGTCTGTTTGAAAGACTCCACCGGTCCTCTTGCCGGGATGAATCACTTCATGTTGCCCGATGCCGTATCCAAGGACGCCCTGTTCAGCTCCGAATCCGGCCGCTACGGTATCAACGCGATGGAACTCTTGATCACAGAGCTTCAGCAGCGAGGCGCCAGACGACAGGATCTCGTCGCCAAGGTCTTCGGTGGCGGCCATATGCTCGATATCGATGGCTCGGCGTCACGGATCCCGACATCCAATCTAACTTTCGCAATCTCATATCTCAAGGAGGAGGGGATACCGATCCTCTCGAAAGACGTCGGCGGGCGTTGGGCTCGCCGTATCGCGTTCCACACACGCACCAACGAGGTTGCCGTCAGTCGATTCGTTCGAAAAGCCGTGGACGTGGCCCATCTCGAAAACAACTACCGAAGGCGAATCCGTCGGATCAACGGCAGTAACGGTTTTGTCCTGTTTGACCGGAGGGCGTTGCCATGACCCAGTTCCACGTATATCCAATTCCCAACGGAGGACCGACAATGAAAACACAAATTGATATCTCCGAAATGCGAATGCTCATCGTCAGTCCAAGTGCCGTTGCCAGGCTCATGCTGAGCCGGATCTTGGAGGGTCTCCAGTGCCTGACCGACCAGGCGGCGACTCCCAAAGAAGCGAGGTCCTGGCTCGATCAGGCTGCGACGGAGAAACGGGAATTTGCCGTTGTGCTGATCGACTCGCCCAGCCCCGAGGCTGATCTCCTGGAGATTCTCGGCCCGGAGGAGGAATCTGCCGACCTGCCGCGCCCGTCCTTCGTCGTGCTGACATCTGCGGTTGAAGAGTGGACCACCGACTCCCTGAGAAAGGCCGGGTTCGCCGCAGCTCTTGCAAAACCGTGCTCCGAGCGACAGATGCTCCACTGCCTGCAATCCGCAGTCGCCACCTCCGAATCTGAAGCCCAAGCCTCGCAAATTCGGGTCCTGATCGCCGATGACAGCCACGTCAACCGCCTGGTGGCCACACGAACACTGTTACGTTTGGGCTACACCGTCGAGAGCGTCTGCAATGGCCTGGAGGCCGTGGAATACCACCGTGACAATGACTACGATGTCATTCTCATGGACTGTGAGATGCCCGAGATGGATGGGTTTGAAGCCACGAGGAGAATTCGAAGCGGCGCCGTTCACCCGGACATCCCCATCATCGCACTCACGGGCTCGGACAGCGATCATGGACGGGAAGCCTGCATCAGGGCCGGTATGAACGCCCACATCAAGAAACCCGTTGAAGCCGAGGTCATCAGGGCAGCGATTGAAGATTGGGTCGGCCGGGAATCCCATAATTCTCAGAGCCTCCAGCAAAAATCATTGTAGGAGCAGGCTTCCTTTGTGGCAGCAGACTTCCTTTGTGGCAGCAGGCTTCCTTTGTGG
>JAIOSJ010000064.1 GCA_021107705.1 Thermoanaerobaculales bacterium | reverse complement strand
GGCAACCCGAGGGCGGCCCCGGCGTTTGCCCACCCGCATCGCGGGCTCAGCTGAAGACCTGCCCGTCGCCCTGGACGCAAGGCGTCCCAACGAAGTGCAGGACTTCAGCACGCGGGCTTCGCCCGCTTGGGCAATCAACCCGACGCGCGAAAGGTCCGTCTCAGATGGTATGCCCCGGAGCCCGGTTGCGCGCGAAGCGTGCTGGGGCAGAAGAGAGGCGGGTGACATGAGCTCGTTCTTGGAACTCGTTTCTCTTCTGCCGTGAGCGGACGAAGTCCGCGTTCCGGGCGGGGGCTGACGACACCGTCGGGACTCTCCTCTGTGTTTTCTTCTCTGAGTCCTCTGTGTCTCTGTGGTAATTCTCTTCTGCAGGGTTCTGCCTCCATCTTTCGGAGGTGCCCGAAGATAAGACGGCAATACGATGGGCGATCAAATCGAGAATCCGAATTGAAATTTGGGCCGATCGGGCATCATGTAGACTTGCTTCAACCCGACCACGACGGGGCGTGTATGAATTACGGCAGGCATTAGGAGGTTGTGGATGAGAACGAGGCGTCTGATGGTCACCAGCATGCTGCTTTTCGGTTCACTCTGGGGGCTTGCCGAGTTGGGACTGGCGCGGTTGGATTTCTCCATCATTTCGACGGCTCCGCTGCTGACCGCCGCGGGAATTTTCTTCCTGGTCTTGAGTCGCCAGGTCTGCGATGTCCCGGGGTCTTCGCTCCTCGTCGGGACTCTTGCGGCAGGCTTCAAGTTCCTCAACCAGCCCTTTTTCGGCTGTCAGTTCGCCGCGGTTCTGGTACTGGCCGGTGTGTTCGAACTCATCTTCACCTTTTACCGGTTGTGGGAGAAAAAGGGCGCCGTGCCGAGCCGCGAGAGGCTGGGTTGGCTTCCCGTCGCACAAGCAGCCACAGCGGCGTTTCTTTCTTTCTCTGCCTTCGTTCTTCTTGCTCGCTTCGGCCTCCACAATCCTTTCTGGGTCAACGGCGGCCTGGAGAAGATCGTGCGATTCACCGTTCTTGAGGCCGGCGGTGCAGCGTTGTTGGCCGTTCCGAGCGCCTGGGCAGCCCTGAGGCTGGCACCTCACCTGCTAGCCGCTGAGCAGTCCTGGAGCACGACGCGGTGGCTGGCCTCTTTAACCCGCATATCTCACCAGGTATCTACTGCGGGCGGCGCATGGCAGTCATCTGTCGTGCTTTTCGCAAATCGTTCTCCTCGACGGAGCGCAACTACGACTGCGTCGCCCGATTCCCGAAAAAGCTCACCTCGGAGCCGGAGGCGGAGAGACGCAAGCCGCGAAGCGGTACCAGCGAACATCTAACCACCCTTCGCAGCCCTCGTAACGAAACCCGGTGAGATGTGCGGGCTAGGCTCGCCGCGCTGGGTTCCGGAGCTACCGGAGTCGTCGCCCTGGCGCTGCGATAACCGGCGCTTCGGATCGTGAACGCCCTTCATTCCTGGTAATCGAAGACGCGAGTAAAAGGGACAGTGATGTTATCGGTTAGATCAGACGTTCTTTGACCGCCTTGGCGACGGCGCCGCCTCGGGTCCGGACGTGAAGCTTGGCGTAGATGTTCCGGATGTGGGTATCGACGGTGTAGTAACTGACGATCAGCTTCTCCGCGATCTGCGGCATGGTCATGCCATCGACGAGAAGCTGGAGGATCTCCCGTTCGCGAGCGGTCAGGCCGTATTGTTCAGCGCCAGACCGCGGGGGCGCCAGGCGCGCGAACAGCGACAGCAGCTTGCTCGCGATGTAGGCGTTGATGGGGGCGCCGCCATGTCGAACCTGGCGGGCGGCGTCGATGATCTGGTCGGTGGAGGCCGGTTTCAGGAGGTAACCCGACGCGCCGGCGCAGATAGCGTCGAAGATCTTCTCGTTGTCCTCGTGAACCGTCAACATGATGACGCGCGTGGTCGGGGACAGGGAGCGGATGGCCCGAGTGCCCTCGATTCCGTCCATCCCCGGCAGTCCGATGTCCATCAGAACGATGTCCGGGATCATGCCGTCCTCGATGGCCTCGATGACTTCCTCGCAGCTCTCGGAATCGAAACCACAGTGCATGTCGGTGGTTTCGTTGAGCAACGTGACGAGGGCCCGTCGGAACATGCGTTGGTCCTCCACCACCCAGACGTCATAGTCGGATCGCTCCGCCGCCATGGTTCACACCTCCCGTTTTCCTTCCTGCAACCTAATCCGTTTGAGGACCGACCCGCTATCCCGAGAACTCGCCATATCGAGGGTCATGGTGACCGTGGCGCCGCCCGCCGGCTCGCTGTCGAGATCGAGCCGGGCGTCGATCTCTGCGGCTCGGCGCTGCATGCTCCGCAAACCGTGTCCTTCATGTGGGTCGGCCTCGGCGTCGAACCCCGCCCCGTCGTCGGCAATCCGGAGGCGCAACCGACTGCCATCGGACGACAGCTCGATCTGCACATTCTGAGCATCGGCGTGTCGGACCACGTTGTGCAGTGACTCCTTGAACACCATCAGGAGGCTGCGCCGCACGGCCATCGAGAGTGTGCCGGAGCGGGCAGGCAGACTGACGTCAAAACGGTAACGAATGCCGCGCAGCAAGACCTCTGCCACGTGGCGCATGCGAAAGGCCAGCGACTCGAGGTTGTCGTGCTCCGGGTCGATGTACCAGACGATGTCGCGCACGCCGTCGACCATCTTGAGGGCGGCATCGCGGACCTCAACCAGGTCGCGGCGGTCCGTCGGATCGATGGAGTCCTTGCGCTGGACCATGTCGGTGACCACAGCGATACCGGACAGGTCGCTCGACAGGTCGTCGTGTAGATCGTCGGCAATCCGAAGGCGGAGGCGCTGCATCTCGCGCCGCCTGGCCCGCCGGTAGCCCACGGCGAGCAAGGCCATTGCAGCAGCCGCCACAACCGACAGCGTGCGAAACCACCAGGTCTGCCAAAAGGCCGGCCGAATGATCACCGGCAACGAGATCCCCCGCTCGTTCCACAGGCCGTCGTTGTTGGAGCCGCGGACCTGGAAGAGATAGCTCCCCGGGGAGATGTTGGTGTACTGACAGGTGCGGCGGGCGCCGGCGTCCACCCATCCTTCCTCGAAGCCCTCGAGACGGTAGGCGTAGCGATTCCGGGCCGGATCGGCGAAGCTCAGGGCGGCAAACCGGAAACTGAAGGTCGAGTCGTGGGGGGACAGCACGAGGCGTTCGAGCCCGTAAGGCGTGATGCCCCGCGTTCCATCCCGATTCCAGACCTCAATGCCCGTGATCCGAACCGGCGGCACAACGGGGTTGTCTCGGATACGCGACGGTTCAAAGACCGTTAGCCCGTCCATGCCGCCGAAGATGAACCGGCCGTCGGTGGTCTCGACCGCGGCGTGGCGGTTGAATTCGACGTTGCCGATGCCGTCAGCCGTCGTGTAGTTACGGAAGTTGCGCCCGGCCGGTAACCGGAGGTCGAAGCACGACAGTCCCTGATTGGTTCCGAGCCACAACCGGCCGTCGTCGTCTTCGAGGATGCTGTAGACCGCCGAGCCTGGCAGCCCGTCGTGGGTCGTCCACGCGGCGAACTCGCCGCGATCCGGCCGGTAGGTGAGGAGGCCGTTGGAGGTGCCGAGCCACAGCGATCCATCCCGGCCGGCGTGGAGGGCCCACGTCCCCTGGCTGCCGAGATAGGCGCCGCGAGCGAACTCGAGAGCGACCCGCTCGAAATCTCCGGTGGCAAGATCGAATCGGCATAGCCAGTCGCCCGAAGCGAGCCAGAGATCGTGCCCGCGGACCAGGAGTGAGTCGATCCGTGGATCCACCCACTCCACGCTCGGCTCTCCTGAGACGTCAAAACCGTCGAGCGTCCGCGATTCCACGGCGTAGCGGTAGAGGCGCCGGTCGCAACCGGCCAACCAGAGGGTGCCGACAGGCGCCTCGACGATGAACGAGAGGCCCTCCTCCGGCAGGCCGCCTGTGCGGCAGTGGCGCTCGATTCGACCGCTCGTCGTGTCGAGGCGCCACAGCCCGGCGCCTGCGATCCACAGTACGCCCGCGCCATCGAGATGCAGGTCCCAGATCACGTCTGGGGCACACCGGTCCGGATCGGACGGATCGGCGCAGTAACGACGTGCATGATGCAGCGAAGGGTCGAGGTGGTTGAGACCGCC
>JAIOSJ010000020.1 GCA_021107705.1 Thermoanaerobaculales bacterium | reverse complement strand
TTCCAGACGAAGACTTCGTAATTCTGGTCGGCGTTGTCACCGGCGTAGTCGGCATTTGAGACGAAGACCAATTCGGCAGCTCCTGTACTGATATCAACACTGTCGTTGGCATGACCTTCAGCTGCCGATGATGCGGTGATCTGACTGACTGCTGGAGTCTGCAGATCCCAGAGGAAGACCTCAAGATTGGCATCGCCGTTGCCGCCGGTATGGTCACAATCTGAGATGAAAGCCACGTAGCGGCCATCAGCCGAGATTTCCGGATTACGGCTCGTGCAGCCGGTTGCGACAGCGAGAGCCTGGAAAGCGGCGCCATTCCAGGCAACAACGGTGGTATCTCCGCTGACGCCGGGAAGGTCAGAGCAGGTCGTTTGGAAAGCGACTCGATCACTGGCCGCACCACCGATGCTTGGGCTGGTGTTGGCGCAGCCCACCACCGCTGTATCCGTGATCTGAACCGGTGACGTCAGAGTGCGATCGCGGATGAAGATTTCCTGGTTGAGATCGTTGTTATGAGGTGTGCCTGCCGGGGCGGGATCGTCGGTGGCCGAGTAAGCGACGTAACGGCCGTCGGCAGAAAGTGAAGGGCGGCTCGCCGAACCGTCGGTCATTGATGTCAGGCGTTGATAGGCGCCGTTTTCGAGCGCAAAAACCTGCAACTGGACGTTGGGGTTACCTGTGCCGAAGTCCCCATTTGAGGTGAAAGCGAGGGTGAGCCCGTCGTCCGAGATCGCGGCGCTGCGGCTTTCAGCGGGAGTCCAAACAAGACCACCACCCTTCGCCTCGACTTTGGATCCCGATGTGTTCGTCATCTGGAAAATGTCTTGTGATGAATTGAGGAGAACCTCGTCGATGAGAAGACCTGAGTCGTACAGTCGGTCGCCCTGGTCTGCCACGAGGAATTCAATGGTATGGGCGCCGGCTGTTGGGATCATGATGCTGAAGGTGGCGAAACCCGAAAAACCATCGCTCACCGTATCCCAGAACCAGCTTCCGTCGGTGGGCCCTGTACTCGTTATGGTGTAATTCAGCCCGTCGTAGGGTGGGCTGTCGGGGTAGGAAGAAATGCCCCCCGGTTTGTTGGCGCTGCCGGAGAGTACCACCACACCATCGATGGTGACGTGAAAAATATCGTCGTAGAACGCCGGCTGGTCGGCCTCGCGGGACAACATACCCCAGCGAAAAGTGATGACGTCGTCGTCAATAGGCGTAGTGAACGTCTGGCTGAGACGGGCAATGTCGAACTCGTTGACGCCGTTGCCGTCGATATCGGTCCCGGCGCCACCCTGATCGTCGGGGCCGGTCGAGAGCAGACAATAGTAGCTTCCTTCAGGTTGAGGAATCGTGGGAGAAAAATTCGTCCCAACAAGAACTTCGACGACGCTGGTACCGGCTGTGTTCCAGCCCGTCAGATCGCCGTTTTCAAAATTTCCGTTGACGAGCTGCGCGGAAAGTGGGAGTGCAACTAGCAACAAACAAATGAATAAATAATGATATCCTTTTTTCATCAACCCTCATTATATCAGGAACAGCAACGACAAATAGGTTTGAGATCCTGTATTGATTCAGATGATGAATGCAAGAGCCTGCTCCTGGCGCCGGAGTGCGGCTCAGCCGATGGTTTCGGACAGAAAAGGCCAAGGAGCAATCCTACTCCAGGTACAGAGTCGGCGTCCACAAATCCTGATTTCGGAGCTTTTCACACAGCCTACGATCTGGCTGTCTACGCTTCACCGCTTCGGTTACCCCCACGGCGCAAGACTCGCTTCCGGCTGGCGGCCAACCTTGGCCGTGCGGGACTCTCACCCGCAAGGTCCGACCGGAAAATTTCAGATTCTCCGCTGTCTTCTATAGACTCACGTCATCTCTTCCCCTTTCCCCAGGCTTACCCTGGCGCACACCTGGCACGGATGCTGGGCCCTGCGAACGCGAGAGGGAAAGGCTAGATGCATGTACCTGGCACGTTTTTCAAACCCTCAACGCGCAAGACGGGCCAGGGCGAGGATGTACTTTTCTATTTCCCGGCCGATGCGTCCCAGGCACTGAGGTCGCCGCGCTCGAACCCGTCGTTGAATATCAGCGAGTGCAAGCAGTTCACCACCGCATTGGCGAAGAGAATATCGTAATCGCCTGTGGGGTCATAGTGGGAGTTGTCCGGGAAAAAGTTGACCGCCACTACATTGTCCTTGGTCGCCACCAGAGGCAGTCCGTCATCCAAGGTGGCGTTGATTACCGTAGCGAAGCTGGGCGACACCGTGTTCTGGAAGTGGGTGGTCAGCGAGTTCACCCCATCAAAGATGGCGGAACCGTCATTCCAGTCCATCGAGGCGTACTCATAGGCAGGGACTCCGGTGGCGACAAAGGGACTGATGCCGTCAGTAATGATTCGCCCGGCCAGGCTGTTGGTGCTCTGGTTGGCCCACGCGAATGACGCGATAACGAGGCATGCACCGGTGTCGGCATAGTCGGCCAGCACGTCCCCGATCGCCACCGGGTCCTGGGTCTGACTCTGGTTCGAGAAGTAGACCACCGCGTCGTACTGAGTCAGTGTCGATAAAGGTACAGTCGCCTCCTGGTCGATGACATCGACCGCGGGAAACCCTCCGAGGATCATCAGGTAGGCCGCCACGCTGGGGGTGTTCTCGGCGCCGTTGCCGGTGGCCCAAACCAATACCGCGATCTCTGCTGAGTGGGAGTTCACGCAGCACATTGATAGGAGCACAACAAAACACGCCGCCCCACCGGGTCTTCGCATGATTCCTCCGCTTCGTGGACAACTCCTAAATTCATTATATCATCAATCGGAGCGGTGCCTCCCCGCCGGAACTTGCTGTACTGGGTTCCAGAGGGGACACAAGGGAGAGATCGGTGTTCGTAAATAGGCAGGGTTCTTCCCAGGGGTGCCTCTCACAAACGAAACTTTTCAGGGAAAAGCCATGAGGGGCAATCCACGGGTAGAACGTTCAAAGAATCGGCACCGCTGGAGTAGAAGGCCGCCGAGGCGGTTCCCAGGGGGACAGGACAACTGCGCCGGCTCCAATGATCTTTGTCCCTCTGGGAAAACGCCGAGCGGGAGCGCTCGCGCTCCCGAAGGCCGGGGCCACGAAAGAGGCCGCTCTCGGGAAGGCAATCCAACTAGGTGTAACGCACCGCGGATGGAACAACCAAAGCTGATAGCCCTCCCCGCGGGCGTTTCTGTGGGTTCTTTCAGCCCCGGCCTTCTGGATCGCCTGGCGGCGACCCAGCGTCGCTATGAAGCGAAGCCACGAGAAAGCCAATTGCATGGACTGCGGCTTCGCTTCATACGCGAGCGGCGGCCTATCTCGTTTCCGGGAGAACTGGGGTTGAAGCGACCTCCCCGGGGATTGCCACCCCTGACGTTCTTCTGTAGGCGTCACGTTAGGGAGCGGCATCGGAAGAACGTCAGGGGAGGCACGTCCCGGCGGGAAGCGCCGTCAACGGTCCGCCGGAGGAAGAAACAGTCTGATTCCAGGTATGAACAGTCTTTCAGAACGAACCCCTTCCCAGGTCTAACTATCCTGACTTTCTCTGATTTCCAAGCCTGCCGTTTAACGACAACCCCGATCGAATGACCCGCTCACGCGATAGGCATCTTCTCAACCCCGGTCTTCCGGTACACCTCCCGGTATCCCAGCGTCGCCCGATCAGCGGGGTGACGACGAAAGAAGAACGAAGCGACATCAACCCTATTCCGTTATTGAACGCTTGCTGACCATTCCACTGTGTCACCGGACTCGAAGCCGTCGGCGAATATTGTGGAGCTGACGAGCGTGTGTTCGTCGACGATGTTGTTGCCCGTGTCAGGGTCCGGCTCGTTGGCGTCTACGCCGGCTGTGTTGGTGATCGTTCCTTCAAAGGTGTCGTCGATGATCACCTCGATGGTGATCTGTGCGTCGCCACCATTGCTGAGTTCCCCCAGGTCACAGGTGAGCGTTGGCGCGGACAGACTGCACGGCGGCATCGACGAGACAAAGGTCACCTCGGCCGGAAGGGTGTCGGTTACCGTTACTCCGGTGGCCGGATCCGGACCGTTGTTGGTCACGTCGATGGTGTAGAACAGGGTGTGACCAGGGGCCGCGGGGTCGTGCGAGTCGGCCTTGGCGATCGCCAGGTCAGCCTCCGAGGCCACTTCGAAGCACGGCGAGAACTCGGAGGTGTTGTTGCTCGAGTCCGTGGCCGTTGCGGTGACGAGCCGGCCGCCCGCCACCGTGGCGGCCAGGGTCACCGCAAAGGTGACGTCGCCGCCGGCGTTGGTGGTCACCAAATCAGAGCCGAGGTAGGTTTCTCCCTCACCGTGGCTCGACGGATCACATTCGTCACTGGCGTAGAAGTCGAGGGTGAAGTCGGAGCCGGCCGTACTGTTGAGACTCCCCTCAACCACGGCGCCGCCGTTCCGGGTCACCGAGGTCACGATGGGGTGGTTCTGCAGGTTGTTCGGACCGGTGTCGCCGTCGCCCGGATCGTTCGGGGTCACGGCGGTCGGATCGTTGCACACGAGGTCCACGTCGTTCCAGTCAGCACAGAAATCAATGCCGAGATCCGCGTTCGAGTAGATCGAGTTTCCGACGATTTCGTTGTCGGTGCCGGCGTCACCTCGGAGGTCGATCCCGGAGGCCCCGTTGAAAGCGATGGTGTTCCCGGCCCCGACGCTTCGTCCACCAATGGTATTCACGCCGGCGCCCGAGTAGAGCTGGACGCCATGTAATGTGTTCGGCAACGGGGTCTGGCCATCGATCTGAGTGCCGATCAAGTTGCCCTGCACCAGGTTTCCGGTCGCGCTCGCGATGGCGACGCCCGATTCCTCGGCGCCCGAGATCAGGTTTGCCGCCGCAGGCGAAGTCCCCCCGATCGTGTTGTTCGGTGCATCTCGAATGTAGACAGCCATGCTGACACTGCCAAGATCGATTGTGCCGCTGACGTCGGTGCCGATGAGATTGCCCTGGACGAGGTTGCCTGTCGAACCTGCGTACCCGAGTGCGACACTCGGAGAAGTGGGATCCAGGCTGCCTGAGATGACGTTCTGGGTGCCCGCCGTGGTTCCGCCGATCGTGTTGTCCGGGGAGTCAAGCGTCACCACGTCGTTACCGTCATTGCCCAGCGCGATCAAGCCGGTGACGTCGATGCCGATGAAGTTTCCAAGCACTGTGTTGTTGGATGCGCCGTAGTTGAGAGCGACAGCAGGGTTGGTGTTGCCCGAGATGAGATTCCGCGCCGCTCCGGTCGTGCCGCCGATAGTGTTGTCCGAGATTGCGTAGATGTGCACGGAGTTCGTTGTGCCCTGGTTGAAGGTTCCGGTTGGGTCGGTGCCCAGGAAGTTGCCCTCGATTACATTGCCCCCGTAGCCCCAGGCTACGATATCGCTGTTGGTGGCAAAGCGGTTGATGACCATGCCTCGAATCGTCGAGCTGCCGCAGTTGACGGCGAAGCCGGTGGCGTTTTCTTCGACGAGACTGCCGTCCAACTCGATCACCGGAGTAGACGAGAAGCTCGGCTGAGTGGTTCCGTCGATGGTCGCCGCTTCGGTGATCGTGGGCAGCCCTGTTCCTCCCGGCTGGATTGTGCAGACGCCGGTCACGGCGTTGCAGCCGGGGTCGGTGTCGACCGGAATACCGAAGTGAATGGCGTCCGCTCCTGAAGTGTTGTTGGCGGCCGTTATGGCTTCCCGTAGGCTGATGACGCCGTCCGGCCCCGGATCCGCGACCAGGTCGGTGATCGACGCGGTGGCGCCGTCGGACACGTCGGTCGTCGAGTTCACCACAACTGTTTCGCGGGGCACGCTCTTGACCACCACCGGCTCGGGGCACCCGTCGAGCAGCAGCACGAGATCACTGAGAGCATCGGAGTTCAGTCGTATCGGCAATATGGCCAACGGCGGGGAAATCGCGTTCACAGCAACGGTGGTTGCAGACGGCGGTGAAGCGCCCACGCCAACCGAAAGCCCCAAACCGGAGGCCGCTGTCGAGCCTCCTGCGAGGGGTGGGCGAGGGGTGTCGCTTTCCACGCGAAGCGAGACCGGGCTACGCAAACCAGATCCGGAAGCAGGGATCCCTCTCTTGTCGATGCCGTCGGTAGCGCTCCTTCCCATGACCACGATGTGAAAAGCCTGCCGGCTCGGGTCGAACACCAGAAGGTCATCGGTCGGTTGACTCGACAGGCGGGCGGAGACAAGTCTGCGTCGGTCTCCTTCGGATAGCGTGTCATGCTCGGTCCATACCGCCTCGCCGAGCTGCCACTCGCCAAGGCAGGACAGGGCGTGTTCCCGGCAGCTGGAGTCATCTATTGTGGCGTCGTTTCGGCTCTGCCACCCATCCCGGTGCTCGACCAGATGCACGTCACCGTGGTCTGTGAGCACTGCCAGCTCCAAACGGGAGGGCTCTTCCTTCAAGAAGTCCCCAATTGCCAGAGAAGCGATTGAGAACGGCATCGGAAGCCGATCCAGGACCGGTGCGAGCGTGTCGCCCGGCAGTCGTTGCCGGTCACGCCCGTGGAGGATCAGCAGGTTCTTTTCGGCAGCTACCGCGAGATCGATGCCGAACCGGCCGTCGAGCCGGCCAAGCACCAGCTCCGTGGCCTCAGCCTCCAACGCAATAACCTCCGGCCGAGACTCGAGTGCTCCTCCCGGACCCTGGTACACCAGCAATCTCGGACCGTCTATCCCTCGAACCGCAACCACCATGTCGGCCAGGCCGTCCCGGCGGTTGATCTCTCCCGATACCAGAGCCGTCACCGGTCCGGGAAGCATGAACCGTCGTGCCGACCGGAATGCGCCATGACCATCTCCTGCGTGGAGAAACAGTGCGTCATTGCCAATGGAGGCGGTGATCAGGTCCCAGTGACCGTCGGCGTCGAAATCACCCGCTTCCAACAGGTTGGATGCAACGGGAGCGGGGAAGACCTTCGCCGGCGAGAGGAATGGAGCATCCGTAAAGGTTCCCGCCTCTCGACGCCTCATGGCCTCCGGGGCGTTCGGGTAGACGGCATCGACATTCCCACGATACAGAACCAGAACCCCTCCGGCCTTGGTCCGGCAGGTCACTGCGAGATCAGGCACGCCATCCTCGTCGAAGTCACCGGCTGCCAGTGCGAGAGGCGCAATTCCCTCTGCGAGCCGCTGCTGCGCAACGTCATCTATGCCGAGGAGGGCTTGCAGCGCCTTGCCATCTGCAAGATTGACCGAAGGCTCTTCGACAGCCGACAGCTTCACCATGTTCAGCGTGGACCACCCTGACCATCCGGCACTCCAATCGCCCCTCTCCGAAGAGACAGGATTACGGTTCTCGGCGGCCATACCCGCAACCGCGAGGCCGAGAACGCCCAACACCATCCAGAAAATCTGAGTTGAGAACCACGCTCGCCACGACGTCGTTTGAATACGCATTGCAGATACCTCCTCGGTACAGCCGCCGTCCTTGAAGGCCCGGCGGCTTTCCCTCGATTCACTCATTTTTTCGGCTGATCAGTCTCCCAGGCAGGGTACTGAACGATCGACCTCAAGGTCTGTGTCCGGGATCACTCAAGGTAACGGTGCGGTTAGCCCGCATTTCTCACCAGGTATCTGCTGCGGACTGCGCATGGCAGCCATCTGTCGTGCTTTTCGCAAATCGTTCTCCTCGACGGAGTGCAACTACGACTGCGTCGCCCGATTTCCGAAACACCTAACAACGAACTACCCTTCGTAGCCGTCGCTACGAAACCCAGTGAGAAGAGCAGGTTAGTGGGGATCACCAGCGGAAATCATCAGTTCTGATCGTCGTCGGTGAACACCTTTTCGTCTCCGGCCTCGGCGTCCACGGCGTCATCCTCGATGTCGCGACCCTTGACGCCCGCCATGACCTCCTTGTACCACTCGTGCTGGATCAGGAGGTTCATGATTTCGTTGGAGCCGGTCCAGATCAGTGCCAAACGTGTGGATGGCCTCGCCAACGATGCTGGGCAGGGAGTAGAGGCAACTCATAGCCGTGCCCAGGACTCCGATCTCCTCGATGACCGCACACTCCACCGTCCAGGGCATGCCGCGCCCGCCCCATTCGGGACCAAAGCGCAGCCCGAGGAGGCCTGCCTCTCCCAGATCCGCCACGAATTCACGCGGGTAGCGGACCTCTTCGGCATCCATTCTGCGTAGGAGGGAGGAGGGAACCGCGCGGGCGAAGGCGCGCGCCTCCTCCACGACGTGGATATGCTCAGGGCTGATTAGGGCCTCGATCATGGGGCACCTCGTGATGGTTCGTTGCTGCGACTACTATACAGGGAACAAGGGAGACAGTTCCGCTGCCGCCTACGCCCTCCCGCCACCCAACCCCGGCGGGGCCTTGCAGCCGAAGATTGGTGAGAAACTCCCCACGAGCCGTCCTCGGTTCGACCCATCGGGAAGAAACTCTGGGCGCGGAGCCGAACGTCCAACGCTCAACTTCGAAGTCCGGACCCGAGCGCGTTGGCAACGGCAGACTGTCCAACAGCACACACCCCTCAAATCAGCGGATCTGACTTCGACGTTGGACGTTGAGCGTTGGACGTTGAGCGTTCATTTTCACGCTCAAGTGATGAGAAAACCCCTACCCTCAGTGGTCCGTGTCGATTAAACTGCTGAT
>JAIOSJ010000308.1 GCA_021107705.1 Thermoanaerobaculales bacterium | reverse complement strand
TCGCTGTTGGTCTGTCCGGCATTGGGCTCAGCGACGCAGTTGTCGCAGGCGTCGGGTACGGTGTCGTCATCGGCGTCGAGGTCGTCGTCAAAGCCGGGGCAGGCATCGAGATCGTTACAGGTACCGTCGCCGTCGTCGTCCCCGGTGGCGTCATCACCCCAGCAACTGTCGCAGGCGTCACCGCGGCCGTCGCCGTCGAAGTCGGCCTGGTTCTGGTTGTCCACCGTGGGGCAGTTGTCGCAGGTATTGCCGTGACCGTCTCCGTCGAAGTCGCTCTGGAGGGAGTTGGGCTCGGCGGGGCAGTTGTCGCAGCCGTCTGCCACGCCGTCGCTGTCCGCATCGACGGTGTCGTCAAAGCCGGGGCAGACATCGAGATCGTCGCAGAAGCCGTCGTCGTCGCTGTCGCCAAGCAGGTCATCGCCGAGGCAGAGGTCTACGTCATCGCAGAAATCGTCGCCGTCAGTATCACCGGTCAACTCGTTGCCAAAACAGAGCGGGAGGCCGAAGACGACGATGGCGTCGGCATCGCGCCCGGCTACATAGGCGTGCTCCTGAGTCAGGGCCAGCGAATCGGCACCCGTCAGACCGTAGACGTCCCTGCCGTCGCGCACCACATCCAGGAGCGCGAGTTCGCCGGTGACAGGGTTGCGGCGAAAGACGGCGACGGCGTCTTCGTTCCTACCGGAAACCAACACCCGCCTCCCCGTGGGATCGACAGCCACCGCCGATGCGCCCTCCAGGCCCTCAACAAAATCGACGCCGTCCAGGTGATGTGCGATGTACTCTGCCCTGAACGTCAAAGCACCGGTCAACGGGTCACGTACAAAGACCGATACGGCGTCGTCGAACCGTGCGGTGGCATAGACGTGTCGGCCGTCCAGGCTGACTGCGACGGCCGAAGCGCCGTTGAGACCAGCCGCACCGCCATTTTGGGAAAAGTGGACCTGGCCGGTCCGTGGATCGAGGGTGAACAGACTGACGGCATCGTCGATCTCTGCCGCCACGTAGACGTGCCTGCTGTCCGGGCTCACCGCCACCGCGGAAGCACCATCGAGCCAGGGGCCGATGCCGGTGGCAAATTCGGCCTCCAGAAAAGTCAACTCGTCGGTGCTGGCGTCGCGGGCACAGACCGCCAGCGCGTCGTCGGCCCTGGCCGTGACCAGAACGTGCCGGTCGTCCGGGGTGACTACCACCGCGGAGGGTCCTTCGAGCCCGATTACGCCGCCGACGTAGTTTTCCTTGACCTCGGCGGGGATGAAGGTGAGCTGATCGGGGGTGGCGTCGCGCCGGAACACCGCCAGTGTGTCGTCGATCTCGCCGGTGGCATAGACGTGGCGTCCGTCCGGACTGGCGGCAACGCCCGAGGCCCCCAGCAACCCGAAGACCCCGTTGATACCGTCCTCGTGGAGCTGGATCTTTGTCAGACGCCCGGTGTCCGGATCCCGGTCGAAGACCACCAGCGCGTTGTCGGCGGCACCAACGGCGTAGAGCTGTGTGCCATCAGAACTCAGCTGAAGATCGGCGAGGGCAGCCAGGCCATCCTCGTTGGCGACCACCTGGATCACCGCCATGAAGGCACCCATCAGGGGAAGGGAGCAGAGCAGAGTGAGCAGGGTGAAGCCGAGCCTGCGCGGCAATCGACTCGTGGGGTCGTCTTGGCCTGGTTTCATGATTCGACCCCTTTCAGCGGTCCTGCGGTCCGAGGGGGTGGGTGATGATCCCGGTCCCGAGGACGAGCCTAGGGTACCGGGCCGCGAAGATCAAGCGGCGGCGGTCCGGCGAATCCGTGGGCCGGGCCCTGCATCAGGTGCTCATGGGCTCGACGCCACCGTTGCGCCGCCTCCGGTTCGTCCTCCAATCGTGACATGAGCAGGTAGGCAGGGGAATAATATGGGTGGAGAGCAAGCGTCTTGCGTGTCGCTGCCAGGGCGACCTCTCGCCGCCCAAACCGTTCTGCGCTGTGGGCGAGGATGAGCCAGTCCTTGTGAAAGGTCTTGGTGTGGCCGAACAGGGAAGCGAACCGGGTTCCCAGCAGATAGGGCCGGGCGAAGAGGCGCGGATTCCGTTCACCATTCGGGCCTGTGGGAGCCTGAAGAACCTCTGTGTAGCTCTGCTCGAGGCGAGCAGCCAGGTGGAGCTTTCGAGCCAGCTCGACGTGCAGGACGATCTGCCCGAACGCCATGCACGAGACAACGAGAGCGGCGCCCAAGAAGACCCGTGAGCGATCGGGGAACCGGGCAGGTGGCCCCGATCTTTGTGTCGCGACGGCCAGGAACACGACGAAGAAGAACTGCGCCTTGTGGTAGGGGAGTTCGATCACGTAGTCGGTGGCCATGGCGGCTATGAAGGCCACGAGCTGGCCCGAGACAAAGAAGGGCGCCCAGCGGCCGGTGTTCAGATGCTCGCGGGCGGTGGTCCACACGAGTATGGCCAGAAACGCGATCCACAGCGCCAGGCCCGGCCACCCCGCTTCCCCGAGCAGCTGGACGTGATCGGAGTGGGCGCGCCGAACCTGATAGCCGGCAGAAAAGGAGCGTGCCGGGTCGTGCAGCCGAAAGACCGGGTAGTGGGTCTGCCAGTCGCCGAGCCCGACGCCCAGCGGCCTGTGTCGCACCATGTTGAGGGTGTTGAGCAGGTAGGTGCCGCGATCACTGTCGAGGTACGAACTCGGATGCGCGAGGTAGGCCGCCATTGAAGCGGCCCGTTGGCGACTCGGCGGGTGGATCGCCAGCGCCGCACCCAGAAGCAGCAGCGCCGCAGCTCCGACCAATACGCCTCTGAGGGCTCGCCGGAGGGTCGGGACGTGGGCCCACCAGAGGCCCAACAAATACAGTATGGCCACACCCAAAGCCATGTACGAGGTTCGACTCCCGAGCGATATCAGGTAAACCAGCTCGACTGCCAGCAAGGCGCCGAGTAGGAGTCGCCACGGCCGCCGCGTCGTGGTGAAGACGAACTGTGCCAAGAGAAAGATCTGGCCCAGGAGGGCCAGGGCCGCCGGGTTCTTGTATCCCATGAACGACGGATGAGGGGCGCCGATCTCTGGATTGATCGGGCTCAGGAAGGGGATTGGGACGACCCATTGGAACAGCCCCACCACCGTGACCAGCGCCAGGCCGGCCACCAAACCACCGCGGACCATCCCGGCCACCGCAGGCTGGCGCTCGCTCCACATCAGCAGCACCACCAGCAGGACAAAAAGGAGCAGGTATTGGTTCAGCTCATAGCAGTAGTTCTGTGGCACCCGCACCCAGAGGCCGGTGGTCATCAGGTATCCCAAGAACACTGCGAGCAGCAGCATCGGAGGTCGCCTAAGAACTCGCCGAACCTCAGAGAACGAGAGCCGGCGCCAAAAGCTCCACAAGAAGGTGCTCACCAGGATCCAGCCCAGGATGGCGAGGGCGATCAGTTTCGGCTCGCGGTAGCGAACAAAGGCCAGCCGCCCGTCATCGAAGCCCCAGCTTGCGGCCAGCGCCGGCACCACCATGGTCAGCAGCAGCAGAACCGCCGGCAGGCGGTACCCCCGATCCCCGGTAGAGACTGCAACGGTATTCACTCAGTGCTCATGATGCCATGATCCCCAGTGCGAGCAAGGGCTGGCGCTTCCTTTCTCGCGAAGATCAAACCGAATGTTTTCGGCGGCCAGCCCGTTCAGGAAAGGCAGCTTCGCTTCGTTCTTCGCAAACAGGCACCGACAAAATTGTAATTCCCCCGGGAAAGAGTCAGTTGAGAGTCAGTTGACGGTCGCCGACCACAGGGATGGGTCTCCTGACTCGAAGCCGTCAGAAAAAATCGGCGCAACGACTGTTACGGTATGAACATCAGAGACTCCGGCGCATCCCTCGAATGTCGACACGGAGACCGTGTAACCGGTGGTCTCGATCGGAGCGACGCCGATTTCCCGCGTCGATTCGCCTGTGGACCAGAGATACCCCGAATAACCCGCTGTTGCGACCAATTCGGCCTGTTCGCCAGGACTGATCGTCGTCGGACCAAGGATCGATGTAGTTGGGGGGGGGATTCCGGTCACGGTGTGGGGCGGAGTCGTCATTCTGCATCCCTGAAAATCCGTTCCCGTCACCTGGTAGGTCGCCAAGTCGGCAAAGGGCGCAACGATGGACTCGGTTGTCTCTCCGGTGCGCCAGAGATAGCTGCTGAAATCGGGGATGGTCTCGAGGGTCACGGTGTCTCCGGAGCAGACGACTGTCGGCCCTACCACTCGTGGCGACGCAGGCTCGGATCCAAAATTCACATGGGCGGTCTGTCCATAATAGTCAACGGCAATGATTTGGTCCCCAAATTGACTCACTCCGCTGTAGTATCCCCCGCCAAACTCCGAGAAATCCGGCCAGTAGAGCGAGCCGTCCAGTGCGTACCAGAGCAACGGGGTATCGAACAGGATTCCCCATCCGTGCCTGAGAGACCAACCGGCCACCAAGAATCGATCCCCGATGCTTTCGATAGCCCTCGGTCTGATTTGCAGATTCCCGATTTCGTGGGTCCATGTCAGTCCATCGGGACTCGACCAGAGGTGAGTGAGATAATCCCGCTCCTCGACCGCTACAAAATTTGATCCATCCGTCGCGACATCCCAGAAAGTAGACAAGAGATCCATATCTTCGGGGCTGACATCGATCCAGGCCTTACCGTCGGAACTGGCGAAGAGGGCGTTGTCCGAGGTTGCGACTAAAGTCTTCCCGTTCCACGCCACTTTCGCGAACCACCAACCAGAATGGGGGGTTGGATGGTAGGTCCAATCGACACCATCGACACTTCGCAGTGACGAAAATTGATAGGTCTCCAGTCCAAACCCAACCGCGACGAATCCAAAGGATGTCTCGGTCACTCCGAACAGCTGTACCCCGGGGAAGAGCTTCTGAACCTCCCAAGACAGGCCGTCAACACTGGAAGCAACCACCGCCCCTACGGGATCGTCGTGCCAACCGACGGCCAGAAATCGACCTTCCGGCCAATCGGGGGTCGGAGAGACCCAGATGACGTCCTCCAGGCGTTCGACCCCGTCCAACCTGAAGGGCTCCCAGTTCACACCGTCTGTACTGGTAGCCCCAAAGCCTTCCGCTCCGACAGCAACCGATCTCGTGTCCGAAGAGGCAACCTCGTACAAGCCGATCGTGGTTCCCGGCTCTGAGGACTTCCATCCCGCGCCGGCCGACCAGGTCTTGATGGAGCCCCATTCGCCCACGAACACCGTGAAATCGACTGTGGCGGCTGCACCATACATCCTTCGGTCAGAGGGGGTATCGATGTCTACCCACTCTTTCCCGTCGATGCTTCGGAAGACTCTCAGAGGGCCGTAGCCACACCAATAGGTGTCACATTGTCCAAAGGCCAAAAATTCGCGCCCGGTCCACAGCAGTTCGGGAGAAAACATGTGCTGGTCCGGATAGGTCGCCCAGGTCCAGCTTTCTCCACCGTCCTCGCTCCAGTAGAAGGACCACCCAAGTTGTCCATCCTGGGCGGTCCCTACCGTCATCGGTCCGTTGCTGGCCAGCCTCTCGCGGCTGCGGGGAAGATCTTCCCAGGAATCGCCATCTCCCCGAACCGTTCCCACATAATAATACCCAGAAACCAGTATGCCGAAGTCCGTCTTTGCCACGCCGGTATAGGGCAAGGGCGAAGGGCGTTGAAATGCGATCGACCAATTTTCCCCATCCGGTGAGGTCGCGATTCCGGTCGTATCGTCGTCCACCGCCCCAACGGCAACGAAGGACGTTCCCGACCAGATGACTTCTCTCACATCTTCGAGAGGTAGGGTGCCCGCCGAGACCCAGGTGAGCCCGTCGTCACTCACCAGCAACAGGCCTCCGGTTCCTACCGCGATATACCGACCCTCGTGACCGCTAACCTCATACAAATTCTGGATCACGCCGGAATCACGCGCTGCCCAATCGATCGCATCGGTGCTGGTCAGAATCGTGCCCCCTCGACCCACCGCGATCCACAGACCCGACGAATGATGAACGTCGTACAGGTGTTGGCCGAAAGGAAAGGGTTCCCCCAACTGCCAGGGTTCACAGGCGAGGCCAGGCATCGCACCCAATAGGGTCACGCCGGGAAAAAGCAAACCCCAGGTGAGCGCACTCCGCGCACGATCCCACAGACCGCCGCTTCTTCGGATTCCATTCCAACAGAAGTTGTCGCCATTCATCCGTCGTCCAACCTGTCTCTGTGTCTGTTCGGAGTCAACTCAATTCACCTGTCGCTGGCAGTATAACCCCATCGCTCACTCCATTGAAGGCGATGGGTTACCAATTATTCAAGAACGATCAGTGATCCTATACAGCTTCGCATCGAGATATTCTGGTACTGTCATCACGGGGGGCACAAATGACCCGAATCACGAGGCGCTCATCTTACGGCCGGTGGTCCCAACGACTCATGGCGACGATGTTGATCGTCCTTCTTCAGGCCATCCCGAGGCCTCTGTCCGCAGAGGAACCACGGGTCGATAAAGAAGTACTCCTGACCAGGATCCATCGACTGAGCGAGGAGATTCAGGCGCGGACCGAGCAGGCCCGGATTAACGCCGGCCGGCTCGGAATCGACATCGTCGATCTGGCGAGAGACGCCGAGCACTTCGATCGTGATCTTGAGGAGATCGGGCGCATTCTTGCCGAGGGCAATGCCGAAAGTGAAAACCCGGTCGCGGACAAAGTTGAAACCCTGCGTCTCCTCGTCCACAACCTGAGCCTGGCCGCCCGCACCGACGACCCGGCTATTCTCGGTCATTACCCGGAACGAAAGCATCCGCAGCGGGAGACAAGTACTGCGATCGGCATTAAGGTGGTCACGAAATCTAGTGATGACTGTACAACGGCGACCCTCATCGACCTCGGCACATACACGGGGTCAACCGTAGGGGCAACCAACGACGGCGAGGCCGAGTGTGGGTCGTCGATTGACTCCCCCGATGTGTGGTTTCGCTTCAGCCCGTCTTCTAACACTCGGGTGGCTGTCGAGACGACCGGTTCGTCCTTCGACACCGTCCTGTCGGTCCACAGCGCCTGTCCGGGGACGATCGACAATCAGATCGCGTGCAACGATGATTGGGACGGGTTGCAGTCGCGAGTCGTATTCACGGCCAATGGGGGAACAGACTATCTGATTCGCCTGAGCGGGTTCGATGGTGCGACCGGTGACTTCGTCCTGTCGATTCAGGAATACATTGCGCCCACCTCTTCCATCTCCGGTCTCGTTACGGATGCCGCAACTGGGGATCCGATCGACATTGAAATTGGGATCTGGTTCGGCTCTGGATATCTCTATGCCACCGTCGATACAGGAGCTGATGGAAGATTTTTCTATTGGATAGATTCGAGCAGGGCATACTTCGTGTCTACCCGTTCCTGGAGCCGTTCCTATGTGGATGAGCTGTACAACGACATTGAATGCTTTGGCGGTCCGCCTGCATGCGATCCAACCTCGGGTGATCCGATCATCGTAGCTCCAGAAGAAGCTCGTGACGACATCAACTTCGCCTTGCGGCGAAGCGGGGTCATATCCGGCATGATCAGGGACCCTCAAACGGGCGAAGGGATTGAGGGAATTCGAATCAACGCTTATGACGCCACCGGAAAATACATCGCCGGCGATTATTCCGACGCACTCGGAGAATATGCCGTGGTCGGGCTTCTCGAGCCCTGCTACATAGCCACCGTCAGCAGCACTCATGAAGACAAGCTCTACGACGACCTGCCCTGCCCTGGTGGTCCCGGCACCGGGTGTGACGCCACGGCCGGGTCACTGGTACCCTCCGGGGTCGAGATCGTCACTGAGGGGATCGACTTTTTTCTGAATCGTCTCGGCATATTGTCGGGGACGGTAACCGATGCGGTGACCGGCGACCCGGTCGGAGGGGTCGACATCTCGGTTTTCGACAGCGATGGTGACGTCGTCAAAACAGCAAGAAGCGCGTATGGTGAAGGTGCCTGGACGACCGGTGGCCTGGTGGACGGACTCTACCAAGCGGCTGCAGGACGGTATTACTACGTCGATCAACTCTACGACGGTCTCGACTGTCCGCTGTCCGGCTGTGTTCCCGAGTCCGGAACACCGATTCCAGTCACCGTGAATACCGAAATAACCGGGATCGACTTCGCCCTCACGCCTGAAGGGCGCATCGGCGGAACCCTCCGCGACGTGGGCACCGGCGACCCACTGGTCGACCAGCGGGTCTACATCTACAGACAGGACGGCACGAGAGCAACCTACCCGATGACTGACGATTTGGGAGTGTTTATCTCGGGGGGACTCGATGCGGGTACCTACTATTTGGCGACAGCGACTTGGGAGTACGTCGACGAAGTCTATGATGATCTGCCTTGCGACGGTTGGTGCGAACCCCTATTCGGCACGCCGGTGACGGTGTCGAACAATACCGACCCCTTGGGCATCGACTTCGATCTCGTCCGCAAG
>JAIOSJ010000192.1 GCA_021107705.1 Thermoanaerobaculales bacterium | reverse complement strand
GTACGTGAGGGGCTTTTTCGAAAGATGGATCCCTACTACCTTGCCGTGGCGCTGGATGGTCTCACCAATGCGTTCCTGTTCTGCTGGCTTGAGGACCCCAAACGGCATCCCTACGAGAAGAACGCGCCTGTGATTCTGGACGGGTTCCTGCACGGGATTTTGAGCCAATGAGCCGGCCCCTTCCCTTCTTGTTGATCGCATCGCTGGCTTTCCCTTGTCTTCACGCACCAGCCGCAGATCTTGAGGTTCTCGCTGATGATGGCCGGGGGGGACCGTCGGTCCAGAAGGACTTGAGAAACGAAGAGGGGCTCCGCCTCACTCTCGATGACGCCATTCGCATAGCCTTCGAGCAGAACCGCGATATTCAGCTCGCTCGGGAGGCGCTGATCCAAGCCGAGACGGACATCCATGAGGCACGGTCGGCCATGCTTCCCTCTCTTGGGGCTGAGGCCACGTACGTGCGGCTCGACGAGGAACTCACCTTTGAGTTGGGTCCCCAGGCCCTCACATTCATGGATCGAGAGATATACAAGGCAGGCTTTGTCGTTCAGCAGCCGATCTTCGTCGGGGGGAGATTGAAAGCTGCGCACAGAGCGGCCCATGATCTTCGAAACGCACAGGCTGAGAACAGGCGACACGTAGAGCAGGAGATCGTCTTCCAGGTCAAGCGTGTGTATCGCATGGCCCAGGTTGCCGCGATATTTCAGAAGGTGGCGACCGAGGGCGTCGATCTCCTAGAGGCACACGAGCACGATGTCGAGATCCTCGTCCGCGAGGGGGCGATTTCCAAGCTCGATCTTCCGCGCACACGAACAGAGCTGGCCAACGCCCACAAGCAGTTCAACGCCGCGGAAAACGCACTGGAGCTTGCCCTGGCCGGGCTCAAGAACCTGCTGGCAATCGACCAGGGGGCGACTGTCCTTTTGATCGAACCCCTTAACCGACCAATAAGGCCGCCGGGCACCCTGTCTGTGCTGACCGAGCTGGCGCTGTCCCAAAGGCCTGAGCTTCTGTCGTTGAAGGCCCAAAAGGCTGCAGCCGAAGAGGGCCTTAAAGCGGCCAAAGGAGAGTACCTGCCGGGGATCGCTCTTGAGGGGCGCTATGAATACATCGAAGGAGACGTCCGTGACCTTGAGGGTGATTTCCACTGGACTGTTGGGGTGGGCGCCGAGGTTCCCTTGTGGAACTGGGGCCGAACCGCAGCCAGAGTCAAGAAGGCGCGCTCCCAGCTGGAACAGACGCGGGTCCAGCTCCACCGAACAGAGGACCTCTGCCGGCTGGAGGTTCGTCAGGCCTCCCTGGATATAGATGAAGCGGAGAAGAACATTGCTGCCGCCGCTGCAGGGCTGGATGCTGCCGAAGAGGCCTACCGCCTGGCCAGGGTCATCTACCGGGCCGGAGAGGGCACGAACACCGAAGTGCTCGACAGCCGTACCGGGCTCAGCCGCGCTCAGGCGAACCATGCACAGGCCATTTTTGAGTTCAACCTGGCACTGGCGGCTCTTGAGCGCGCCGTCGGTGACCCATTGATCAGTCACTCGGACCCCAAACTTGAGGAGCCAGTCGAATGAGACGAGCTGTAGTGTCCCTGGTGATCATCATCGCAGCTGGGGCTATTGTGTTTCTTGCCTCCGGCGCCCTTCACACCATGCTGAAGGGATCCGCAAACACCAACGGTGAACAGATCGATGTGCCGGTCGTAGTGTCTACGATCGCATTCAAAGACTTCGAGGAGGAGATCGCCGCGGTCGGTACGCTGAATGCGAACGAGACGATCCTGCTGAGCCCAAAGGTCCCGGGTAATGTGGAAACGGTTCTCGCGGACCTGGGAGATCGGGTCGAGGCTGGACAGATGGTAACTCGCCTCGATGCAACCAACTACGAGCTTGCGGTCAAACAGGCGACTGCGGCTCACGAGGTTGGGGAGGCGGCCACCGCGCAGGCCAGGGCTCGGTTCGAGCAGGTCGAGAAGGAGTACCGGCGAGCCTCCGATCTGTTGGCCGAGAACGTCATCCCTCAGAGCCGGTTTGATGCCGCGGAGGGCGCCTTCAAAGCGGCACGGGAAGCGCTGGCCACCGCCGAAGGACAACGCGATCAAGCGATGGTGGGTCTCGAGGCTGCCGAGCAGCAGCTGCGGGACACTGAGATCCGAACCCCGGTCGCGGGCGTCGTGGTCGCAAGAAGCGTTGAGGTCGGCCTTGCCGTAGCGCCGGGCGCTCAGCTGTTCCGCATCGTGGACCAGTCAACCTTGAAAGCCGAGGTGGACCTGCCGGGGACCGACTTCGGGCGGCTCGTCCCTGGTACGTCAGCGACGGTCACGGTGGACGCTTACCCTGGGGCGGAGTTCCAGGGATCGGTGTCCGTAATCAACCCCATGGTCGACCAGAGCACGCGCACGTTCCGCGTTCGTGTCAAGGTGCCCAACCCAACGGCAAAGCTGGTCGACGGGATGTTCGCACGGGTGAGGTTCTCGATGGAGACGAAATCCCTGCTTGCGGTTCCCCGTGACGCCTTGCGCCAAATCCCAGGAAGCGGCACCTACTACGCCTTTGTTGTAAAAGGGAATACGGCCCATAAGCGAACGGTCGAGATCGGCGCCATGAATGATCACTATGCCGAAGTGACGGCTGGATTGCTTGAGGATGACAAAGTGGTCACCAGCGGAGCGGGGCGTTTGCGGTCGGGAATGAGGGTCAACGTACAGGATGTCCCGAACAAGAATGAAACAGATGCGTCCGAGTTGACGCGTTTTCACGAAGATCGGCAGTGAGCATGTCCAATATTGACTCGGGCTTTCCGAAGAATATTGGTCTGGCACTGGGTAGCGGCGCCGCACGGGGGTGG
>JAIOSJ010000232.1 GCA_021107705.1 Thermoanaerobaculales bacterium | reverse complement strand
TTCAAGGATCGCGGGATGTCAAAGTCGCAGCCGCTCGAACAACCGACCCCGCCTTGAAACATCTTCCACCCCAGTTGTCTCCGGTATCTGAATTCTGGCTGCAGGCGTCCCGCCCACCGAGGCTACCCGCTCCTCCCCGCAAAGGACAACGAAAGAACGTCGAACGCCCCCCTACAGATTAGGGGGGAATGCGTTTGAGTGTTCAAACGGTCCAACAAGCGATGTGTCCTGGACCGATACGGGCTCCGACCAGGTTAAGGAAGTGTTCTCAAAGGCAAACGAGGCTCTATTTCGCGACGGAAAACCGAAGGTTCTCCGGATAACCCGAACCCAGGATGCGCGCAGCGCATCAAGAAGGAGCCTATTTGTCTTTTTTCAATGCCTTCATCAGCGATGCGCCGAAACCGGTGACGACCGGTTCGTCAGACGCTCCCTTATCCATGTGTTTCAGATACTCCTTGCGCTCCGAGTCCTTCTTCTGGGCACGAATCGAAAGACTGATACGCTGCCGGCTCTCATCTACCGACATCACCTTCGTAACGATCTTCTCACCTGGAGAAAAGACTTCCCTCGGGTCCACACCTCGTTCCAGCCCTGTCTCGGACATCGGAATCAAGGCGCTGACACCGGGTTCCAACTCGACAAAGACTCCGAAATCAGTTCCATGTTCGACCATTCCCTCGACCGTCTGACCCTCCTGATAGCGCATCCCGATCCGCTCCCAGGGCTCTCGATCAGGAAGGCGCCGTAGGGTGAGTCCAATCCGCCGGTTTTCGAGATCGATCTCTTTCACCCAACCGTTGATGGTCTGCCCTTCCTGCACTTCTTCAGAGTTCAGGTCCGTTCCCGGAGGCAACTGACTTACGTGCAGGAGTCCATCCACACCGGGTGTGAGCTGAATGAAAAGGCCAAAGGGCGCTTTGCGCACGACTTTGCCCTCGAAGGCACTTCGCACCGGGAAACCTTCGGTCACTCCCTCCCAGGGATCTTTCTCGGTCTGCTTGATGCTCAGGGAGATTCGGTTCTTCGCCCTGTCCATGCCCACGACCTTCACAGAGACATTTTGGCCGACGGACAAAACATCAGAGGGTCGCCCGACTCGCTGGTAACTCATCTCAGTGACGTGAACAAGTCCGTCAACACCACCCAGATCGACAAAGGCCCCAAAATCGGTCAAGGAGCGGACCGTTCCTTCAACTATCGAGCCCTCTTCCAGTCTTTCCCAAGCTTCTTTCTGCTGTGTCTCTCTTTCAACGCGCAACAAGGCGGCTCGGGACACCACGAGTTTTCTCGCATCCGGGTTGTACTCAAGCACCTTGAAGCGGTACGTCTGACCGAGATGTGCATCCAGATCATCTGAGTGAAACTCTTCAATCTGAGACATCGGGCAGAATCCGCGCACACCCGCCAAAATCACATCAAAACCACCCTTGTTTCGCCCAGAGACCTTTCCTTCAACAGGCACACCGGTCTCAACGGCATCGACCAGTTGGTCCTTCAGCTTCTGCTCAAGAGCCAATCTGTGGGAGATTTCAATCTGCTCTCCCATCGCCGTAATGACGACTTCCACAGGATCACCCATCCCAGGCTGTTCAAGTTCTTCCCGCAGGAGGACAGCCTCGGACTTGCCACCGACATCGACCAGGACGACGTCACCATGGATCTCCACGATGGTCCCTTGCACCACATCACCGACGCGAAGCGACTTGACTCCGACATCTCCCTGAAGGGCGGCTTCGAATTCACTCATTTCATTGGAATTATCATTCATGGTGGGCCTCAACATATAGAATACGCCTTCCATCGCGGAAAACGGAATGGAAGAATAGCACAGCTGGGAGTCTGTAGGACATAGGCCGATGAGCCGAACCCCTTCGAGATGGAGACCAAGAATCTCCTCAGTTGGATCAAATCGTTTATCCTTGTCGCGGAAGGAGATCCGCTATGGATTGGGTCTGCAAATGTCCTCACTACCAGGGTGCCCTCAACCCGGATGACTCCGTTGTCTTGGTGGCGGAAAATGCAGGGAAACGCATCCTCATGGGCCTCCATCCCGAGCCCGGGGTCTATTCGATGTTCACATCGAGAGACGTACCGATCAGCCCCGGTTCCCGTTGGCGTTTTCGGTGTCCCCTCTGTCATGCGGACTTGCAAAGTGAACTCTCTCTGAGGACCTTGCCTGCCTCGACATGACATCTGGTAACGAGCCGCACCGCGTACACTTTTCCCGCATCTGTGGTGAAGAAGCCACTTTCGTCATTTCCGCCGAAGGTCTAATGCACAACCACGGTATCCACACGGATCAGTACGTGGAAGATCTGGTCCACAAGAGTTTTCTTTAAGGTCTAACCTACTTTTTCACATTTGGGCGTTTGTGCATTCTGATCTCCGTACCACCATTGGCGTAATGCACTCCATCCATGAGCTTGTTGATAAGCCAAACGCCACGCCCATGGGTTCTCAGCAGGTTGTCCTGCTCGACGGGATTGGGTATTTCCGAAGGATCGAACCCCTCTCCCGGATCCCGAATCACAACCAACAGGCCACACTCAGGACAGCAAGCCACCCATATGCTGACCTCCTTTGAACGATCCTCCTGACAGCCATGCTCCACCGCATTTCCAATGGCTTCGAGAAGGGCAACCTCGACCTCGAATTCGTGGCCTTTTATGCACTCTTCTTCCCGGATACTTTCAATGATCCGATCGACGGTCGGAGCGACGGCTTCGATCTTTCCCGGTATTGTGACCTCAATCCTGGCTTCAACCTTACTGAGATCCGCACCTCTCACCCACTCCACACACTTACCCCAATCAGCGTCCGAGGCACTCATGATCGTTCTCCATTCCCGGTCCACCTCAGCAATACCAGCGTGCGGTCATCTCCATAGGGCACACCTTGAACAAAAGTATCCAGATCACTCTCAATTTTCCGGGCAAGGTCGCCAAGAGATTCGAGGCGATTGACCAAGCCGGCTTGGCGCAGCCGATCCTCACCATATTCCTCAGTCTCGGGGTTGGCGGCTTCAGTAAGACCATCGGTGTACAGCACCAGGACATCCCTTGAGTTGAGGCGCACCTCCCCCAACTCATAGTCGGCGACCGGCAGCAGACCAAGAGGTACGCCACTGGCATTGAGCCACTCGAAACTCCCCGTAACCCTGAGAACCAAGCCCGGATTGTGCCCGGCATTGACATACCGGACCAGGCCCGTACTCAATTCCACTTCGGCAAAGAACGCCGTCGCAAATTTCTCCGGCGGGGTTCGGTCGTACAGCAACTTCGACACCTGGTGACATGTCAGGTCGAGAGGGCTGCCCGCTTCCAACGGCGCCGCCGACAGAGCCTCCAGAGAAGCGGTGAGCAAAGCAGCTGCGATGCCCTTGCCGGAAACGTCCGCAACCACGATGATCAGGGTTTCACCGTCGTTTCGCAGAAAGATGGAGTAGTAATCGCCTGAGACGCCCCTTGACGGCAGATTGCCCGCGTGAATTTCCCATCCCTCGACCTCCGGCAGGTTCTCCGGCAGGAGCGCCGTCTGGATCCTTCGTCCGAGGGTCAGTTCCTGTTCCATCCGCTGACGTTCGGCGGCTTCCTCAGCCAGACGCACATTCGAAATGCGCATTGCCGCCACCGAAGCCAGAGTCACCAGCAATTCCATGTCCGCCTCATCGAAGCTCCGGACACTATGACTCGACCCGAGCACAATCATTCCAAGAGCATCGTCGCCATCCAGAAGCGGGGCTGCCAAAATACTGCGTAGACCTGAAATCATGAGGCTCTGAGCCTGATTGAAGCGCTCGTCTGACTGGGCGTCCAAAACCAGCGCGGCCTGCCGGCCTTCAACGACCTCCTTGAGCAGGCTCTGGGACCCCAGACGATCGGACTCATCCCGTGTCGAACGAGAAGCCGCACGTTGATACCCGCCGTCGCTCACGAGGTAGATGGCTCCGTCCTCGGGGCCGAGGTGATCAAAAACCCGATCGAGAATCAGATTCAACAACTCCTGCAGATCGACCGAACGGCTCAGGGCCCGGTGAACTTCATTCAGCAAATTCAGGCGTCCAAGAGCAGCATTGCCCGATCGCTCTGTGCCCACCTCATCCACCAGCACGGAACCGGAGCCGGATGCCAAGAGATCATCGGCTGACCTGAAGACGGTGTGGCCCGCCAACAGATCCCAGGACCCGTCGTCTGCCTTTCGCGCTTGAGCCGACCCACCCATGACGATTCGACTCCCGCCCAAAGTCAGGATGTCGCCGTGAACCACCCTCACCGGTCCTCCAAGCCGTCTCTCGTTGACGAAGGTGCCGTTGCGAGAGTCCAGGTCTTCGGCAAACCAGGACTCGCCTGAGCGGTAGAGACGCGCATGCAAGCGAGACAACGCCCGGTCCGGAATTGTCAGACCGGCTCGCGTCGATCTCCCGATGACGACATCGTCATCGGTAATCCGCTGTTCCCACTCGGAGCCATCGGCTGTGGTGACTTGAAGATCAAGCATCGCTAGGCAAGGATACCGCGTCCCGGCCCACGGCGCATAGGGTGGCCCGAGGACCAAAGGGGTCAAAGGCAATCCGTCGGACGGATTGCATTGATGGTTTATCCTGGGCTTCGATGGACGATTCGCAACACCGCCGTTCGCTCCTCCTATCCCTTCACGGTCTCAGCTGGAGACTCCTGGAGGCTTTCGACGGCATCGCTCGCGGCCTCTGGGCGGGGCTTTGGCTGGGTCTCTTGACCCGGAAGCATCTCCATCTTGTCGACCAGCTCTCCTACGAAGCATCAAAAAGTTACACAGCTTCCAACCACAATCTCTCTGGGCTCTTCGGCTGGGAAACTGAGGGCATCGATCACTATTTTCAGGACCGACGACGACTCCTGCTCTTGGGCGCCGGCGCCGGGAGAGAAATTTCGCCGCTGTTGGAGCGAGGCTTCGACGTCGATGCCTTCGAATGCCACGAGGGGCTGCGCAAAACCGGAAATGCCCTTCGCTGGATCCTGGGCCGCGAAAAACTGGACTTCGGCGATGACCTCTCCCCGGGCTTCGCCCACTTCTTTACCCGGGAGGCGATCGAAGAGGAACTCCGCGAAGCCGGATGGCGCCTCGAGTTTTTCGACCGGCGGACCTACCCGCATGCGGTGGCGATCGCCGAAGAAGAGCTAACCCACATTTCTCACCAGTGATCTACTACGACACCCGATACACCGTACCCTGCCGTGCCTTTCGCAACTCGCCCTCCTCAACGGACTGCCAAGTACGCCTACGTCGGCCAAGTCACGAAAAACCCAGCATGGCACTGCGTCTCGGGCGTCTCGCTACGAAAACTGGTGAAGTGCGGGCTAAGTTGAAGCGCAAGGATGGCAGGCGGGACGCCTGCACGCCACAAATGATCTGCCGATTGTCCAATGCGCTGTTATGGCCGCCGGCGTTCTCGCCCGCAAGGGCCATGCAATTCGTTCGACGAATTGCTACGCCACGAAAGCCTCTTTATACCCTTCGGAGGACATTTCGCCGCCATCGAGGCCATCCGCCGAGACCCACGCATGACCGTCGGGTTCACCGTTGATCTTACGCAACCCGATGTGAAACTGGGGTTCGAGACCACAGCGGGACCAGAGGTCGAGCAAGAGATACGATCTTTTCAAACAGGCCCTGAGGTCATATGGAGGTAACCACCGGTACCGGCGATTCACAATTCCTTGGAAAGTTTCCGGACGCCGAAGCCGCGGTGGGAGCTTTCGGGTCGTTCTCAGAGTTTCGACCAGCCGGTCAAGGGGCAATTTGCCGTTGAACCACACCACCCTCAGAGCAGCAAAAACAACCAACCCCTGCATCAGAAAAGGGTCAAGGAATCGCCACATCGATTCGCCCTTTCCGGTCGGTAGCTGCTTCGATGGCTTCGGCGTACTTACAAGCATCTCGGGAAAGACCCAATAAATCCCCATCCTCGACCAATGCCTGCGCCGGACACCGGTTGCAGTAGGAAAACTTGGAGCATGTGGCACACTCCCGCAAGTCCGCTCGTTGAACCCGACGAATCTGCCGAAGCCACGGCGATTCCTCCCAGATCTCACGAAAAGTCGAATGGAGGACGTTTCCGGCAGAACCGGGCATGACGTTACATGCCAACACATCACCCGAAGCGCTGATGGCGGCATACCGAACTCCAGCCGCACACAGAGGTCCGCCACCGGCGGCAGGATGGGCATCCTCTTCAGTCACGACATGACATCCTGATGTCGGCGCTTCCATGAACTTCGTCAAGTCTCTGCCGGACACTCGCTGAAGAACCGGCCCGAATTCGCCGTCGGTCTTGGTCAAAATCTTGGGTGAACAACTCCATTCTACGCCCAGTTTCTCGGCAAACTCGATAGCCGAGGGGTAGGTGTGTTGATTGAGGTTCATGACCGGAATTTTGATCTTGAGGTACATGCCTCGTTCGTGGACCCGATGTATCGCAGCCACGGTTGCATCAAAGGAACCGGGCCGTTGAGTGATGCTCTCAAACACCTCGCGATCGTCGGCATGAAAACTGATATCCACGAAGGCGTGAAGTTGGGCCAACGTATCGGCTACGGCATCGTCGAGCAACGCCCCGTTCGTCAGAATGGTCAAGTGGAAATTCAGTTCCCGTGCACGGCGGGCGATCAAGGCCCAGTCCTTTCTCAAGAAAACCTCTCCGCCGGTCAGACTGAGAAACAACGTCCCCATTTCGGCCAGTTCATCCAGAAGCCCGAGGATTCTCTCGGTTGTCAGCAGATTCGGGGCTTGAAAATCAGGGATGTAACAGTGTTTGCAGCGAAAATTACACTGATGCGTCAATTCGATGGAGACTTCGAGCGGAATACACGCTCGCATGGCATGTTCGATGACCTTCTGGAAATTCGGCATCAGTACCATCATTCAACCTCGGTGAGGGTCTTCCACACTCTTCGGTCGGGAAGAAAGTCAAGCCGATAGACCGGAACCCGCTGTACCACCTCGGAAAGAGTACCAAAGGTTGCATCAGCCGCCTTCTCCTCATCCAACGGCCAATAGAGGTGGCGCCTCAGTTCCCGTATCGCATCGGACGCCGAAAGCCTGATGCGCCGATTGGACAGACCATGCCGCAATAGGAAAATCGACTTAAGCGAGACCGTCGCAGGGCGTGCCTTCCAGTAGGGCAAGGACTTCGCCACGACCCTTTTCGGGGACACACCCACCCGCGCCAACTCATCACAGACGGCGTTTTCAGGAAAGAGCCCGGCCATCGTACTCTTCCCGGCCCCAGGTTTGCCGCAACAGAGAAAAGCTCGTTCGCCATCAAGCAGAAGAGCAGCATGTGCAATCAGGTCCGGCGCTGCGACGACAGCCAGGACGGTACGAAGAACACCATCCACATGGGAGATCCCCTGCTCACCAAAGAGATAAACCTTTCTGTTCTTGAGATCTACACTCGTCGAAAAAGAAAGCTGCTCTCCCCCTTCCGGGCTATGAATGAAGGAAATCACAGGCCGAGCGGAGGCGACCTCGAACCCGGCAAATCGGCGACGCATCCGGTGAATGGCATCGGGCTCGGAACTGGAAAACTCCGCGATCGTACCGCCAAGGTCAATACAAAACCGGCCGTCGTTCCTGACGACCGGATCCAACCTTGCATCTTCTGCCTGGGGAGAAGAGGTGCTGTTCTTGTGGATCAGGAACCTCCCGGATGCTGGTTACATTGATGGCTTTGGCCCGACAGAAAATGGCACTGGCCGGCAAACTGACGGATCTCTTCCCGCCATTCAATTCTAGGGACCCGGCCGGAAACCCCAGGCGCCATAAAATCGACGACTTCAGCGTCGTCCCCTCTTCCTTCAAGAGGTTCATCGCTCATCACCAGGCCTTCCTCAGCCAAATCGACTATGAAACGCTCAACGGCATCAATGACATTCGCCCCCTCGAGCCCACCTTCCACTACGATCGCCTCGAGCCTCTCAAGGGTGGTCGGCGCCGAAAGAGCCTCCCACATCCGGCCACCGATGTCGTTCAATCCAAACATCTTCCTCTCAGCCAGATGGATCACCACCGTCTCTTGATCGATTTTTCGCCATGCAAGGCATTCCGCCCGGGTTACCTTCATTCACAATCTCCTGTCGATCCCACCTTAGGCAGTCCCCCCTGCCTTTCTGGGACTCCTGCCGTGGGGCATCTCACTATTCCAAGATAAACTGACCCGGCGAACGAGGGTCGCTCACCTCGCATATATGCTACTCCTGAGCTTCAGTTCTTTATTGTTATGGTCAACGGCCGGAAACACCTCAGTTCCTTACCGTTAATCAGCCCAGAAACAGTCCAGGTCCCGTACAAGGAACTCGATACGATCGAGGTTCCTCCCACAGGAAACCTTACCTCAATAGCGGGCTCGCCGCCGGGCCTCGTTGTATTCGGCACCTTGACTTCAACCGGATAGGGGTAGTTCGGAAGTGTTCGTTTCCCCGGCGCCCGAGTTCCGGACGGCGCAATCGGTATGTCCATCTCTCGGTACAGGTGTCTGTTAGGGGTGTAAAACCGCAAGGTGACGACCAATTCTTCTTTGATTTCATCCTGAAAGAGAACATGCACGATGAGGTCAGTCGTCTTAACCGCCGAAAATTTCCCGCCTTCACGGGGAGTCGGCTTTTCAACTGAACTCACTTCAAACCGGGCACAGATCCCATCCGCCGCTTCAGCAGGGACAAAAGCCCAAAGTCCGACAACGGCGAAAAGAACGAGAATAACTATTGTCTTGGTTTTCATGGTCTCCTCCTACTGCAGGGGCAGGGTCACGGCGTAGACCGAACCGTCCTCAGCCCCAACATATGCCATGCTGTTCAGCCAGTCGTAGCCCGGGCTTCCGACTGTCACGTTCTCGGCGCCCAACAATCTCGACGCTTCGGGTATCCCGGTGATGGTGTTGAGTTGGTAGAGCCGGCCGTCGGTCGATCCGACGAACATCACCCCTTGATCTGCCAACGTCAGTGGAATGGACGGCCCACCTACCCCGGTTTCCTGCCACCCAAAACTGACCGAAGACCCGTGGTCCGTCAGAGACCACACGCTGGTGGTCGTCGCGAAGAAGAGCCTGCGCGGCAATCCGGTGAACTCGAAATCGACGAAGCCCTTGACCGAACCGTCGATAGTCACATAGGTCCAGATTTTCTCTCCGTCTTCCGGATTGACGGCCATTACGAGACCCGCATTGGTACCGACGTACAACACACCGTCGAAGAGTACCGGTGCGGAGTCGATGTCACCGTATGGCTTCGCCCAAAGCAGCGATGCACCCAAGTTCGTAAACTCGATACACCACAGGGTGTTCTCGTTCACCGAGGGATTCTCCCGGCTGGCGAAGTAGAGTCGGTTCGTGGCGTAGTCCACCGTAGCGGCGGAGGAGATAATGCCGATCGTGCCGTCGTAGCTCCACTCGTGAAAACCGTTGGCGGGATTGATCGCATGCATCGAATTGCCGCTGCCGGCCACACGAGAGCCTGCGAAGAGCAGGTCGTAGTCACCGTTATAGGCGGTAAAGATGCCCGCCGGCGCCCCCTGGACCAAACCGTAATTCAGTTCGCTCTGCCACAGAGTTTCGCCGGTCTTGGCGTTGACCGCGTAGACATGTCCGTCCTGAGAACCCAAGAAAGCCACCAGGTTGGCTGCCCCGACCGTCGTCGGAACGATCGGCGGCCGGTCCTGGGCCGGACCATTCATGCCCATCGGCATCCAATCAAACGGCAAAGTCCGCGGCCAGTCGCCACCACCACCCGTCGAGTTCATGCCGTGCAATACCCGGTCATTGGAAAGCCCGTAAGCCGCGCCAGTCCCCGCCGCGCCGGGGTAGAGCCCCGGAGGTGCCAGGGCCGAGGCGCCGGTCGAGTAGGCCCACTTGATCTTGCCACCCGTGTCGAACGGCTGAGCCTTGACCGTCTTGGACGCCGAATACTCACCCGAGCCGTTGTCGACGAAGGCGGCAAAGTAGTAGGTCGTACCGTTGCTACCGGCAAACGCCATCGTGTCGTAGTTGTCCAGACCGCCATTCCGATCGGGCCCTGCCAGACTGCACCCTGGTTCAGTTGTGGTCCCAGGATTGGTCGGAAAGCCTCCCGTGTCGACGCAGATCCGCGTCGTCGAGTATGTGACATCGTCGGGATTCTGCCATTCCAGCTTGACCGTACCGTCTGTCGATCGCGCAGTGAATTGCTGCACGGGATCGGGAGCGCCGGAGCAGGCACCACCGGAACCGTACGTCAACTCCACGTCATCAATATTCCAACCGGTTGCTGGCTCATGCCCCCAAAGAGTAAACACATAATCCGGGGGATCAGCGGGGGACCCACAAGTTGTCAGATACGTCCACGAGGTGCAGCCTGTTCCAAACCCATTGCCCGGATTCCTCCACACTCCCTCGTAACTCGTGCTCTGGATATCATCCTGCTGCCAATACCACTGACCACCACTTCCGTAGTCCATATTCCCCTGAATGCCAAGCCAATAGGTTCCGGCAGACAGATCGCACGGCGTGGGAAGAGTCGCCTGGAGATCACCGCTCGTATCCACGAGATTGGCTCCGCCAACCCCCATATTGCTACACACTACCACGTCGGGCATTCCGCTACTGTTAGAGTACACCAGCACATCGACACTATCCAGCGGACCAGATGTTGAGTAGTGCCCGGGAATATCAACGCGCTCGAGAACCCAGCCACCGGCAGGCACCACAAAATCAGCGGCCCCCTCAGCATCGTAGTCGTTATATGCTGCCTCGAAATCCTGGCAACTCTTACCTGAGTCACTCGGACTTGCCGCCTGCTGGTACAACGAACTCATCACATCCGAAAACGCATTGAACGTGACATAAAGATCTTCACCGGAACAGTTGCCTGCAAAATTTCCATCGTCCGTACAGAACTGAGAGAGATCCACCTGTGTCGTGGCAAAACCTCCAGAGGACCCTACGAAGCCGTCATTCCCATCGACTGTGCCGGTGTATCCCTGGCCGGAGAGATAGGTCCCCCCAATGTAGTAGAAACTAGGATAGGTCGTCGCACTTGCCAACCAGAGACTCGCGCCATCACCGGCGGCAAAATCCCAATCGTGCGCAAAACTTAAAGAAACGCCAGTTGCTCCAGGCGGCACGCTGATGGGTGATCCGCCTGGCAACGGATAGGCCAGCGCATCAGAATCAGAATGGTAATTCCCACTGCAACTATCGGAACCAAAGCGATAGACATTTGGAGCACTATTTGCTAGACAGGCTCGGACGTCTTTCCAATAATCCGAACCAGAAACGACATCGTGAGCCCAATCCGCAGAATCTCCAGCTGAATACGCATCGAAATTCTCGGAGTACAATGTGGCAAGACCACCACTTGGAGTTCCACCAGCTTCCGTGGTATTGGTGTCCTCATAACCACCGCCACACGGTCCTCCATGACCCAAAGTACTGTCCTCGGCCCGGACGACGTAGTAGTAGGTCGTGCCCCCGCCGACCGAGGTGTCCTCGTACTCCAGATCGGTGACGCATTGGGCGATCATGTTGCCCATTATCGGCGTTGGATCCGGCGTGAAACCTGAGGTGGTATCCCGGTAGACGTTGTAAACCATCGGGCCGCCGGAGCAGGCCGAACTCGCCGGGTTCCAATCCAGCCGCAGTCCGCAGGCGTTGTTGGGCATCGCCGTCACCATCTGCAAACCACCGAAGGTCGGCCTGTAGTCGGTATCAGTGAAATCCGAAGATGCGGAGTGGGTATGGCACGAGCCGTTCACCGCACGGACGATGTAGCTATGAGAACTGGTGTCGCCGGGGTCGTAGGAATACGACGAGGTGATGCCTGTCGCCACCTGGACGCCATCGTCCCACAGCTCAAAACTTGAAGCCCCGGCGCCACCGGAGAAGGTGATCGTCACACCGTCCTGGACGCACACATCGTCGTCGGTAATCGAGTCGATTGATACTGGGTCGGGATTGGTGCAGCTGGTACTCACACCCGAAATCACAAGAGCGTAGGGTTGAACGGTCGTGCCTCCAACTGAGTTCCCAGGCACGGCCGTCCCCCTAACTGTGATCGACCACTGACCAATGGCCGGAGTGCTGACATACACCTGTTCCGTGTTGTTGAGAGTGTCTGCAGAACCTCCGATCCAGTCCATGCGATTGGGGTAATAGCGGGTTACGGACGGCGAGTTCACCACGAGATCGAGGTTGTTGACCAACTCGGTCCCCGCCGAAACCGCACCATATGGATCAGTCCAAACCAGGGTCACGATCAGGGGATCACCATTCCCGGTGACATCAAAGGTGTAGCTGTCGAGCCCAGGGTCAGGATTGGACACATTATAGGTGATGAGCCCGGGACTGATATCGTGGATTTCCATCACGCGATCGGCCTGGTCGCCAAAACCGTCACCGGGAAAGAGAGAATGTTCAAGGTCAACCCGTCCAAAACCTTCGGCATTGTTCGGGCTGTCGCGCGGCGAATCCCAATCCGGCGGAATCTCCTGATCCGCCCCGGTTCCGTACTGGCCCGGTTCCATATGCCATGCGCCGTTAATCATCGTTGCCTTGACAAGAGCCGATGACGGATTGAAACCATCGCCCGAAACCGCCGACCCGTTGGTAACATCACTGCCATTAGCATGCCATCCGTCCTCGTAGTATTGGCGCACCAGAACTGCGGCCCCCGCGGTGAGAGGATTGGCCATCGAGGTTCCACCCATCGAGAGGTAGTAGGTCTTCATGCCGGCAGGAACATTACAATCCCCCCACTGTTCAATATCCTGGTTCACATCAGTCCGAGTCGAAATGATCGCAATTCCTGGCGCAACGATTTCCGGTTTGAAACGACCATCATTCGTCGGCCCACGGGAAGAAAAGGCCCCAAGGCCATTTGCGTTGTCAGCCAGAAGATCTGTACTGACAGGCGCATCTCCAAAATTGCTTCCGTTGAACCAACCCCAAGTAGGATTCGCATTGCAAACCTGACCACTCCCGCCGTCGTAGCCATATTCAAAATCCGGCCGATAATTCTCAGCCGCACCAACCGTGATACAGTTTTTGGCCGTACCTGGGGCCCCGATACTATCCGGGTCGATGACTCCGTCACCTCCTCCCGACGTGTCCACACCTGAATTCCCGGCCGAAAAGGTGATCACCATGTCCTTATAGTCCCAAGCAAACTCATCCAGATTTTGGGAATCAGTGGTGTAGTCACCGGCTACTGCGGCACCCCAAGAATTTGAATGCACACGAGCACCATCGACGTAGGGGGGGCCAAAAAGGTCATTGAGGTCTGCGGGCAAGCCCCCAAGGCCTCCGCCCGAATCCAGGACCGACTGAAATACAAATTGGGCCTTAGGAGCGGTTCCGGCAAAGGAATCCGATGGAAAGTCATTCGTCGGCGGGTCGGACCCGGACTGGACTCCGTTACCTACGATGGAACCGGAGGTGTGAGTTCCATGCCCTCCATCATCATTCTGGTCATCATCCCACGTCGCACGGCCGAGAGCGTAACCCTTGATAACCCGCATTGGGTTTGTGGCTGAACCAAGTACTCCGAAGTCCTCGTGTAGCGTATCGCGATCACCAGTCGAAAGCCCGGTGTCTGCACCCGCGGCAATCTGCCCTTCCCCACGGATTCCCCTGGCCCAAACATCCTCAACGTCCATGAGGGGTCCTGCGACGGCCCCACGTCCAGTCGTAATATTGGAGGAAGATCGGGCAATATTGTTGTGCAACTGGAATTCGACCCATCGCTCTACCCACAGACAACCAGGGATCAGCACAAGCTTCCGGGCTTCAAACGCCCTGGTCCTGAGTCGAACCTTCCAGTCGCTCCGTCGACGGGTAACGTCCACAATAGCCAGGTCGAGGCTATTGAGTTCCGCCAAAACCTCAGCATCAGTTCGGAATCGCGTGGCGTCAAAAAGCGCAACCATCCCAAGTTCGCGATTGGGATCCGCCTCGATCACGTAGTCAAGTGTTGGTTGAACCCGCCAGGCTGGGTGGAAATACCCAACCCAAGCAATCTCTCTGACTTCCGGCAGAACACCGTAGCCCTGACGATCCAATTCCACCAAGAACGCCGACTCCGGCAAATACTCGAGAATCCTCACCTGAGCCCGGAAACGTCTATCGTCAATGAACGAACGGAGCCGGCTCTGAGCCCTGGGCGAGGTCGCCTGGACGATGAAGTAGTCTGTCGGGCCGGAGGCAAAAGGAAAGCCCACCAGACCCGGTGGAAAGGACGACATATCGGGGTCCGTGAAGGTTCGATCAGCGCCCCGACCCGAGATCAGGCCCCACGTTGTGAACCGATGAGCGGCAAGGTCGATGTACCGGGAACCGACGCGCACCATTCCCTTGTCTGCATCGTCGCTACCAAACCGAGAGGCGAAAGGCTCGATGGTGCGCCAGTTTTCAGGGATAACCACGAATGTGCCACCGAACATCGGATCGGTCACTGGTCCGGGGACTTCAGAGAAGCCGGTCCTCAAACGCTCCGCCTGACGTGCCGCATCCTGTACGTCCCCCGCCCCGACCACACCCGAACACAGCAAGAAACACACGACAACGACGGCAAATAGACGTGATTTCATCGCAACCCCCTCGATTCGACGACAGACGCCAACCGAAAAAACAAACCAACCCCCCGCCCGGGTACGACCATAACGGCCCAAGGTAGGGGAAAAATATTCATTTTCTTTCGCAAACAATCAGAACCTCGACCCACGGGATCGAGTACAATTACAAATATCTTATTCCTCCAAAATCCATGTTGTCAAGGATTTTCGACGGAATATCAGGAAATCATGAAAATATAGATCCCACTACTACGTGTGCCCAAACAAATGGGTTAACAAGGGGGGCGGCACAGGTCTGGGGAATACAAAACGGCTCTCGGCTTCCGCAAATGCCGTCACCTTGTTTATTGTTTCACTCAGAGGTAATCTGGCCGGCGATGGTATCGACGCCAACCTCCCCGCCTCAATCGGCCCACACCGCGTTTCAATCTGCCCAGTTGATTCCCCCTGAGACTAGGTTCGTCGATCTCGACCCGGGGCCTGAGATCCCCTTCATGGACTATGTGCGCCTGCTCTGGGGTCGACGCTGGATCATCCTGGGAATCGTGATCACATTCGTGATTCTGGGCGCGGCCTGGGGGTCTACCCGGCCGAAGCTCTATAAAGCGAGGGCGGAGATTTCGGTTGGTGAACGCAGCGCACAAATCGTCAAGAACCAAATCAATTTCGGCCCGAACTACTGGGAACTCGAGCGCTATGTCCTAGAGCAAGTCAGGATCTTGGAAACCAAACGCCTCACCAGCCGCGTGGTCGATCGCCTTGGTCTCGCGACCCATCCGGCTCTGGCCGGCAGCAATCCCGCCGCCAGGCTTCGCGGAATGATCAACGCCAAAAGAGTCGAAGAAACCAACATGGTGGTTCTCAGCCTGACCTCCAGAGATCCGAATCTTGCCTCCGAGTGGCTCAACGTGTTCATTGACGAATACACGGCCATGAATATCGAGGACAACCTGGAACGCACCCGAAAGGTCTATGAGGTTATCCAGTCAAAGCTCGATCCTCTGCGCACACAGCTTGCTCAATCCGAGACCTTACTGCTGGGATTTCGCGAGAAAGAAGGCTCCCTGCTCTTTTCGGACCACGAGAAGAATGTCATTTCCGAGCAGGTTGACACCCTCACCACCGAATACGCCCATGCCAAGGCCGAACGTATTCGCATCGAGACGATCCTGGCGGCCCTGCGCCGCATCGAGGCATCGAATGTCGGTGAGATCGCACTTCCCGAGGTGATGCTGAACGCTGCCATCTCCCAACTCAGGCAACAGAAGAACGAAATAGAAATGGAGATTACGGAAAAATCGGGTTCCCTCAAGCCGGGACACCCGGTGATGAAGGATCTGCAATCCCGTCTTTACGGAATCAACGAACTCATTCAAGATCAGGTCAAAACCCTGACGGCTTCACTCGAAACGAACTTCGAGATCGTAAAAGATCGAGAGCAGTCGCTGTTGGCGAACCTCCGGACTCTGAAGCAGGAGTCGGTCGAACTTTCGAGGCAGTCACTCGAACTCGACCGTCTGGAACGAGAATACAACCAGAACAAAGCCTTCCTGGAAGAAATGTTGGCCCGGTCAAAGGAAGCGGACATTTCGGCGACTTCGGCGGTCAACAACGTACGCATCATCGAGCCGGCAGAGCCGCCGGGAGGGCCTTTCAGTCCGAATGTTCAGCGAATCATCATGCTCTCTCTGGTTCTCGGCCTGTTCTGCGGTATCGGATTGGTTCTCGGCCTGGACTTCATGGACCAGACCATTCGTTCACCCGATCAGGCTGAGAGGGTACTCGGCCTCGAAGTGCTCGGACTCGTCCCGGAAATGAAGGAGGGCATGAACAATGTCGGCCGCGAGGCCCTGCAGGCTCTTCGTACGGCGGTCATTCTCGCTTCTCGGACCGAAGGCGGCCAGGTCCTGATGATCACATCGGCCATCCCCAGCGAGGGCAAGACGATGGTGGCATTTGAGCTGGCGAAGACCCTGGCGAGGGCGGGAAGTCGGGTTCTCCTCTTCGATGCCGACCTTCGTAAACCCCGCGTTCACAAGATCATCGAAGAGAAGAACGAGTCAGGCCTCACAACTCTGATGTTGGGCGAAGCCGAACTCGGCGAAGTTCAACACCACCTGGAGGACCCAAAGGGCCTGGACGTCGTAACGACCGGCCCTCTGCCTCCGAACCCTCCTGAGCTTTTCGCCAAACCGAGTTTTGACCGACTTCTGATGAAGGCTCGGACCAACTATGACTGGATCATCATCGACACCCCGCCGATCGCCTCCGTCACCGACCCGGTTATCTGTGCCGGGCATGCGGACATGGCTTTGCTGGTTGTGAAGTACGCGGGGGCCCGGCACCCCGTCATTCGAGATGCGATCCGGCAACTCTCCAGATCAGGGGTTCACATTGCCGGCATTCTGCTGAATCGGTTCGACGTGCAACGCGAACACTACTACTCGCAGTACTCGTACTATCGCTACACCTACACGGATTGAGGTCATTCCAGCGGTGCCCAATACTGTTCTTTTTTCCCAAGGACACGCGACCCCCTGCAGCCAAGATGGCCGCACCACAAAAGGTAGACCGATTGTGGAGCGGGCTTCCAGCCTGCGCGATCTCCAAACTCAGCGGCATTGGGGTTAGAATGCCCAAGTCAACGGTATCGATCGAGGAGCCACCATGCACCGACTCTTGATAGTTCTTATGATGTCCCTGGTATCCGGCCCCGCTTTCGCCGAAGAGAACTTCACCCGGGCAACCGAGAGAATCCGACGGGCCGCCGATGGAGATGTCCGAATCGAGCAAAGCCGAGTGAGCGGCAACGTTCGACTCATTCGATTTACCAAGGACGCCGAGCCCAAGCTTAAAGCTACCACCAGTAGCTCCAGGGCACTGGAGTTTCTCTCCCGCCACGCTGACGCCTTCGGCATTTCGGACCCGGCGACCGAACTCCGGCTGAGCAAAGAATATTCCGACTTCATCGGCCACACTCATGTGACCTTCGAACAGAGGTATTCAGGCATCCCGGTCGTTGGAGCAGTGCTTCGGACCCACGAGGATCAGGAAGGACACCTCCACACCGTCAACGGCACGTTCATCCCGGGAATCGATCTCGATACGACACCCACTCTTTCCCGAGACTCTGCGCGTGCCGCAGCCTTTGCGGTCGTTGCAAAGGGTCGAAACGCCACCGTAACGGCACGGTTGAAAGCCTCAGAACCGAGCTTGGAGGTTCTACACAAGGGTCTGGTGCGGGGAATGCCGGGGGCCATATTTCTGGTGTGGCGTGTCGAAGTCGGCGATAACAAGTCCGTTCGGGACTTTGTTTTTCTCGACGCCCACGGGGGCCTCGTAGTCGAAAGGATCTCCGGAATCCACGAACTCAATCGAGTCATCCACCGACAGACCTTCGGAAACCAGGTCTGGACCGAAGGTGACACCTTCCCCTACTCCGGATCGACGTCCAGCCACAACGAAGAGGTGAACGAACTGATCCGGACGTCTGAGGACGTCTACACCCTTTTCGACCACCTCTCCAACGGTTCCTTTCTCTCGTGGGACGGTCGCAACGGCATCATGCATTCGGTCCAGAATCTCCAATACGATGAGTGTCCCAACGCTTTTTGGAACGGCCAGAGCACAAATTTCTGTGCCGGCATGGTCACCGACGACATCGCAGCCCACGAGTGGACGCATGCCTACACCGGCAGGACCCATCAACTTATCTACCTGTGGCAGCCGGGGGCGCTGAACGAGGCCTATTCGGACATCTTCGGCGAGGTCGTGGACCTGATCAACGGCCGTGGAACGGACAGCCCCGGCCCACTGCGAACCGACGGCAGCTGTTCCAGTTTCGCCGGCTCCAGTCCTTCTCAGTTGACCGTGCACTCACCGGCGTCGGTAGCTGGAGACTACGTGGCTGCCGGCGCCGTCTTCAACCCGTCGCCCCCTTGGTCGGTCCGTGCAGATGTGGAACTGGCCGACGATGCAGCGGGCACGACGTCGGATGCGTGCCAACCGTTGCAGGGATTCTCTTCAGGAAACATCGCTCTGGTTGATCGGGGAGACTGCTTTTTCAGAGACAAGGTTTCCAACGCCCTCAACGCAGGTGCAAGCGGCGTCATCGTCGTCAACAATGACGGAGACGGGATTTTGACAATGGGCGGCGACGGCGGACTTTTGAACATACCGGCGGTCCTTATTGGAGAGAGTAACGGAAGAGCAATTGAGGAAGCCCTCTCCCAGGGAGTCGAGGCGACACTCAGCCAGCCAACCACATCGGACGTATCGGTCCGCTGGCTGATCGGAGAAGATTCCCGTTTTGGCGCCCTTCGCGACATGTGGAACCCGGCCTGCTTCGACGACCCGGCCAGCGTCAGTGACGGACGGTATTTCTGCGATGACGACGACAGCGGCGGCGTTCACACGAATTGCGGCGTTCCCACTCACGCATTCGCTCTGGCCGCAGACGGTGGGACCTTCAACGGCCATCTGGTCGAGGGGATCGGACTGACCAAGGCCGCTCACATCTGGTGGCGGGCGATGAGCGAGTATCAGGTTCCCACCACGGCCTTCCCTCAACATGCGGACCTGGTAGAACTCTCCTGCTCAGACCTTATCGGCGCGTCCTTGGCCGACCTCGCAAGCGGCAATCCAAGCCCCGAAGCTGTGACTGCCGCCGATTGCTCCGCAATCGCCGAGGCCATGGCAGCCGTGGAAATGCGGGCGGATCCCGCACAATGCCGGTTTGTTCCCCTGCTGGAAGCGAATCCCCCTTCCGTCGCGGGTTCGACAGTTCTCTTTTCGGAGACTTTCGGCGAGGACCCCCTGGGTCACGCAGAGAATGACTGGCGGATTTCGAACTCGGGAGTCTATGCCGAATATGATCCCCGGGATTGGGTCTGGACCCCAAGCCCCCCTAATGGATCCGAGGGCGACGGGGCGATGTTCGCTTTGGATTCTTTCTTCATCGGGGACTGCCATCCGGGCAGCGATGACCAGTCGGGAGTGATGCACCTGGACACGCCGCCTATCACCATGCCGGAAGGATACTCAGGGGTGACGCTGGTGGTGGACCACTACGTCGCAACTGAATCTCGGTATGACGGCGGTCTCCTTGCCGCCTCGGTAAACGAGGGCCCCTTTGAACCCGTTCCCCTCACGTCTTTTGTCCACAATTTCTACTCGTCGAGACTTCAGTCTGCCTCCGCCGGCAACACCAATCCCCTGGCCGGCCTGTGGGCTTTCAACGGAACGGATGGTGGTTCCCTGGGTGGTTCGTGGGGACAATCGCAGCTGGACCTGAGAGTAATCGCCCAACCCGGTCAATCAATCCGTCTTCGCTTCAGCTTTGGGGTGGACGGCTGTAACGGCATCGACGGCTGGTACCTGGATCGTGTCCAGGTCCTCAAGAATGCTGCGGGACCGAGGCAGCCTTCCGGACGGGCCGGAGGATAGCCCGGCATCAGTGGATTATCGGCTAAACCACTCGACCATTCATGGTCGCGATTTTGCGTGCGACCTGCAAGGCCATCTCGAGCGACTGCTCATAATTTAACCGTGGATCGACGTGAGACTCATAGGCCCGTTCGAGATCAACCTCGGAGAGGCCGCGGGCGCCACCGATACACTCGGTCACATTGTCGCCGGAGAGTTCAAAATGCACGCCCCCCAAATAGGATCCGATGGCGTGATGGATGTCGAAACTCTGTTCCAACTCCGAGAGAATATTTTCGAAACGCCGAGTCTTGAGCCCGCTCGCAGTCGTCTCGGTATTGCCGTGCATCGGATCACAGCACCAGACGACTCTATGGCCCGACTCCTTGACCGTTTCGATGAGATTGGGCAGGTATTCCCCCACCTTGTCGTGCCCGAGTCGATGGATCAAGGTCATGCGCCCGGGTTCCTTCTCCGGGTCGAGAATCTCGAGCAGATCCTGCAACCATTCGCCGGTCATTCCCGGTCCGACCTTCACTCCGATTGGATTGCTGATACCCCGGAAATACTCCACATGCGCTCCGCCCGGGTCAGCGGTTCTCATGCCGATCCAGGGCATATGGGTCGAGAGATTGAAGAAACCCTCCCGATGAGGAACCCGCCGGGTATTGGCCTGTTCGTAGGCGAGGTGAAGACCTTCGTGGGAGGTGTAGAAATCAACCCGCGAGATCTGCTCAGCCTGGATGCCTGCAAGCGTCTCCATGAAGCGGAGCGAATCGGAGATCGTCTCCACCATGGCCTGGTACTCTTTCGCCCGCGGCGAATGGGCGACAAAATTCAGATCCCAGTACTCGGGGTGATGAAGGTCGGCAAATCCGCCCTCGACAAGAGACCGAATGAAATTCAGCGTGAGGGCCGAGTATTCATAACCCCGAAGGAGGCGCTCCGGATCCGGACGGCGCACCTCGGGTGCAAAGTCCAGCCCGTTGACCAACTCCCCACGATAGGTGGGAAGAGTCACACCATCGCGGGTCTCGGTATCGGCCGATCGCGGCTTGGCGTACTGACCGGCAAACCGCCCGACCCTGATGATCTGACGCTTGAGTCCAAAGGTCAGAACCAAGGACATTTGAAGCAGGATTTTGAGTTTATTGGTAATGATATCGGACCGGCACTGGCTGAAACTCTCGGCACAACACCCACCCTGCAGAAGGAATCGCTGTCCAACGGCAGCTTCCGCGAGTTGAGTTTTTAGCCGGTCCACTTCCCACGAAGTCACCAAGGGTGGGAGTTCCGCCAGCCGCACCAAAACCTCTTTGAGGCGCACCTGATCGGTGTAGGTCGGCTGCTGTTGCGCCGGCCTCCGATGCCATGAGTCAGGAGTCCACTCTCTCATAGGGCGAGGATTCTACACCATGAAGGAAAGTCCGGCCTCGGAAACAAAACGACGAATGCGATCGGGATCTTTGACTCCTGGCGCCGCCTCCACACCGGAAGACACATCGACCCAGTCGGGGCGCGCCTCGCGGACGGCCTCTTTGACATTCTCCGGATTCAAACCACCGGCCAGACCGAACGACAATCCCTCCAACCTGTGCCCCAAATCGGCCCAGTCACACCATCGACCGTCTCCAGCCCCAGGATCAACGAGGACGCGCGCTCCCATGAGAAAAACTTCCTTCACCCGTTCCCGGTCGATCCCCGCCGACGGAATCGGAAGACGTCGGATCACGCCCCTCCCCAAGATCCGGATCCAGTCATCCGGTTCATCGCCATGTAGTTGCACCCAGTTCAAGTTCAACTGATCCTTGATTTCAATCATTCGTCCAAGCTCTGCATTACGGAAAACGCCCACGGTTTGGGCTCCCGAAAACTCCCTTACCCACTCGACTTCACGGGGTTCAACAGCCCGCGACGTTCCGGGCACGAAAACAAAGCCGACCATGTCCGCTCCCGCGGCGGCCGCAATCACGGCATCCTCGGGACGACGAATTCCACAGATCTTCACCAACATGAAACGAGCCTGCGGCTTTTTCTCCGTGCGGT
>JAIOSJ010000166.1 GCA_021107705.1 Thermoanaerobaculales bacterium | reverse complement strand
TTGAGGCGCATTCGAGACGCAGTACTCCCTGTACGGGCCGAGGATTCAACGAAAAAGGGCCTTCACGACACCCGAAAGGAGCCGATGATTCAATGCCCTATGCCCTCCTAGAGGGACATATGAAGGTTCCCGACATTCTCGTGGTTGGCTTCGGTAACACGTTGGCCGGGGATGACGGCGCCGGACCTGTCGTCGTGGAAAATCTGCAGCGCCGGAAACTTCCTCCTCGGCTGCGAGTCGAATATTGCGGCAGCGATTCTCTGGTATTGCCGAGTCTGTGGCAAGGAGAGACTGAAATCTGGCTCGTCGATGCCCTCGTCAGGCGCAACCCACCCGGGAGCATCTTCATGTTGAATCATGACGAGGTCCTTTCGATTCCCCAGCGCCACGCCACGGTCCACCATTTGAGCCTGCCTGAAAGCCTCCGCTGGATCTCCCTCACCTACCCCGAAATGAAATCCGTTCGGTACCGCTTGTGGGGTATCGAACCGGATGAGTTCCGAATCGCCGACGGCCTGAGTAGCGAGGTTGAAAAGGCGGTGAGCATGGTCGCGGACAGAATCCTCGATGCGGTGTCTGAGCTGTCCTAAAATTTGTTCTCGATTTCAAAACCAATCTCAGCCACAATACTAAGGGATGAGGCTTGGTACGACTTTCTCGTCGGTGCGGTGGATTTTGTTCTTCCTTTTTCCCGTGGCCCTTATCGGGACGGCGGAAGCACAGTGGAAACCGGTGCGCCACTTCACCGTCAGAGACGGGCTCATTCAGAGCCAGATCTCAGACCTCACGCAAGATGCCGACGGATACCTCTGGATAGGAACCCAAGCCGGGCTCTGCCGATTCGACGGCAATAATTTCAGAAATTTCACGGCCGACGAAGGTCTTCCGGATACGGTTGTGCCGTCACTCACCGCCCGTGACGGTACTGTGTGGATCGCTACAGAACGCGGTGGGCTGGTGCGCTGGGATGGTCACGAACTGCACGCTGTTGCCTCCAGCCTATTCAACGATGAGACGAGCATAACGGGCATTCGATTTCTTGGCGACGGAACCACTGTCGTCGGTTCGACCGATGGACTGGTGGCCGGTGGCCCGGGGGCCTGGCGGCGAATCTCCGAAAAACCAGTTTCGTGGTTGAAGGCAGGACCAGACGGCTCGGTGCTTGCTCTTGGGAAACACCCACTGATCGTCGATGCTGATCTTGAGGTGCATGAAATATCAGGTCTCTCCGAAGAACAGTCGTTGGGGGACATCACATTCCTGGGCGAAGACACCTGGATGGCCGTGGAACCGAGGAGTCTTGCTCGCGTGACCGGGGGTCAGGTCGAATGGGCAACCCTCGATGTCCCGGGCCGGATCACAGCCATTCTCGGCTCACATGACGGTTTATCTCTGTGGATTGGAACCGACCAAAGTCTATGGCGGCTTCAGTCGGACGGCGAACTCGAATGTTTCCCTCTTCTTCCCAGCGGAGAGAGGGTCCAGGTCTCGACCCTGATGGAGGACCGAGAGGGAAGTCTGTGGATCGGAAGCTGGGGCTCCGGTCTGTTCCAGATTCCACCGACGCAGTGGACTCATTTCAACCTGACAACCGGACTTCCCTCCCAGTCGGTATGGTCTTTCAGCGAAGACCCCGATGGGTGTATTTGGATGGCCACCATTGATGCCGGCGTGATTTCTTGGTGTGACGACCACTGGGGTCGGACTCTGGACTCCGAGGATGGTCTTCCCAGCTCGACGGTTTTCTCGGTGGCCCATGATGCTGACGGCGCCCTTTGGATCGGAACTTCCAAAGGCGTCTGCCGAAGCTTCGACGAAGAGTTCCGCTGTTGGACCAAGGAGGACGGCCTGCCGGATGATTTTGTCCTACAGCTCAAACCGAGTCGATCAGGTGGGATGTGGATGGCAACCGACAAAGGACTCGGGCTCTGGGATGGGGAACGGTGGTCTTTCTGGGGACCGGAGGAAGGACTCCCCGGCCCAAGTGTCCGAGCTCTGGCGGAGGATGCGACGGGCAGACTCTGGATGGCCATCAACTCCGTCGGGGTCGTGTCGTTCGACGGCACGAAATTCAGTACCCTTGATGGAATTCCTGGTTTCCCCGGGAATCGAGTCTGGACACTTGTCATCAGTTCGCGAGAAGAGCTGCTCGTTGGAACCGACCTCGGAATCTGGATCAAACCGGTCGAAGGCGATGATCCGGGGGTTTTCGTTGGAACAGAGGACGGCCTCCCCTATCCCGCAGTCGTCTTCGCGGTTGAAGATTTGGAACAGAGAATATGGGCCGGCACAACTCATGGGGTTGCCGTTCTCTCTCCCGAAGGTGAGGTCCTTCAGAAATTCAACGCGGCCAACGGTCTGTCCGACAGCGAAGCCTCAGAAGGGGCCGCGATGCGGGATTCAAGCGGCCGACTGTGGCTTGGAATGGCATTCGGGGTCACGGTCATTGATCCTTCCCGACTCCAGCGAGACACGATCCCACCAGAGGTTGTGCTTGAGAAGGCTCTGGCCAACGGAAAACCCCTCGAAGGATTCGCTGCGGCTTCGACGGTCGGAGGAAACCCTCCCCAAATTCTTCGGATCGACCCCTCGATCACCCACCTTCGCTTCGAATACTCGGCGCCCAGTTACATCGCGCCTGATCTGATTCGCTTTCGCCTCGCTTTAACTTGCTACGGCGATGAATTCAGTCGGCCATCGACTGAGAGGTATGTGACCTTCCACCTTCTTCCTCCCGGCCGCTACAGATTTGGGATTGTCGCAGAGACCATCGACGGTACCCAAAGCACTCACCCTCTTTGGTTCGAGCTGGATGTGTGGCCACCGTGGTACCGAAGTGGCTGGTTCCAGCTGAGTCTGATTCTGGCTGCTGCCCTGTTCGGCGCCGGCGTGCTTCAGCTGAGACAACGAGGGCAGCGGAAACGGAATGCCTGGCTTGAAACGGAAGTTCAACAGCGAACCAAAGACCTGGACGCCGCTCATGAACGTATTAGCGAACAGAATCGTCAGCTGACCGAACTCAGCCGAACTGATCCTCTCACCGGGCTCGGCAATCGGCGCGTCATGGCTGAAGCCTTACCCTTGGAACTTTCCCTGCTTCACCGAGAGGTCCAACGAGAGATTCCCGAAGACATGGCCCAGTACCGTGGTGGGGTCGTTGTCATGCTCGATCTCGACCGGTTCAAAGTCGTCAATGACCGATGGGGTCATGAGGTTGGAGACGAGGCGCTGCGAGCCTGCGCGAAGATCTTCGAATCTGAACTCAGGGAGGGCGATCAGGCCGTTCGCTGGGGAGGAGATGAGTTCATCGTTCTGTCTCGAAGTCTCCAACGGGAAGGAGCCATCGGCTTCGCCGGCAGGCTCTTGAAGCATTTCTCGGAGTGGAGCATGCCGGTGCCGGATGGTTCAACGGTCGGTATTGGCGCCTCCATAGGTTTCGTCCAGATTCCTTTGGGGGTTTCGGGGCTTGTCCCGAGCAACCAGTGGCAGCGTTTCATCGACATCGCTGACCAACTCCTTTACCTCGCAAAAGAACGGGGGCGAGGAGGGGCTTATGGACTGGTGTGGAAGGTTGGTTCGCAGGAAGTCCAATCGGAATCTCAGACCGTTGAGCTTCTCTCTCGCGACCCGCTTCACCCGCCCCCGGGAATCGAACTCATCCATATCGAAAGCTCACCGGATTAGACATACCGGTTATGGAATTCTACCCATCGAGGCATGACCTTTTCGATGAGTTCGAAGGGCGGCAGGAAGGCCACTCTCAAGTGGTTGGTCCCTTCGGCCTGCCCGAAACCGGCGCCGTTCACGGTAACCATGCCGGTCTCTTCCAGCAGCGCCATGCAGTAGTCGAAATCCCCCACACCTGACGGGAGTCTGGACAACCTCGGAAATAGGTACATTGCGCCGGTCCGGCCGAAGCACTCCATCCCATCCATCTTGGAGAAGGAGTCCCTGATCATCGTCGCCTTCGCTTCCAGATCCTGCAAGATCGTTTTTCGCTCACGCCGGAAAAGCTCCTCGCTTTGAGTTCCCTTGCGTGGACCGGTCACCATGAGGTGGACCAAGAACTGGCCCATCGTATTGGGGCAGAGGTTGACCGACGCCTGCTTGAGCAAGACCTCAGTCAGAGTCAGGTTGGTACCCTCGACCGGGGGAGAATGGCGGATTTCCAAATAGCCGCCCCGGTGACCGCATTCGCCATAGAATCCCTTGGAGACACTGTGAAGCGAAAAAAGCGGAATTTTCTCGTTGCCGACGACCCGCGCAAAGGAAGTCCAGGGACGTCCGTAAGTATTCTCCTGGTACACCTCATCGGCAATGATCGCGAGATCCCACTCCCGGGCCACGTCAACGACCTGTTTCATGGAGGCCACATCGAGAAGGGCGCCGGTCGGATTGCCCGGGTTAATTACCACGATTGCCTTGACTTTGACGCCTTTCGACCGGGCTTCGCCTAAAGACCTCTCGAGGATACTGCGATTCAACGTCCAGCCCGACTCTTCATCCGGGTGATATCCGACCAGAACGCCTCCACAGCGAGCGATCGAAGCGGAATAGAGCGGATACTGCGGAATCGGAACAAGAATCCCATCTTGGGGGCCGGAAATCAGCGCTTCGAGCACATAGACGGCCCCACCTGATGCCCCATCGGTCAACAACACCTGATCGGGATCTGAAGCAAGACCGCCTTCCGAATCGAGCTGATCGCGGGCGTCGATGAATCGAGAGACGGCCTCACGAACAAATTTGAAGCCGGCACTTTCCGTATAGGCCCCGGTTCCCGTCCGACTCCCCTCTGCCATCTCGCCTGCCATTTCGATCACGTCGGCCGGATAGGTTCCAGCATCGGACGGCGCCCTACCTAACCTCTCAAGGTTCACCGGGTCTTCCAAAAGACTCAGAATCTGTCGATAGAAGGTGATCGGCCTCTGCCCCAATCCCTGGGGGTTGCCGATATTGCAGGGGATGATCGACCGCCCCGCCTGAGCCATCTCTGCAGCTCTCTGGGGAATCGGTCCCCGAACCGCATATTCCATCGCGAGAATTCTGGGATTGACGGTGACGACGTGGCTCATGATCGACCTCCGAGAGTGGAGTTTACTCGGTTCTTAAAGATGATGCCTGCCGCAGCGAAAAGCGGGGCGTAATCTCGTTTCATATCCTGAGGATGGTACCTGCCTGATAGCGTCTCTGACAGCCGAGAGTTCTAATTGAAAGCGAAACTCGAAGAAGAACCACAGAGACCAAACCCAGGGGTCTCGAACCAGGTTTTTCACCTTTCGCTGATCTTCCTCAACGTCCTTCCGTTCGCCGAACTAGAAGCCACAAGAAGAACGGACCACCTAGAAAGGCGGTGATCACTCCCACCGGCAATTCCACCGGTGCAATCACCGAACGCGCCAACGTGTCGCAGATCACCAGAAAGGCCCCACCGAAAACCGCCGAGACCGGCAAGAGAACCCGGTGCCCGCTGCCGACCAACAGACGGGCAATGTGGGGCGCCATCATGCCGACAAAGCCGATCGGCCCACAGGTCGCAACAACCCCGCCAACCATCAAGGATGTCCCCAGGAACAGATCCCTCTGAGTCCGCGACACATCCACGCCGCGGCTGGCGGCGATCTCCGAACCGACCATAAACAAGTCCAGGTCCCGAGCCTTTCGCGCCACGACCACACCACCGACCACGACAAAAAGGGTCATCGCACCAAGGGACTCCCATCTCGCTGCCCCCAGCCCACCCATCAACCAGCGCACCAGACGAAAACTATCCCCGAGGGTTGCGGTGTACTGAAGAAAGAGGATCAGACTCGAAAAGAAAAACGTCATCGCGACGCCGGCCAGAAGAAGCACTGTGGTCGAAAAATCGGGCCGAATTCGAGCGACAACCCACACGACTCCAACCGCCGCCAGGGCGCCGGCAAGAGCCGATACCGACAGCAGGGCGCCTCCCAACATCGCCAGTGCGACACTGAAGCGCGTTGCTACCGCCACACCAAGAGCCGCACCGCTCGCGACTCCCAGGGTGTAGGGCGTGGCCAGTGGGTTGCGGAAAAGGGCCTGGAATGCAGCCCCGCCCAGGGCAAGGCCCATTCCCGCCACGAAGGCTACGAGAACCCGAGGCACGCGAAGGCGCCAAAGAATCATTCCTTCGGGTTCATTGCCCCAAATATCTGTCAACGCCTCCCACGTCAGATCAACCATTCCCACAAAAGGGGCAAGTAACACCACGCCCACGGACATCACGAGCAACAGTGCAAATCGAGTCTTCACTTACGAATCCGTTCGGCGTGGCTACTCGACGGGACCACCAATTGGTGAGTGCCGTCGTCAACCAAACGAAAGCTGCCACCAAAAATCTCTTCCAAGACGGCGATATCCATGAGTTCTTTGGGAGGACCGGCGAAGGCAACTCTGCCGGCCTTAAGAGCGAGGACCAGATCCGACAGCGGCACTGTGGAATTCAGGTCGTGGGTCACCACCACGATCGTGTAGCCCTTCTCACTGTGAAGTTGTTCCAACAATTCCAACACCTGCACCTGATGTCGGTAGTCGAGAAAGGACGTCGGTTCATCCAGAAGCAGAACACGCCCCCCCTGGGCAAGCGCCGCTGCGATCAACGTTCTCTGCCGTTCACCACCGGACAGCGAACCGAGGAAGCGATCCGCCAAGTGGGTTACCTCAGTGGTCTTCATCGCAAGCTTCACCGCCAGGCGGTCATCCGGACTCAAGGGCGCCCAAGGCTTGAGGTATGAATATCGGCCCATCTCGACAAACGACCGCACGGTGAAACCGAAACCTCCAGGGTCGCCCTGGGGAACGAAACTCACGGTCCGGGCCAGCGCCCGCCGATCATATTCCTCCAGTGATCGCCCGGCGATTTCCACTTTCCCACCCGTCGGATATATCAAGCCGTCTATGACCTTGAGCAACGTCGACTTGCCGGCGCCGTTGGGCCCGATGATCGTGAGAAATTGCGCCTCTCGGAGTGTGAAACCGACCTCATCCAGAATCACAGAATGATTGATCTGAACACTCACCTCTTCCGCACGAATCATCGGCCCGGTCACCAGTCGACCTCAGGGTGGAGTGTTTTCGCAACGGTCTCGACCACCTCCCCCACCCGCGGACCCGGAATCGTCATGAATGGTTGCGAGAGAACATGAACCCTCATTTGTCGCACCGCCGTGAGGGCCTCCAGATCCGCCCAATCTTCGACAACGGTCTCAACCGATAATCCCCGTTCCTCAAGGTCGGGAAATACATCGAGGATGATGTCAGGATCAAGGTGAAGCAGTCCCTCCCGTGAGATCTCCGGATAGGCCCCAACATGAGTTTTACCGAGAGCATTTTCTCCCCCCGCCATTTTAAGAATGTCGTCAAAGAACGTTCCCGCGCCCGCCGCCCACACCGACCCAATCCTCCCCGAACCGGCTTCCCGCCCAATGGAGACCAGGACCTGTGGTCGCGGCAGACTGGAGACAATCATCTGGGTCCGACTGAGTTTCTCTTCGACGGATTGCCTCAGATTCTCACCATTCTTCTTAACGCCGCAGACTCTTCCGAGTATTTCGAAACTCTCCAAAATCGACGGAATATCGTGCTGATCGATATTCATGGACCTCAAGCCGAAAGACGTCAAACGTTCTTCGGCTTGCCGGTGACTCTCCATGAGCACGACGAGGTCCGGCCGAAGAGCAATGATCGCCTCCCAATTTGGATCCAGATATCCACCGATTCTCGGAATCTCCTGTGCTTCGACAGGGTACATGCAGAATCGAGTAACTCCGACGATCCGGTCTCCAACTCCCAGTGCAAAGAGAGTTTCCGTCAGTCCCGGAGACATCGAGACGATCCGCCGCGGGGGATCGATTGTCTGGTCTGTTTCCTCCGGCGCACCACATCCCGAAGCTACCAACAGGAGCAAGACGATTATGGAGAAGACTGCACGCGTTTCTGACATCTGATATTTATTCGTCGGCCGATCCCATCCCCGAGGATTGCCCGTCTATGTTGGGGCAGGTCTTCTGGCTCCCGGATCGCACTCCGGTCGGGCCTTCCCACTCCCCTGAGGCAGCAGTGGTTCCACCGACCTTCGTCCCCGGTCACAGCGGCGGGTCCGCGACGGATTCACACCGTCTTCCCTCATCCGTCTCTCACGGGCATTCCCAACGAGATCGAGTTTACCCGCGACGGCGGTTCCTTGTCGAGCTTGGGCGAACGGCGGCCTCCTCGTTTCCGGGAGAGGTTTATCTCCTCGGCCTCCGGCAGAACGAGGATTTCCGCTGCAACATGGGTTTCGCCGAATTTGAGGGGAGTGATGCTGAAGTCACCGTCGTACTGTTTAACATCAACGCAGCGACCCTGAGATATCTGGCATCCAAGACCTACGCCGTTCCGGCCTTCGGCCAATTTCAGGTGAATCGAATCTTCTCCGATATTGAAACTGGAAGGCGAGTATCCGAATGCTCTCGCCTATATCTCGGTCGCAAGCGACACGGGCGCCCTCTACCTTTATGCCTCGGTTGTGGACAACGGCGCAAGAATAATACGGCGTCCCTTATAAATCTTCCCTTCGCGACCGCACTGCTCGAGCGACGCTGGGGTGGCGAGAGCCACACCAGAAGGCCGGGTTTGAATTCAGCGGCACGGACAGCAGCGGCGACGATATCCAACGGCGATGGATGGTGCCTACAACCTCCCCCTGAGTGACAACGTCAACGATCTCCCGGGGGCCAAAACCGCGTCTTCGTCGGCAGATCCCGGATAGGCACGATCAAAAAGATTTCTAGCCAGCAACTGCAATTGAAAGGCCTCGGAGAATGACCAGCCGACAGCTGCATCCATCATAAAATAGCTCGGCACTTCCAGTTCGGACGGCCCCGGGCGGTCGTCACGGGCAGAGGCCGCTCCCCGGACCATCCAACGCAGGCCTGTCGATCGTTCATCACGAAGAACCAGCGACAATCCGGGCGCGGGAATATCATCCATCGCAGACCCATCATCGAGCACTTCGCCGTCCAGCCACCAGGCGCCGAGAATCAGCGACGCGCTGTCCCAAAGGGAAAAGGCCGCTTCAAATTCAACGCCGCTGATCTCGGCCTCTCCCCTGTTGCGAAAGAAATAGTCACCCTCCACCTGGTACCGTTCAATCAGATCCTGAATTCGGTAGAGAAAGGCATATCCGGCCCACTGCCACTTTTCTGTTCGATAATGGACCGCCAGATCAACCTGTTTTGACGTCTCAGCTCGGAGGTCAGGATTTCCGGTAATGAACCCGCGGCCGCTCTCTCCCCGAAAGTAGCGATCCGACAACAGAGGGTCTCGAAAGCCCCTTGCGACCTGCAGGGTGATATTCAGGTCCGGCACAGGGTCAAGTCCCACTCCGAAATAGCCGGAGACGGCACTGTCCGAAGTAGAAGCATCCCCAAAGGTCCCCCCCGAGTTCGAGCTTCGCACGAAATCCGTCCGAACTCCTCCGGTGAAGCGGAAAACGCCGACATCTCCGCTCAATGCCGCAAACAGACCGTAATCCTCGCTCTGAGCGGAGTCGACGGCGGTCTCGCGAAAGACCTCCTCAAGTTCGCCACCGTCGTCGCCACGGTATGACGTTGAGATCGCGTGCAAGCCGTAGCGACCGGAGCCGTCGATCCCAACAACAAGACGGGCCGCCAAGAGGGATCGCTCGGACTCAATGCGAAAACTCAGGTCGTTAGCTTCAATATCGGACCGGTCTCTTTGGGTCGGTCGCAATTCATCGTCGAGCCGGTCCTTGTCCAGAACGAGACGATAGCGATCCCACGCCACACTCATCGACACCCTCTGCCACGGTCCGGAAAACGGCCTTTCAAACCCCAGGTTCAATCGATCAGAGTCTTCCAGCGGGTAAGAACGCCTCTTGGTTCTGGAGTCGGGATTGGGTTTGCCTACATCCCGGGCACGGTCGGACCGCCACCCGGCCCGCAAGACACCACCCCCAACCACACCTTGCCAGGCCGCCCGAGCACCCCAGGTCTCCCACCTCGAGTCATACACCGTACCTTCGGGACTGGAATAGTCACCATAATCACGGATGTGGGCGCCCACCAACAGTCCGCCACCACCCAACGGAGTCATCACGTCAGCTGCAGCTCCCCACCCAGGCGTGCCCTGCGCGCCCCGAAGTGAGTATCTGACACTGGTCTCTTCGGTGATCGGCTGCGGCATGCGAGAGCGGGCACGAATAATCCCGCCGAAAGCCCCTGAACCGTAGGCTACCGAGCCCGGTCCTCGGACCACTTCGACTTCGTCAAGAGTGTCCGGATCGAGAAAGGTTGCTGAAGGGCCGGCTCTGCGCTCGGTAACGACACGACCGTCGTCCAGAAGAATCAAGGTCCGATGCTTCGGAAGACCGCGCAGACCGGGAACGGCCGACTGCCCTTCGCCGGACTGCTCGGCGCCAGGTATGGTCTCCAGAACCTCAACCAGGGAGGTCACTCCACGCTGCTTGAGGTCGCTTCCTCCCATCAGGGTCGCTGCCGCGGCGGGAGGCAACTCGAGGTCGGGCACATCGGCGCCCACAACCGTCACCGTCCCACCCACCGCATCGACGGTGACGATGGTCAAGCCTCCCGGGAGGATTTCGTCAACCGTCACAGGTTTCAAGGCAACACCATCCGCACGCGCCACAACCAGGACGAATGGTATTTCCGGTTCCGGATCCAGGGAAAGAACTCCTTTCCCGTCCGCAACCCAGTTTCCGACCTCGCCGACAACGATCACGTGAGCGCCCGCCAACACAGCGCCGTCGATGCCGACCAGCTGCAGGTCAAAAGCACCGACGGGCACAGCAACCACAACAACGAGGACAAGGATCAATTT
>JAIOSJ010000423.1 GCA_021107705.1 Thermoanaerobaculales bacterium | reverse complement strand
CTTGTATCACCCTGCCATTCCGGCCCCGCAGACAATGCGACGCTGATGCACCCACCAGGTGCACCAGAAGGCCGGTGCCTCAAACAGGGCCACACACCGGGAGGTCGCTCAAAACATCGGCGCGCTGATTACGCCGCCAACAGTCCACCAGAGGAAGAAACAGTCTGATTCCAGGTATGAACAGTCTCTCAGTGGAACGGATTGCCGCACCCTGGTCACAATGGACAGCACCCACTATCGCTTCACCGTGACCGCCGTCGATGCTTATCACCGCGCCACCGTGATCGAGATGGAAGACGAATTAATAGGGATACTGTTTAATTCTTGCGATTGTTTCGTGAATTCGAGGACCCGCGACCTCGATCACCGGGTTGGCCGGAAGTGTCTGACCACCGAAGGTTCTGCGCCTCTGTGTTCCTCTGCGTTCCTCTGTGTTCTCTGGGTCTCTGTGGTGAATTTTGTACCACCCCGTCGTTTCTTCAAGTACGAATCAGGGCGAACGGGCCTGTGCCGGAAATCTTAGGTTTCTACAATAGGGCGGGGACTCTGCGCTTCAAACGAGGTCCAGTTGGATCTGGATGGCGGCCCGAACGGCCCGGCGGAGATCGGGGTCGTTGAGCCGTCCGAGCGGATCGCCCAAGCGCTGTTTGGAGAGAGTCCGGAGTTGGTGGGCCATGGCAACGGAGTCGCCTCTGAGGCCTGCGGCCCCTTTCGGGAGCAGGGCCTCGTTGGGGTAAATGCGGCGGTTGGGTTTCCGGCCTGTCAACGGTACGACAGTAAGAACCGGGAGTACGGCGTTTGCGCTTTCGCGGGAAACAATCAGTACGGGTCGTCGGCCGGCTTGCTCGGAGCCGACAACCGGGTCGAGGTCAACACTGAAGACCGTCCACTGATACCGGCCGGGCGTCATTCGTCAGTCCCCTCGAACTCGTCATCGGCGTGGCGGAAGGCGTTCATGGTTTCGTGAATGTCGGCGAGGAAGATCGGGTCGGCAGCGGCGTCGGCAAATGCGTCGGCCAGGTTTCGTTCCCGGGCTCGTCGCACCTCCTTGGTGAGAGCTCGTTCAACAAAGGCGCTGTAGGACGGCGCCGCGCCGTCACGGACAACGCTGCCGACGCTTTCGACCAGTTCCTCGGGAAGGGAGTAGGTTACCTTCCGTTTCGGGCGTGTCGACATGATGGTGCTCCTTGGGTTGAATTCTACAACTGTATGGTAAAAATGACAATACCTTTGAGGTGTCATAAACGGAAACCGTGCCTGGCACAGCTTTGCAGCGTTGCAGTATTTTGGACAATTTCAGGTAGGTATGCCATCGGGGAAAAGGACCGAACGGAGCCGGGTTTGCGGACCTTGCGGAAGTTGGGTCCAACTCCGCATCTTCCGCGCCTCTGCGTTCCTCTGTGCTCTCTGAGTCTCTGTGGTGAGTCTTGTGCCTCTTCGCTCCGCCCCGTCTTGTCACCAGACACGTGAGCAATAAATAGGGACATCTGTTTTATTCTTGAGGGGACAGTGATGTTCGATCTTCACTCGAACCCCGGCCAGGCCAAAAACCCCAGGCTCGTGCTACGCTTCAAGCGTGCAAGAAAACTCCCGATTCCTCACACAGCCGGCTCGGTTCCGCGAGGAGCAGCGCTTTCGACAGATGTGGATCTGGCTCCTGATCCTGCCGTTGTGCGTCGGGGGGATCGGCTTTTTCGCTTGGGCAATGGTGGAGCAAATCGTCAAAAGTCGTCCCGTCGGTAACCAGCCGATGCCCGACCTCATGCTGATGATCTTCGGCCCCCTGTTCATTCTACTCATGGTTGGGCTGCTCTGGTTGATGTGGGTTGCCCGTCTCGTCACCGAGGTGCGAGACGACGGGATCTACATCCGGTTCTACCCGCTCCACCGCGGCTTCCACGGCTTCCTCTGGGAGGAGATCGGATCGTTCGAGGCATGCACCTACCGGCCCATACTGGAGTATGGCGGATGGGGCATCCGGCTCGGGTCTGGTGGGAAGGCCTACAACGTCAGCGGGAACCGGGGGTTGCAGCTCGCTCTTGAGGGTGGACGGTCGGGGCAAGTCCTTATCGGCTCACAACGCCCCGAAGAGCTGGCCGCGGCGGTAGAGGCCACCAGGGAAAATGCCGGGGCGCGTTAGCACCGGGTAACATCCGTAAAAAGGCGCCCAGAAATTTATATGGGACACTTCTTATTCTTCATGACCCTTTTGACCTCTTTGACCCTTTAGCTCTTAACCCACCACCGAACCGACTTCGTGCCGCCTCAGCATAATGGCCAAGAAGACACCGGCGATCATCAGCAGTGTTCCGATCCAGATCAGGCTGATCAACGGTTTTGTCGACACATCCACGACAAAGCCGGCCGGCTGAGTCGGGGCTTCGGGCAGGAACGGATCGAAGAGCCTCATCTGCACTGAGCCGTCATCCGAAGAGACCTTGCCGATTGACAGCGACAGACCGCCACTCTCAGGAATAACGGCCGGAATGATCAGCGGCTCGCCCCGGCCCTGGGAATAACGGGGAACGACTTCGAGGGTCTCGTCATCACGCTCAACGTTGAAGACAACCCCGAAATCGGCCTTGCCGGCTTCAAGGTCGAAATCCGAGAGGTCAAAGCCGACGAAAGTTACCTTGAGATCCTTGTAATCCAGGCTCTCGCCCCGTTTCATTACGGCCTGGCGCCCGATGCCGCCCCCGAGCCCGAGGAGTTCAACCTTGGAAAAGACGAGCCGGCCGCCGACCGGCGCATCTTCTCTCGGGTCGAATTGGATCGGCGCGACGTATAGATCCTTGAGGAAAAAGGAACGAATATCAGGACTCGCCACCAATTGATTGCTCTTCTCGTTAACCCACATCAGAGGCCTCATGGTGAACTGGGTTCCGTTGGGTGGGGTTACCTCCACCACCATGGCGTCATGACTCGTCGGCGTCGGTTTGTCGACCCCTGCGAAGGTCATCGTGTAGCCCAACACCTCGGCTGCCTCGCCCTCGATGAGCCGAACCTTCGCCTCGGCATCGAACCAACCCGAAGCTACGAAGGCCACCATCATCAGACCCAAACCGACGTGCGTCAATTCTCCGCCGATTCTCCGCCAGACATTCGAACGCACCTTTTCAATGATGGCCCAGCCATTCCCGACGATGCAGAAGAAGACCACTGCGAAATACAACAGAGACCGCCAGTCCCGAGCACCTGAGATGATGGCGACGACAATCAGAACCACGGTCACAACACCAACCGGGATGAGCTTCTTGCCGGCATCCTTGCGGGCTCGATGCCAGGACAGGAAAGGCGTGGCGCCGAGCACCGCCGCCAGAACAATCGCCAACCAGAAGCCGAGTCCGTTATAGAAATCCGGACCGACCTGGGCCGGCGTCTCCATCCACAGCCGGGTGATGAGCGGCGCCGATGTGCCGAAGACCACGACCAAGCCGATCAGGATCAACATCACAATGCCGAGCACGAAGAAGATCGTCCGCGATATAAAGGGCTCTTCTCCGACCTCGGCTGGAATCTCGCGCCACCTCAGGGTCAACAACGCGATCGAGAGCAACAGGAAGAAGATCATGTTGAAGACCAGCCACCCTGAGATGCCCAGATCCACAAATGAGTGAACCGAAAAGTCCGAGAGCACGCCGGATCGGGTGAGGAAGGTGGCGTAAACCACCAGCAGATAGGCCGAAACGGCGAGCACCAGGTTCAGCCTACGGAACCGGTTGCGACCTCGCTGCAGAAGGAGGCCATGGGTCAGGGCCACGGTCGCCAACCAGGGAACCAGGGAGGCATTCTCCACCGGGTCCCACCCCCAATAACCACCCCATCCAAGGGTCTCATAGGCCCAGTAGCCACCCATCATGATGGCCGTACCCAAGGTCCCTACCGAGATCAAGACCCAGGGCATCGAGACCTTGACCCAGTCGTCATATCGACGCATCCAAAGCGCAGCGAGCGCGAAGGCAAAGGGTATTGCCAGCGAAGCGTAGCCGATGAACATGACAGGAGGATGGATGACCATCCAAGGGTTCTGCAGCAACGGATTGAGTCCGGCACCGTCCATCGGAAGGAAATCGACCGTCAGGCCCTCATGAAAAAGGAAGGGATCCTGTTTAACAAGCAACAAGATCAAGGAGAGGATCGTCAGGTTGTAAATGAACATCACCCGCGTCTCGTACAACTTGGCAAAACGCAACAGCGGCAATCCCAACAGGACCCCACACAAAGTCCACAGAAGGAAGGACCCCTCCTGCCCGCCCCAGAAACTGGAGATGAGATATTCCATCGGCAACGAATTGTCGGAGTAGGCATAGACATAGGCCAG
>JAIOSJ010000327.1 GCA_021107705.1 Thermoanaerobaculales bacterium | reverse complement strand
AGAATTTCTCAATGAAGGCATTGACAGTCTCGGGTCGTATCATTTCGGCGCCTGTCAGCGCCGCCTTCCATCCGCTCAGGTCAACACCCTCAAGTTTCTCCGGCTTGACGCGCTCGACGCAGAGTTGATAGCCGAAGTTGGGAGAGGGTACAAAGGTATTTCCATGAGCCCCGAGGTGTTCGAGCCACAGATTTGGGCGCGCGAGGAAGGTCGGCGGTCGCAGCAACCAGACATCCAAACCGGTCGTGATCGGCAAAAGAAGGCTGCCGACCAGGCCCATGTCGTGGTACAGGGGTAGCCACGAGACCATTGCATCGCAGAATTGGTGAACCGGCTTTCCATGGGGTGTGCCGATGGCGTGTGAACTTGCAACCGCATTGTGGAGGGCGCCGAGGTGGGTGATCATGACTGCCCTGGGTGAACCCGTCGAGCCCGATGTCAACTGGAGAAACGCCACCTCCTCCGGTGCAGTCTCGCCAACCCTGAAATTCGCCTCCTTGGGGAGTTTCCCGAGTTCGCTCAGGGTGAGTACGCCTTCAGCCGCCCAGACGAAGGAGTGATCTCCGGCCTGTTGGCGAAATCCATCGCTCGCAATCACATATCTGGCGCCGAGAGTCGTCATGATCGTGTCTACTTTGTCGAACTGAGCTTCGGCTGCCGCAATGGCGCCTGCGCCGGAAGCCGCGACCGGCCACCCGCCGGAGAGTAGGACTCCCCACCACGAAATCAGCCACTCCCATGAGGTGGGAAGGGCAACAACTACGGGTTCGTGTTTGGCGATTCCGAGCCGTCGCAGACGCGAGGCGTGGTCAAGTGCAAGATCCCAAAACTCGGTGTATGTTCGCCGCTCGACCGTACGCCCCCGCCCGTCAAAGATGTGAATACCTTTGTCGGGGAAGTCAATCGCCGCCCTGCGAAGAGCTTCCGGAAGGGTTGCTGGGTAGGTGCTCAGGATATTGGTCATTGTTGAATCCTCACTGGGCAGATGGCCAAAGACCCTGAGGTCGCGACCCCAGGGTCCGGTCATTGTAGCGGGTTCAATGAGAGAATCTTCGCTGGGTTCAAGCCTGGAGTTCCTTCTCCTGTTGTTCGGCGACTTCGGCATGGATCTTCTCCATGTCAAGAGCCTTGACGCCCTGCAGGACTTCTTCGAAGCTCTCGGCCGGTAACATTCCCGGTTGGCCGAAAACACCGACCTGCTCGCGAAAAACCATCAGAGTTGGGATTGACCTGATCTGGAACATGGCGGCGAGTTCTTGTTGTTCTTCGGTATTACATGAGACGAAAACGGCATCCGGGTGCTGCTCGGCTTTGGCATGAAAAATTGGTTTGAATGTCTGGCATGGTCCACACCAGGGCGCCCAAAAGTCAATGACGACGATGTCGTTGTTTTCGATTGTCTCGGACAGGTTTTCTTGGGTTAACTCGACGACGGGCATGATGGCCTCCTGATTATTGATTGATCGAGAATGGCTGACAAAACTCCATATAACCATTCAAGCAGATGCTAATATATTTTTTGTTCAATGTCAAGTGCAGGCCAGGAGTGCCCGGCGTCAACCCTTTTTGTGCGGTGCACCCGAGTGATTGTCGCTGAGCATAGGAGACCTGAGACTTGAGACCTGTGACCTAAGAGGGCCTGATGCCTGAGAGTCGATAGCTGACAGCACACTTGCCCTTCGATTCTGCTTCGACCTTCGAAGCAGTTCGAGGGTCAGTGTCCAATTTCCCCTGTCAACCAACCTTCTGGGCATCGAGCCGTCGGGTAATCTGGATGTAGACCAACAGCATCAAGAAGGAAAAGACGCCGACTCCAACGTAGGCGTACCACAGGTAGTGGGCGTGGGCATAGGCTTCCGGCATTGAAGCCTGGCCCTGAAGCCAAAGGGCGTGTTGTTGGGCGGTTTCAACCGGGAGAGACGAAGGTTCAGGGCAGTATTTCTTGAGCAGGAATCCGGAGAGAACGAAACCGAAAATCCATGCAAAAAATGTATTGATGTGGGCAAATCCCAGGAACATCCCCTCCTTGCCTGGGGGCGCCTGTTTGGAGGCGTACTCGAGGTACTTCGGAGAAAGGAAACACTCCGCCAGTCCTTGAATCGAGATGCCGATCACCATCATGACCGTGATGGGGTGAAGCGCGAGACCGAAGATCCTGACCGGTCCGTCGATGAAGGCTGAGAGCGCCATCGAAAGTGCAGACATCGGAATCATCGCCATCGCGATCAGGATTGAGTGTTCAGGTTTCCATTTCCGAACCATTTGAGTGATCGCCACGACGAAGAGGACAACGACCAGGGGATTGACGTTCGCGTACCACTCCGGTTTGTATGTCTCTCCGGCCATGCGCAAGACGTAGTCGGGCATGGAGGCATAAAGCTGACCCTGAATCGCCCAGAACCCGGCCGTGATCAGAATCAGGCAGAGAAAACGGACATTACTCACCGCCATCCACATGCCTTGGAGCGTTTCCTTGAGGTCCTTCGGCCGGCTCTCGTGGTCCTCAGGTGGGCGGAAGATCAGAAAGACGAGGATCAATGCCAGGAGGGAGGACCCCGCAGAAAAGAAGGGGACCGTTTCAACCCCCATTTGAATGCGCATCGGCGCCACGATCGTCTTGCCGGTGAAAGACCCGATGTTGACGACCATATAGAAGATCGAGAAGGCACGGGCTCGATTGGTGGCATCGGACGACTTGGAGACGGTGCCGGT
>JAIOSJ010000306.1 GCA_021107705.1 Thermoanaerobaculales bacterium | reverse complement strand
GATCGCCGGACATGGCGCCCTACTCGTCGGCCGTTTCGGCCTCAGTCGCGGCCTCTGTTTCCTCGCCTGCTTCGGGCTCGGTTTCGGGTTCGAGCTGTTCGCCTGGGCGCACGACGTGGACCGGTAGATTTACCTTGATATCGTGATGGATCTGAACCTCGACCTCAAAGGCGCCCAACTCCTTGATGACCTCCTCGAGGTGAACTCGACGTTTGTCGATTTCAAATCCCTTCTCAGCCAGTTCGGCGGTGATATCCATCGCATTCACCGACCCGAAAAGCACATCCTTCTCACCCGCACGCCTCTCAAAGTGCAGAACCACGTCCTTGATCTGATCACGAACGACCTCGGCAGCGGTACGACGAACAAGGTCCATATCTTGCCAACGTTTTTGTTCCTGGTTGAAGAGACGCTGATTCCCAGGAGTGTCGAGATAGGCCAACCCCTTCGGCAACAAGAAATTACGGGCGTAACCCGCCTTGACCTCAACGGACTGTCCTCGCTCACCTAGATGCTCGACATGGTCGTTCAAAATCACTTTCATCACTGTCCTCCATCTTCATTCGGCTGGGGGCGCAGCGGCCGGAAAGCATCGACCATGCCAAGCATGGCAACGACCGCCGGCAGCGGCATCTGAAGGGCCAAAATCAAAACCCCCCAGCGCACGAGCCATCCGCGCCCAATCCAGCGCGCAAGATGGGCTCGAATAATAGCCAACCCATGAACAAAATACAACGATAAAACCACCAGCAACACATTCAACGCCGCCCAACGGCCCGCTCCGGTCAGAAGAACGGTACTCAAACCCGCCACCACGAATACCACCGGAAGCCACTCATCTGAGCGGTAATCTTCAAAAGAACCCACGGGAAGATCGAAACCAAGAATCGGGATCCTCGGCCGGAGCCAGAACAGCAGCGCCACCAGATAGGCCACGATCATCCCAGGCAAGGTCCAGCCGACCAGGATCTCAGCCTGATCCATCGCACGCTGAAGTTCTCCCCGGCTCATTCCCAGGGCTGAGTAGAGTTCCTCAGCGTCCACAGCTACCTGTCGCGCCCAGTCGATGATGGTTTCAACGGGACCGTTCGGCGCCGTCGCAAAGACTCCCACGCCCACCAACAGGATGGTGAACAGCAAAACGGTGACGGCGATCCAGCGCCCTTCAGACCAACCTGCGCGGCGCCAGACCTCCACGCTGAGGGTCGGAAGCACGACAACCAGAAGATAGGCTGCCAAGACCGCCAAGGCCAAAGGGCCGACACCGGAAAATGCCAGCACCACGAGCAGACCCGTCACGGGCGCCCACACCTGCATCGCCCCTTTGCCGTCGCCGGCATGCCTGAGGACCGGAATCACCGCCAATGGAGCGATCAACAGACCGATTGGCGCCAGGATGACCAGACTTCCGGCCAGGAACAACGACAGCAACCCGGACACCATCGGACCCAGGACTGGGAGACGGTTTTGGGGCGGGGCCGACAGGCCATGCTCTTCGTGTTCCTGGCGTTCTTCCATCAATAACCTCAGTGACTCAAAATCCGGACGACGCGTTCACCTCAGGTGCAACAAACCCGGTGGTTTCGAAAAACCACCGGGCAGAAGGACCCACACTGTGGCGACCTCAGCGACCCTCGTAGGGCAACAGAGCCATGTGACGAGCTCTCTTGATGGCCCGCGTCAGCTTGTGCTGGAAGGCAGGGCGGGTACCGGTGACCCGACGGGGCAGAATCTTCCCGTTTGTGGGCGTGTACTCGCGCAAGAGATCCACATCCTTGTAATCGATATAGTTAATCTTCTCAACCGTAAAGCGGCAAACCCTGACACGGCGACGAAAACGTCTTCTTCCTCTTTGCATACCCTACTCCTCAGCTTTCGCCGTCATCTCGGCCTGCTCGGCTGCTGCCTGTTTCTTAGCTGCCTTTTTGACAGCTCTGGCCTGAATCTTGGCGTCCATTTTCCGCTTGCGCCTCAACTCGCGATCGAGGTTGAGGATCAATGACCGCATGACCGCGTCATTTGTGCGAAGCTCGAAGTTCAGGTTGGTCATGACCTGACCATCCGATTCAAACTTCCAGAAATGATAAACGCCATGGTGCTTTTTGCGGATGGGATACGCCAGCTGGCGGCGTCCCCAAGTGTCCTTTTCCACCACTTTGCCGTCGGCATCGGTGATGATCTTCTCAAGACGCTCGAACACTGCCGTTTCGTCCTCTGACGGGATCTCGGGATCGATGATGATCCCCAACTCATACAAAGCCATTCTTCCTCCTCGTGGCCTTTGGCTCCGAAATTCATCCGGAGCAAGGAGCTTATTTCCCCCGCTTTTGCGGAGGAACAGGCATTGTAGTCGAAACGGCGGCTAAATCAAGTGGGTTGTGGCATCGGCCTTCTGGCGCACCTCAAGGTGCACCAGCGTCGCATTATCTGCGGGCCCGGGAAAGCGTTCCAGAAAGTGACCGGGGTCGTGGCCCCGGCCTTCGGGAGCGCAGACGCTCCCGCTCGCGTATGAAGCGAAGCCGCAGTCCATGCAATTGGCTTTCTCGTGGCTTCGCTTCATAGCGACGCTGGGGTGGCGACAGCCACACCAGAAGGCCGGGGCTCAAAGAACCTACGGCAACGCCCGCGGTATAGTGCATCTTTGGTTGTGACTATCGAAGGCGTTCCGCCCGGGAGAAAAAAATGTCCAACAACGAGCGAATGACAAATCCTGATGAGATTCGCAACCTCATATCGGACCACGGGCGCTGGTGGCACGAAATCGAACTCGCACCAGGTATTGTCACGCCCGGCGAGGATTCCAACAGAAAGAAGCTGCCAATTCTCGACGAATTGGGTCTTCCTTCCGACCTCATGGGCAAAAGAGCCTTGGACATAGGGTGTTCAGATGGCTTCTTCTCATTCTCTCTCGAACAACGTGGCGCAGATGTCGTTGCCGTTGATTTCGTTCCCGAGACCTATTCCGGGTTCGCCACCGCCAAAAATATCCTGGGAAGCGACGTCGAATATCGAATGGACAATGTCTACAACTTATCCCGAGATTCCTATGGGGAGTTCGACGTCATCCTGTTCCTTGGTGTGCTCTACCACCTCAGGAACCCGCTCGCGGCATTGGACGCCATCCGATCGGTGCTCAAGAAAGATGGACTCCTGTTCGTAGTTACCTTTCTGATCGACGAGCACTTCATCTTACCGGATGGCAGCGTCACGACACTTGAGACCATCAACCCGATATTGAAAGCGATCCCACTGTGGCAGGCCTACCCGAGAGACACACTCAACGGCGATCATACGAACTGCTTTGGACCGAACATGTGTGCGCTCGAAGCGGCTCTCGAAGAGGCCCAATTTC
>JAIOSJ010000391.1 GCA_021107705.1 Thermoanaerobaculales bacterium | reverse complement strand
GCTCTGCAGGCTGGCCGAGCGGCCGAAGTTGTCGTACTCGGCGGCGTCCGAGGCGGTCAGCCGCGCAACCACCCCCCAGCTGTCGGCGCCACCCTGGTTGCGACCGAAAACGTAGGCGGCGCCGCTCTCGGTGCCGGCGTCGGTTTCGTAGGGCGCCGTTACGATCAACGTGTCGCCCTCGATGGCCAGGGAGTCGCCGAAGTTCTCGTCGGACGTCGGGGTCGGCGAACTCAGCTCGATGACCATGCCCCAGGTGTCGGATCCGCCATGATCACGCGCGAAGACCGTTGCCGTACCACAGTCGGTCACGGCATCGCTGTCGCCGTACCGGGCTCCGACGACCGCTGTGCCGCCGTCAATCGCCACCGAGCAGGCGAAGTCGTCGCCGGTCGTGGGATCGGCCGTCTGCAGGCGCCTGACCTGGCCCCAGCTCGCCGGACCGCCCCAGTCGCGCTGGAACACGTAGGCGACGCCGCAGTCGGCAACCGTGTCGGTTTCGCCATGGACGGCGCCGACCACGAGCAGGTCGCCGGCGATGGCCACGGCAGATCCGAACTCGTCCCCGTCGTGGGGAACATCGGCCGCGACACGACGCACGTGACCCCAGTTGTCCATCCCTCCCTGGTTGCGCTCGAACAGGTGGACGACACCGCAGCCGGACACCCCCGTTGTATCCGCCCACACCGCGGCGACAACCACGGTGTCGCCCGAGATCGCGACCGCATCGGCAAAGCCGTCATCGACCGCGGGGTCCGGCGGGTACAACTCGGTGACCAGGACCCAGACTCCCGGGCTCTCCCCTGCTCGCTGAAAGATGTAGACCGAGCCGACATTGTCCCCCATGTCATCATCGCCCGGGGCGCCGACCACCAGGGTGTCACCGTCGGCGGCGATGGCCCAGCCGAATGACTGATAGGTGCTGGGATCGTCGGGGACCACGAGATCGGTCTCGGTAACCGTCGATGACCGGGTTGCGGCTGGCGTTCCATGGTGCCACCCTGCAGCTGCAACCGTCCGGGTGGGGAGGCCGTTGGCCACCGAAATCCAGGCCAGTAGACTCACGAGAAAAGCTCGGTTCATTGCTCGATCCTCCTTCCGCGCTCGAATCGGGCGCTAGCCCGACCGCGACGCTCAAGGGACTACAGCAAAATCCGTTCCAGTCAACGGAGGCCGGTGGTAACGCCTCTGCACGGTTTCACGCTGTCCCACGACAGAGACTGCTGTCCCGATATCGGTACGGGCGATGATGGATGGGTGCCACCCATAGCAAGTATCACAAGTGTCACAAAGATGGCGCCCTCGGATCCTCGTTCGCCAGGACCTCGGACTGCGGAAACTCACATCGAAACTTGGCCAACGACTCCGGAAGGACTCGTCCTATTGCTGCAGCACGAGACCCTCACTGAACCACCGGCTGACAAAACCTCGAGCCTTGTTCAGAGCCCGAGCAACCTGGTGAGCCGGGATAGAGTAAAAGGGACAGGGATGAGTAAAAGGGACAGTGTTGTTATCGACAATTCCACCTCAATGCGCCGTCGAGGTTCAAACCGCCCGATCGATCGGAGCCGAAACCCAGCTGTCGCCTGCCCGCCCAAAGGCTGGCACCAATGTGGGCGATCTTGTCATAAAGTTGGGAAGGTTAGTACTGGCACTGAAATTGTCGGCGGACAAGGTTATCGCGGTCCCATTTCCCACCGTTCCGCGCAACCATGGTTGATTGTTCTACCTGCCCCGAAGCCAACGGCTCTCAAACCCGTGAGGCCTGCAAAAGAGAGCCCGGCAGCACGCGAAGCGGGCCGAGGCAGAAGAAAACGAGAGACAAGAACTCGCTCTTGGAAAGAGTTTCTCTTCTTGCCGAGAGCGGAAACGGTCTGCGGTGGGCGGGCTCGACCGGAACACTCTTCGACTCAAAATCTTTGCGCCTCTGCGCCTTTGCGTTATAACTGTGTTCTTCGATCCTCCGCCGGCGCGGGTACTCATTGGTGCCGAGAACCTTTTTAATCGAAAACCACTCGTTCCCCTTGGGTTATGACCATACTGTCGAAGTGCTCGCGATCTCCGCGGGACGCTCGCGCACGGATCTTGACGACGATCGGGTTTTTGCCCTGGTTTCCCTTGGCGTTCTCCGCGGTCCCTGCGAGAGGGCTTTTCCTCTTTCTTTAGGCGCCCCATTGAACCGCTGCCGGCCTCACCGATAGACCTCGGCGGCCGTCTGAGGGTCGGCTGCGATGTGTTTCCGGAGTTCCTGGGGCTCTAAGACCTCGTAGTGGGGACCCCAGCTCAGCACCCAATTTATGAGCTCGACGGTCGAGGCAATTGACAGGCGCATATCGACGGAACCATCGTCGTTGGTCGTCAATTGTTGGCTGGGGTGCTTTCCCCGGCATGCCGCAACAGCAGGCGAGCGACGAGGTAGACGACCACTGCTTCTTCAAGCCGAAATCGCACGGGCAGGATTTCCATCTGGGCGTCATCGGCCAGCCTCCAGCCGTGTCCCTCCCGATAGATCGGCAGAGATCCCGAACCCGACAGCTCCTGCTCCATTTCTTGGTACAACAGCCGGAGGCTTGTACCGGTATCGCCGGGCGGCGCAGTGATTTTCGGAAGGAAGCTCGGGTTAAGATGATCACAACGAAATTCGAGTACCGCTGGAGGTGGGAAATGAAAAAGTTGGTCTTCCTGACCCTGTTGAGCGTTGTGGTTTCGAGTGCTGTATGTGCCAACCAGCCAGACCGGGCTGAGCTGCTCGGCAGCCCCAAAATAATCGAGGGCGTGGTCGAGCCCGTGTTTGTGGACTTTACTGTTGAGCAGCTGAAACAACAGCTCAAGGTGGTCTCGAGCCGCAGCTATGCTTTCTACGGATTCAACAACTCTGAGGTGCAAATCCACCTTCCTCGCTGCGATAACAGCATCTACGCCTCGGTCGAGTTCTCCCCAGCGCGCCTTCGCGATTCAGAAGGAAACACGGTGCAGCACGAAATAGAGCGGGGCATCTACGACCACGACACGCACCATGATGAAGTTCGGTTTGCGCCTGTCGAGGGGAAAACTCTGGTCAATTTCGATCGGGTTGAAGGCACGATCACGCTGCGTTATCCCGTTCGGATGCGAACTGTCGTGGTCAAACTCGGCGGTGCTGCGCCGGCGGGACTGACGGTGGCTGTTGATGGGCCGTTCGTCTCGTGGAGTGACCCCAAGGAAACACTGCCCGAGGCCGCATCCTTCACCCCGGTCAAGCAGTTCCGTGCGGTGGACGCTTCCGGACGGCGGCTCGAGCAGAACCCGTGGGAGGGGTTTTCGATGCGCTGGGGTGTCACCACTGAAACCTACGCCTACTGGGGCGAGGTGGCAGAGGTTCGTCTCGATGTCGTCGATGAGTGGGCAGACCTGGAAATCTCATATTCTCTGCCCTCGATCAAGCCGTTACCGGCCGCCAGGGTCGGCACCCCCCCGGAAGACAGCGAGGTTGGGGCGACGCTGGACGGCACGGTGGAGATCCGAGTCGTCCGGCAGACAGAACCTCAGGTCGAGCCGGCCGAGGCGGGGATGTCGAAAAACGAGGTGTTGGCCGAACTCAAGGAACTGGGTTTCCGGCGGTTCGACCCAAACTCGTTCATCTTGGCCGCGACACGCGGGAAGGCCGATGTTGTGAAGCTGTTCATCGTCGGCGGCATGCCCGTTGACACGGAACTCGGCGGCAGAACTGCACTGATGTCGGCGGCGATGATGGGCCACGTCGAGGCCGGCAAGGTCTTGATCGACGCGGGAGCGGACGTCAACCAAGGCGACAGTACAGGCTCACCGCCCCTCAGCCGGTTGGTGATGCAGTGTGGCGCCTCGGAGCTGGTGCAGGCTTTTATCGATGCCGATGCAGACCTCGCGGTCGAGTTGCCCGGCGGCGTCACATTGCGCCAGATGGCGAAGTTGGCGAGATGCTCCGAAAACGCGAGGGTGCTCAAAGAGGCGGGGGCCAAGTAGGTTCGAACGCGTTCGAAGGTTGAACTGGTACGCGTCAAAAATATATCGCCGGGATCTGAATGATGTTGTCAGCGAGCATCTCTATCTTGTCTGAGTTGTTGACCACAATACCGTAGGCGGCACCAGTGTCTTTCAGGAACGTCCGGAGGGCCTTGAGCATGCCCTTTCTCATGCTGTGACCCAGCTTGACCTCGATTGGTATCAGGCCAAATGGACCCTCGACGATGAGATCGATCTCTGAGCGGTCTTTCGTCCGGTAGTAGTGAAAATCGACTCCGGACTGCATCGTGCATTGAAATCCCCTGATGATCTCCTCGATCACAAAGGACTCGAACGAAGCGCCCGCAGAAGGGTGGACCAGGAGGGTGTCCACGTCGGTCAGCTTGAGAAGATGATGGAGGAGTCCCGAATCTCTGAAGAAGCCCCGAGGCATCTTCTGAACCTTTTTCAGTGGGTTGCGCTCATAGGATCTCAGGGTCCTCCATAAAAAGGTGCTGTGCAGTATCTCCAGGTACTCCTGGACTGTCACTGAGCTGATTTCCAGGGCTCTGGCCAGCGTTGACCTGTTGATGATCGTGCCCGATTGAAAGGAGAGACTCTGGATCAGCAGCCGAAAACTGTGGGTCTGCATCCTCGGAAACAGCCGGCGGATATCCCTACTGACATAATCATTGAAATATGCATCCATCCATAGCCCGTGAAATGCTGGTTCCTGCTTCCCCTTGATCCGAGGCTCGGGATAACCTCCCCCCAACCAGTGGTCATACATCTGCTGCAATTCGAGCTTCTGCCGGCAATCCGTCAGGTTCTCGATTGTCGTCTGACGATCGGTCAATCTTTCATAAACATCGGGAAAGGGGCGCTCATAGAACTCGGCGGCCTTAAAAGTCGAGAGTTCAACGGTGGCAATTCTACCGGCCAGACTTTCCGACATCCCCTTGACGATGTCGGGAGAACTGGAACCCGTCAGTAGGAACCTCCCGGTTGCCGACCGGTCGCGATCGATGATCCCGCGAAGGACGCTGAAAATCTCAGGGAATTGCTGGGCCTCATCGATGATGGTCTTTTCCGACTGCCTGCTGAAGAAACCCAGCGGGTCGCTCGTGATCAACCGGTAGTCATCCGGCCGTTCCAGGTCATAGTATTTCCATTCCGGATAGAGTCCCTGTACAAGAGTCGATTTCCCGCACTGTCGGGCTCCAATGACCGCAACAGCAGGAAAGAAGGTCATGAGTTTCCTGATCTTACTCCCGAGAAATCGGTTTTTATCCATCATTTTTAAAGGCTACCCTTGATTTTTGCGCCTGTCAACCAATGTCCAATGAATCAAACCGAAGCGGTAAAGCGGTACCACGTTCACAAATGACGGACCGTTCCTTCCCAGGGCGGACCTCACTGTCGGGTTCCGTGGAACCCCGGTTTACTTACGGTCCCGGTGAGACTTCGCCAGTTCATCAGCATCGGCGAGATCTCGAGGTCTCTCGGAATGTCGTTTGGCGCCAAGAGATCATCGTACGCGATAATGTTGAGCAAAACCCCACCAAACTCAACCCGCTCTACATTGTCAAAAATTGTGGCGTTCGAAACCAGCTCACATCTTCCCAGGAAGCAACCTTCTCAATGGGTTTGGTGGTCCACTCCGGGCCCCACATCCGTTCCTGAAGAACCGCCATTTCCCTACAGCGCTCTTCAGTGCTCATCGCTGCCAAACGACGGTGTTCCGCAGCGTTCTCCTCCTCGAACGACAAAAACACCTCAACTTTGGTATCGCGAGTCCGCATGGGTCATCTCCTCCTCAATTGTATCCTGCATCCCGGCGTATTTGGTTCCTCGCATCCGGATGGGTGGCACGCATCCGGCGGTCCCAGGGGGTTGAGCCTGGTGATACGATTGACCTATGCTCAACGTCGTGTTCCGGCTGGACGAGGTGATCCAGCGGCTGGACCTGGGAGTCGTGCCAGACTTTGGGAAGTTCAATAGGCCGAACTGCGATGCGAGGCAGCAGTCATGAACACGATCTTAGCCTCGTCGTCGATCTCGAAGAAAAAGCGCCAGCTCCCGATGCGGTACCGCCAGATCTCTGGCTGATAGCCCTTGAGCCTCTTGATTTGGGGACCAAAACGAGGCTGAATCCGCAGTTGAACGTAGACGGTCTCGCGGAGTTTCCCGAGAACTCTGCGGTCGCCCCCGCGTGCGATGGCGTCCAGGTCTTTCTGAAATCGACAGTTAGTCGATCTTTTTGTCAGTCTTGCCACGATACTTGGGAATTTCACTAAACCCATCGAGCAATTTCGAGTGCTCCTCAAAACTGACGTGACTTTCAGGAGAACGATCCAGCGCGTCCAGGCAACCGGCACTGATGTACATGCGGTCGGGTCGGGGATTCTCTGGATGCCCCTCTCTCTCTGCTCGATACAGCATGGAGCTTCCACATTTCCCGCAAAATCCCCACAAAATGAACTCCGACGATCGATACCAAGCGATATCGTTTTCCCCCTTTATGAACTCGAAACGTTCCAATGGTACTGACGTCCAGGTCACGAAGGCCGCAGCATGAGATCTTCGACAGCTTTGACAGTGGCAATGAGCGAGAAAATCGGTAGGAAAGGTAATACGAAATTCAATTTCTCCACAAAAGCAGCGCCCTGTCGCAAATCTATTCTTCATTGTGACCTCCGCTTCCATCCATGGTTTTGTTGAGGAGATGGCTTTCTGATTCGAAGGAGAGAAACTCGATGGGCGCACCGTTTTCAACGATGAAGGCGACCATCACTCCCGGACTGGGTGAGTTCGGCTCGATCAGTACTTCCTTGCCCTCGATCGCCTTCTCGACGTCATCAACGACAAACGCGACATGAGCCACGGTTTTGACGAGCTCGGGCAAGGGCGAGTCCGGCTCGAACCGCAACCACTCAACGCCATAAGCGCTGTTTTCAAATCCGACAACAGACATCCCGAATTCTTCGAGAAAAACCTCGCCAGGTCGCTCTTCGGTCGTCGGGATACCAAGATGGTGGTACTTCAAGAGGTGCCCTTTCCGGCGAGAACGTCGAACGCCACATCCCCACCAACAGTATTGGAACGAATTCCACGAGCAATGGTTTCCATTTTCGAAACCATGCCTGGCTTGAGGATACTGGGAAGTTAAAGAAAGACCGATCTTTGGGGTTCGGTTTCATTGGTGCCCGGCGTGCTGCTGTGGAGCAAACTCGCCGAGGACTGAGTTAGCCCGCATTTCTCACCAGGTATCTGCTACGGACTGCGCATGGCAGCCATCTGTCGTGCTTTTCGCAAATCGTTCTCCTCGACGGAGTGCAACTACGACTGCGTCGCCCAATTTC
>JAIOSJ010000072.1 GCA_021107705.1 Thermoanaerobaculales bacterium | reverse complement strand
AGGGGTCGAGTGAGCTGGATTATTTCCATGCGCGTTACTACTCGACTGCGCTCAAGCGGTTTGTCAGTGTGGATCCGGTGGCGGGGACGGTTGGGTCGTCGCAGAGCTGTAACCGGTACAGTTATGTGCTGAATAATCCGATCAAGCTGGTGGATCCAGATGGTCGGGAGACGTTGGTTTTCACTGTCGCTGGCGGGAATATTTTCCAGGACATCTTTACAGCCCAAGGGCATTCCGCATCCTATGTAACTCGTGACGGGCGCGCAGCTGGGATCAGTCAAGGCACCTCGTTTGGTTTCGAGAACGGGATTGGTGGCTTCCTTGAGAAGTACGCCAGTCAAGGACGCGAGGTGCGAATGTACGTCCTTGGAACCTCGGCGGATCAAGACAACGCGATGTTGGACTTCATCGCCGCCAACCAAAATGGTGGTGTAGACACTGACAGCATATGGCGCAACCTGCTATTCAGCAGAGAGAACTGTACAACGGCGGTGGGCAACGTCCTCGAGTCCGGTGGTGTGGTACCCGAGGGATCAAACCCCGGAAGAGGATTGGTCGCCGACCGGCCCGCAAACTTGCAGCGCGAGCTGGAGGGAGGGGCACTCAGCAGTCTCGTCAGGGCGACCGTTGTATTTGAACCGGAAAAAGAAGAAACCCTGAAGGTTCAAGCTGTGAACAGTGAGGTCATCCGCGTCAATGGAAAGCTACAGTTTCGCTGATAGATAGAATGGGGCTACACCGTGAACGCTAAGGGTTTTCTTTTATTGCTGTTGCTCAGTACTTTTTTGGTGCCGTTACTTTCATGCGGGCGATTGAATCGTTGGGGGCGATTGAAGCAGATTGACAGCTTTTCTCGTGTCGCCGCGATAGCGAAAACACTCGACAGTAGGTGCGCCAACTCCGGCGGGCCGTTATCAGAAGGTGAGATCTCGACGATCGTCAAGAGCATCGGAAGTGGTCTTGATGCTTGGGGCCACGATATCCGCATTCTCAATCCCTCAAATGACCAAGGGGCCGGGTACATCGTGGTTTCCCCTGGCCGTGATGGAGAGTTTGATTTCACCAACACCGATCGATATTTCACGTTGCCCAGGGTTGATATTCGTGGGCTATTGGATCGAGATATTGTCTACCGCGATGGCCGCTGTGTAACCAATGCCGGAAAGGACCCAGATACCGACTTTCCCGCAGCAGAGCCATCTGCCGGTATCAGGTCAGACACTTCCGACACTTCATGATTGAAGAAAAGTGACTTCATGCACCAACGTTACTACTCGCCGGAGCTGTTGAGGTTCACCTCGGTTGACCCGTACGGGGCTCTTTCGTTGCAGTTTGGAGACGAGGAGGATCAGGAGGAGTTCCGTCTCTACCTTTCGACGTCGGGTTCTTGGAACCGTTACTCATATGCCCTCAATAATCCGATCATGTTGATTGATCCAGATGGTAGGTCAGCTGAAGGGACCCTCGCGTTGTCCTGGTGGGCAACGACGGGAGGCAATACTGCGGCTGCTGCGAGTACCGCCACGGGCGGCGCAGTGGCCGGTGCCGCTGTCGTTGGCATAGGCATTGGTTACATGATTAACCAGATTCCGGGTGAGAGTGAGACCGTCACATCCAGCTTCGAACTCCTTTTGGACAATACGGTTAGTCTTGCCGAAAACACAAGACAAAGGAGTAACCGCGTTGATGGCCTGATTGGAGCTGCGGAAACACATCTTGGCAAGATAGCTTCAGCTGGCGGTCCTGATCAGGATCCCGATTTCAATCATCACAAGAAAGAGATCAAGGCGTTTTTGGATAAGGCCGCAAAGGTGGCCAAGAGGTTGCCGAAGAAACAGCAGCAGAACGCCCTGCGTCGAATTCAGTGGATTGCAAGGCAAGTGGGGGTGACGCTCGGATGACTAAAGTAACACTACCTATACTAGAAACGCGTGGCGAGCTGGGGGAATTCTTGTTCCATGTGAAAGAAATCGTAGCGGCGCAGGATCGAGTTGTTGCGCTTTTGGAGGAGCTGGACAAAGCCTTCGACACCAATCCTGAGGCCGCTGCTAAGACGCTGAGTTTTCTTGAGGTAGAGATCTTCGATCATATCGAGTATCACATCAAGGAACTGCGGGTACCATTCTCTCAGTTCTTGACCTCAGTTTACTCGAGCCCGTGCCTTTCGGGCGGTACCATGCCTGACGACTCCGACGAAAAGTACGACGAAAAGTAAAAGGGACAGTGTTGTTATCGACATTTCGAGCCGAACATCTTGAGTTCCAACGACCCACGGCCATTGGGAGGCCCGTTGCCGAGTAATCGTCAGCTAACACATGGTTGTACACGATTAAACAACGCCGTGATCCTCGCGCTTCGGTATAGCGCTGCGACCGGCACACCGGTGGTGATAGTAAAATGAAGATTCCGTTTGGCAAAACAATCGCAACGCTTGTTCTGATTATCGGATCTTGGTTCCTGTTTCTTGGTGGGAACTCCGCCCCGGAATCTCAAGACCAACCCGCGAATACAGACAATAAGTTGAATGAGATTCAGATACCAAAGCCGATCACGAAAAAGGTGGATCCCTGCCTATCCCCACAGCAGATTTCCCTATTGAACAGGCTCGCAGGGATTCCTCCACTTTGCGAGGAACTGCAGAATACCGGGGTTCCTGTTGGGAGGGAAGTTGATTCTGATTTCATTTGGGTAATTCCCCATCCTTCTACGGACTACTACTACGTCCTTGCAGCGCACATCCCGAACGACGGTTCCCCTCTCGTCACGGCATGGACCGGCGCGAGGCTGTCCGGGGCAGTGCTGCAATTCTGTGGCGATGGGTCGGCTTCATCCTCCCTCCTACCGGGAGAAACGAAATCTACAAAGTAGCGCCTCCGCCTTCTATAACCAAATGCTGCCTCTTGAAACAGCCGAGCACGCCGTGCGTCTCGCTACCCTCCGGCGCATACTCCACACCCCCGATCTGGGCACCCTTGAGCCGATTATGGGCCCTGTGCCCGGGTGGGGCGATCCCATCCAGATCAAGGTCTCACCCGGAAATGAGGGAGATACGGAAGCGTGGGAGGAACGAATGAAACAACAGATGGCGGCACAAAGGGCGAAACAATGACTAGGTCGAGGATTCGAAACTCTGTGTTTCGCCTGAATGGTCTCTCGAATACCCGGAAGAGACGTTCTTCCTGGGTATTGATCCCGCCAATTGTGGCGCTGGGGATCGTCATCATTTGTTTCAGCGCCTGTCAGGAAAGGGAGCTGGTCACCAAGGACCTTGGTGGCGGTTCTCTCGGGGATTGGGGGAAGGGCAGCTATTACCCTCGGTTTGTTGCCAGGGTAAATCCTTGCCCCGTTGAAGAAGGCAGCTCATGCGCCTGGACCCTCGACGGCTTGCCTTCATCAGAGTACACAGTGCAGGTCATTTTCGAAGCCGGTCCTCACGAAAGTGGATCGAATGTCGTCAAAAAGGTGGAGTGGACCGCCTTAAACCAATCGGGTGTTTTCGTGTCAGTTGAGCTGCGCGTGCCAAACGGTGGTGAGATCCTCAGCTCATTCAGTGGGAATCTAGCGAAGGACTGGGATTCATGGGGATCAGGTGGTCAAGACTTTTTTTACAGCCCCAGCCTGAAGGATCTTCTCCTTCCGGAGAAGGTTGAAGTGTTGGTCGCCGGTTCGATCGAGAATCCAGGCCACCTCAACGGTGAGCTTTCTATCAGGGTCGAATTACATGCTGGGGGCAAGAGAATCTGACGCTTCTTCCTGCCGGCACCAAATCAGTCACTCCCAAGAAAGCGGTGTCGGGCTTGAGGAAGTTGGTAATTCATGGCCGGGCTGCCCGATGGAGGCGAATTGGCGGGACTGGACTGAGACCCAGCTCGACGGCCTGGGTCGAGCCGCCCTCGTCCACAGGCCCGACGGCGCCGACCTTGAGACCACCTTCGCCGGAGACACCACGACGACGACCACCCGGGACGTCGCCACCTCGATTAGCACCGCCGACACCCTTGCCACGACCACCGTGACCGACGCCCTCGGTCGGCTTCGCCTCCTGGAAGAGCAAGAGACCTCGACAAACACCTATGTCACCAAATACGAATACGACATTGGTGACCGCCTGACCGACATCGCCCTCT
>JAIOSJ010000144.1 GCA_021107705.1 Thermoanaerobaculales bacterium | reverse complement strand
GAGGACCAACCCAGATGAGACCAGCCCCTTCCACCTGCTCCGAGAACTCGGCATTCTCAGCAAGAAACCCATAGCCCGGGTGCACGGCCGTCGCGCCCGAAGCCCTGGCCGCCTCCAAAATCCGATCGATCCGCAAGTAGCTGTCATGCGCCGGCGACGGACCGATGGGCTGGGCTTCATCGGCCATCAAGACATGGGGTGAAAGGCGGTCCACCTCGGAATACACACAACAGTCCCAATGCCCATATCCCGGCAGGCCCGAATGATGCGAACCGCGATCTCTCCCCGGTTGGCGATGAGCAGTTTCACGGAGCACCTCCGATGTGAATCTGGTTACACTCAGCGCCCTCCAGCCGGACATGAGACCTGAGTACCGGGTTCAACGTATGCAATACAGGGCGAATCACAGAGGAATATTCCCGTGTTTTTTCGCCGGCATGGTGTCTCGTTTTGTCGCAAGCAGGGAAAAGGCGGCCGCCAACTTCCGCCGCAACATCCTCGGCACAATGACCTCGTCCAGATAACCCCTCTCGGCCGCAACAAAGGGGTTTGCGAAGAGGTCCTGATACTCATCCACCACCCGCTCCCGCTCTCGGGCCTGATCTTCGGCATTTCGAATTTCGTTCTTGTAGAGGATATTCACCGCTCCCTGTGGACCCATGACGGCGATTTCGGCGGTGGGAAAAGCCAGGTTGACGTCGGTTCGGATGTGTTTGGAGCCCATCACACAGTAGGCGCCACCGTAAGCTTTCCGAGTGATGACCGTGACCTTGGGAACGGTCGCTTCGGCAAGGGCAAAGAGCAATTTCGCCCCGTGGCGGATGATCCCACCCCACTCCTGACCCGTGCCGGGCAAGAACCCGGGGACATCCTCAACGATCCACAACGGGATGTTGAAGGCATCGCAGAAGCGCACGAACCGTGCTCCCTTGACCGAGGCGTCGATGTCCAGAGTGCCCGCCAGGTGAGCCGGTTGGTTGGCCACGACTCCGACGGTGCGACCACCGATGCGAATGAACCCGACGACCATGTTCTTGGCAAAGTGCTCGTGCACTTCCAGGAAGTCCCTCTCGTCGCCCGCACAGCATATGATCTTCCTGATGTCGTAAGGCTTGTTCGGATCCTTCGGCAAGAAATCATCCAGCTCCGGAATCTCCCGGTCGGGGGGGTCATCAGAAGCCACTACAGGCGGAGCCTCCGCGTTGTTGGAGGGAAGGAAGGACAATAGCCTGCGAATCTGGGCGAGGCAGTCGGTGTCGGAGCGGGAGGCGAAATGTGCCACCCCGGAGCGCGCGTTGTGAGTCATCGCGCCGCCAAGGTCTTCCTTGGTGACCTCTTCGTGGGTGACGGTCTTGATGACGTCGGGTCCGGTGACGAACATATACGAGGTCTCTTCAACCATGAAAACAAAGTCGGTAATGGCCGGAGAGTAGACCGCGCCACCCGCGCACGGCCCCATGATCGCCGAGATCTGCGGAACGACCCCAGATGAAATCGTATTGCGCAGAAAGATGTCGGCATATCCGGCGAGAGAGGCCACTCCCTCCTGAATGCGCGCGCCACCGGAGTCGTTAAGACCAACCACCGGCGCCCCGACTTTGAGAGCCAGATCCATGATCTTACATATCTTGGCCGCATTGCTTTCGGACAGAGAACCCCCGAAAACGGTGAAGTCCTGGGCGAACACAAAGACCGGGCGACCATCGACCCGCCCGTGGCCCGTGATCACACCGTCACCCGGAACTGTGCGCTGCTCCATGTCGAAGTCGGTACACCGATGTTGCACCAACGCGTCGGTCTCTTCGAAGGTCCCCTCGTCCAGGAACAGTTCGACCCGCTCCCGAGCAGTCAGCTTCCCTTGAGCGTGTTGTTTTTCCGCTCGTTCCCGACCACCGCCCTCGCGGTTGGCCCGAAGACGCTCGTCAAGAGCATTAATAACATCTCGGCTCATGAAGTCTCCTCCGATATTGATTCACACCATGTGGAGAACCAAAGCTGATGGTCAAACCGAACCAAATTGATCGGTACAGCAAGACGCAGTCAGCCGCCCGTCATTCTAACCCGTTCCCAACAGATCTTATCCGGGATAGGATGACGCCGTGAAAAACGAAGGTAAGGAAAACGTCTTTGACGGATATTGGTTGGACGAACTCGCGACCTGGTGTCAGCACGGGAAAGAGGAGGATACCGGTTTTGAAGATCTCTATCTTGAACGCCGCCTCGAGCTTCGGCTCCATTCCGGACACGGTATTCGCCGGCTGGAGGAATGTCGGACCGAAGGGGCCGCGGCTCGTTGGCGAACACCTGGCCGCCTCGAAATCGAGGCCGCGACCGGGATCTCACCACGAACCATCGCCCGTTTGTTCCAGGATCGTTTCGATGCCCGTGATCTCCGGTTGCAGAGACCGCTGCCCTCTCCCGAACTCGACGTGCCTCGGGGCTGGCGGGAAGAAGCCGAGACCTTGATCGACCTCTGCTCACCAACGGAGATGACGATCCACCTTCTCCTGCGCCGGGCCGTCGTCGTCAGACCAGAAAATTGGCATGAGATTCGGGCGCCCCTGCTGGTGCGGATCGAGACAGGATTGCAAGAAGGAACAACCCTGCTCACAACTTGGAATCATCCACCTCTCCAGGAGTTGGCGCCACTGATCATGACAAGGGCTTCTCATAGATCATGGCATCCACAGAGCGATAACGCGGTACCGGTCTTGTTCTCGAAGGGCACGACGGGCGTGTTGGTTCACGAACTCGTCGGTCACCTGCTTGAGGGCGACCTCTTGGCGAGCGGGGCATCTCCATTGGCCCAGCTAAATTCACAGGCCGTCTCGACTTCTAATCTGCACGTCATCGACGACCCGACACGTTTTGATTTGCCGGGCGCTTTCAGTTGTGATGACGAAGGTGTTCCCGCTCAGGCCGTAACTCTGCTCGAGGACGGCGCCGTCAGGGGAGCTTTGTGCGACCGCTTTTCTGCCGCAGTTCTGGATCGGGAGCCGGGAAGAGGGAGGCGGGCTTCCTGGAATGCCCCCCCCGTGCCCCGTCTCAGCAACCTCGTCGTACCCCCAGGCTCGACCCCTCCAGAGGACCTTGAGGCCGATATTCGGAACGGCCTCTGTGTCACTCGAATCTCCGGCGCCTCCGTGGACCCAGGCGCCGCCCGGCTGGTCATTCGGGTCGAGCAGGGGTGGGAGATTCGCCATGGCCGTCGACGCCGGCCTCTCTCCCCTTGCGAAATCACCGGAACGGTTGACGGAGTTCTCTCAGCCATCGATGGTTCCATCGGCAATGACCCCCTGCCGGATCGCCACCTCGGATGGTGTATGAAGGGTGGTTTCCCACTACCGACGGGCTCTGAGGCCCCGTCGATCCTGGTACACACAATGGAGGTTCTGTGATGGCTTGGGCGCCGGGCGCCCAGGCCATCGAACGCCTTCGGCGTGCCGCCGTTGCGACGCGGGACCTCGTCGTCCACACCGACGCCACCCGTTGGGAGGTCTTTGCCAAGGCATCGACCACGCGCGAGCTGATATTTGAACCGACGCCTCCGGTACAGGTCTCGGTTGTCCACGAAACCGGTGTGGCGGTTCGCACGGTCTGTCGTGGAGAGGCCGGCTTCGGCGCCGCTTCCGGAATAGACTCCGATGCCGCCCGCGTTGCCGTGGGGGCGGCTCAGGCCTCTCGCACCTTAATGCCCTTCGATCCTCTGCCTCCGTCCCGGCTCCTCGGTACCACCGACACGACCGTTTCCAGAACATTGCCTCCATCGGGCTGGGCAGCCCACGCCGCAGAAAAACTGACCCACGGAATCGTGGAAGCCGCTGATCGCCGCCTCCTCGTTCGTCGCATCGTTTTTCACGAAGGAGAGTACGGCCGGCTCCTGGCCACGGGTGAGGGCTTTGTCGCCACCCATCAGGACGCAACCATCTCGGTCCTGGTTGAAATGGCCCACCGCGACAGGCAGGATATGACGTGCTATGAGTGGATCTGGGTTCCCGATCCCAATATCTTTGATGCCGACCGGATCGCCCGACAGATGTGTGATCGAGCCCTACTGATGAGAAATTCGATCACCACCCGGAGCGGACTGTTCGACGTGCTCTTCCATCCGGAAATTTCCGCCCATCTGCTGGGCGCCTTGGCGCCGGCCTTCCTTCCATGTTCGGAGGACAAAGATCCAATTCCAAAACTCGTCGACCGAAACGGGCAACTCGCCGCTCAGGCCCTGACCCTGGTGGATGACGCGAGCATGTCGGACTGCCCCTCGAACGCCCCGTGTGACGGAGAGGGTCTGCCTTTGAGACGGCATCTGCTGCTCGAAAACGGTGTGCCGCGTCATCGCCTGACCTCGCGTCTGGAGGCGCAACTCTTTGATGAACCGACCCGTGGCGGCGCGCGACGCCTGTCATACCGCGATTACCCGCGAGCCGGCATCAGCGCCCTGCGCGTAGTGCCCGACCCCGGTATACCGGCAGCGGAACTCCTGAGGGGTGCAGGACGGTCATTGTACGCCCTGCGGCTGATGGCGCCTGTATCCATGAATCTGCTGAAAGATGAATTCCGCCTCTTGACGTCGGGCGTCTGGCTCGACAAGGGCGTCGTGGAGGGATTTCAGCCGGTTGTCGAACTGAGGGGCGCACTCTCCCACCTGCTTCACCGGATTGACGCGGTCGGCGCCGACCTCGGCTGGCACCAGACTCCAGCCGGTTTCGTGGCCGCCCCAACGACGTTTGTGCGCTGCTTGAAGGTGGTTGGACGGTGATGTGACGGAGCTTATCTGATACTCTCCCGGATTGCGCGGGAGGAATGATGAATATTGGAATTCTTGGTCTTGCAGCGAGCGGTAAGAGTACGCTCTTCACCCTTCTCACGGGTCAGACTGGTGGCGCCCGCCACGACGCAACTTCAAGCGGAATGGCACACGTGCCGGATCCTCGGCTCGATCAACTCTCGGCCCTTTTCAACCCTCGCAAACACACGCCGGCAACCATCCGTTACATCGACGTCCCGGGAATCGAGACCGAACAGGGACGCGAGGGGAAGCTCAATATTGCAGAACTCCGAACCACCGACGTGCTGATGGTGGTGTTACGCGCCTTTGCCAGTGATGTCGTACCCCACCCCCTGACAACCGTCGACCCAATCAGGGATCTTGCGCGGATTGACGAAGAATTTCTGCTCCAGGATCTTATGGTGGTCGAAAAACGGTTGGAACGGTTGAAGAAGGACCGCGCCAAACGCCAATCACCCGAGCTCGAAAGAGAACAGAAGGTCTTGCTGCGCTGCCTTGAGGTCCTTGAGGATGGGCGGCCTCTTCGAGAGGAGAGCTTTTCCGACAACGAAGAAAAACTGTTGCGCGGTTTCACCTTTTTGTCGCTCAAACCGATTCTGGTCGTCGTCAACCTCGACGAGAATGAAGTGGGGACCAATCCCTTCAAAAACCCGTCATGGGCAACCTGGCTCGATCGTTCAGCGGTGGCTTTCACCTCAGCCTGTGCCACCCTCGAGGGAGAGCTCGCCGAACTCGAGGAGGCGGATGCCGCAGTTTTCATGGAGGATCTCGGGCTTGAGGACCGCGCCCTGAACCGAATCATCAACCAGTCCTACAATCTCCTGGGCCTCATTTCCTTTTTCACCGTCGGTGAAGATGAGTGTCGTGCCTGGTCGATTCGAGAAGGGACACCGGCAGTTGAAGCCGCCGGCGCCATCCACTCGGATATTCAACGCGGTTTCATCAGAGCCGAAGTCGTTGCCCATGATGATCTGCTGCAAGCTGGGTCTCTAGCAGAGTGCCGCAAGGCAGGCACTCTGCGGCTCGAGGGGAAGACCCACGAAGTGGTCGACGGCGACGTTGTTCATTTTCGTTTCAACGTCTAAAAACTAAAAGCCCCCCTCTGACGAAACGCTGCTCGTACTCGGAAGACCGAAAGGCTGATCAGGATGGCCCAAGGGCTGATCATCGCTCGCAGGACCGGACTTTGGCGCGGGCTGCCGCTGCTTCGGCTTTGAGGATCGACGACGGTTGGCAGAGGTCTTTTTCTTTACCACCTTTTCCTCGGCAGCCTCATCACCCTTGGCCGACACCACAGCAGCGCTGCCCCCTCCGGACATCGGCGCGACTACAGACTTAGGCGCAACCGTAGCCGCCTCCTTCGACAAAACCATCTTTTTCCGAGCCGGCTTCTCGTCATTACCCGGCACAGTTTTCTCGTTATCGTAGGATGCCCGTACTTTCTTTACCTGTTGGGAATCCAGATAGGGCATCGGCAGAGCTTTCTTGAAGGCCCGGTCACGGGCCATCTGCAGCCAAGCGCCCACGGACAACTCAGAACTCGCCAACTCCGGGTTCGTGTCGGGATCGGCGAGAGCCGGTGCGTATCGAAAGGCCCGGCGGTAGTATTCCATCGCTGTCTTCGCGTTGCCGTCCTGCTCCTCAAGCAGCGCGAGATAGAAGTTGCACCAGCCGTGGCCTTTGAAGAGGTGGAGACATTTCTTGTAGGCCATTCGGGCTTGCCTATGGTTTCCCTGTTGGTGCTCGACCAGCCCGATTCTGAACCAGGCTTCTTCGAGCTTCTTGTCCTCATCCAACGCCGCCTCGAAAAGCCGAACGGCATCTTTTGGATAACCTCGATAAAACAGCATCGTGCCGAGGTCTACCATCTCGTTCGCCGAGAGTTCCTCTCGATCGTATCGCTCCCAATAGGCGCGAATAGTCTCGTCACCCGGATCGTCGGCCACCAACCACCGAACGAAGACGGGTTCCTTCCCATACCCATTGAGAACGGCGCCGAATCCGATTCCGACTACAACAAAGCATGTCAACCACGCCCTAAACGTCATTTCACTTCTCCTCACTGTTTGCTCGATCTATCCGCCTGGCTGTGAGCTTGACCTTGCCATCCTCGACCTTGACATCGAATTCGACCGGCCGTCCAATTTTTTCTTCGAGCTGCCGACGCTGATCATCGATCTGGGTGCCAAAGGTCTTTTGGTCAACGCGTACTTCCTCGCCGATTTTCTCCTTGGCCTCTTTCCAGCGGACGAATAATGCCTCCGCCCCGCTCTCGTCTACGGACCTGCCGGGCAAAGTGTTGGCCGGATTTTGTTTTTCGCCTACCGCCACAGGTTCCTTCGTCGGCTTCCGGCCGGGAACAAACCTTCGAATCCCTTCCTCGCGCTCTCGCAACATCCTCTCCCAGTTCATCGCGTAGGTCATGAATCGATGTTGCAGCTGGTCAAGTCGAAAACGATCCGCCGACCGTTGCGGGCCGTGTTCGCTCAGAAGCCGCAATCGACGGCTGAGGATTTCCTTCTCCCGGAGGGGCGGCAACTTGAGGTCGCCGCCGAAATATCTCTCCCACCGGGTAATGAGCTCCCGTAAATTATTTTCGAGCTGGATAATCCTGTTTGCGCCTTCCATGCCTCTGTGACCAATCTCCCCTTACGAGATCCTTCGTCGGTTCCCGATGACGCATTATACCCCTCGGGCCAAGAACCCAGTACCGGTTACAATGCCAATGTGAATGAATCACTGCGCGATCTGCCTGCGGTCCACCGACTTTTGAACTCACCCCGCCTGGAAGAGGCTCTGCACCGATGGGGCAGAATCGCCCTGACTGCAGCCTGCAGGGATGTCCTGGAAGAAGTGCGTCGGGCAATCGAAAACGGAGATGCCACTTCCCCTGAAAGTGAAGCCGTCGAACAAGCTGTTCTCACTCGACTCGAATACACCGAGGCGCCGGCGTACGCCTCGGTTATCAACGCAACCGGGGTCATGCTGCACACCAATCTCGGCCGCGCCCCGATGTCGCCGGCGAAACCCGGTCTTCTCGATGGGTACCTCGCCCTCGAATACAGCGTTGAAACAGGGAAGAGGGGTCAAAGGCTTGCTCCTTTGAGAGAGCGAATCGCACAGGTCTGCGGCGCCGAGAGTGCCGTCATGGTGAACAACAATGCCGCCTCCTTACTGTTGATCCTGAACGCCCTCACCTTCGGTCGCGAGGTGGTGGTTTCGCGGTCCCAGTTGATCGAAATCGGAGGTTCGTTTCGCCTACCGGCGGTCATGGAAGCCGCCGGTTGCCGGCTGGTGGAAGTCGGCTGTACCAACCGCACCCATCTACACGATTACGCGGGCGCCATTCGCGGCGAGACCGCGGCTCTCCTCGTGGCCCATCAGTCGAACTTCCGCATTGTCGGCTTCACCGCCGAACCCTCCACCGAAAGTCTCGCTGCTCTGGCCCACGATCACGGTCTGCCGTTCATCGTTGACCAGGGTTCCGGATGCCTGCACGATCTCCGTCGTTGGGGTCTCCCGCACGAAGAGACCGTGGCCGAATTGCTGAATGCCGGCGCCGATATCGTCTGTTTTTCGGGGGACAAACTCCTCGGGGGACCTCAGGCCGGTATCATCGTCGGACGACGAGAGGTTGTGGAAAAACTCGGCGTCCACCCCTTGTATCGCGCCCTTCGGCCCGACAAGATGGCGCTGGTTCAGATGGATCAGGTCCTGCGGGCCCATCAAACCGACCGGCTTGAAGAGATTCCCCTCTACGCGATGCT